>JAICIG010000699.1 GCA_025924495.1 Pirellulales bacterium | reverse complement strand
TCACCATGCTCGTCCCGGCCTATCGCGCGGTCGAGGCGGCAGCGCGCCGGGGCGGGCTCGATCCCGACAACCCGCCGCATCTGTCCAAAGTGACGCGCACATTATGACCGCTGCCCGACTCCAGTCGTAGCGGCGGAAATTCCGATCTTATTATTGATCCAGCCCGACGTGTACGAGGTCACCTTCGTCCAAGGATCTGCGCTTGTCGCGACCGGCATATTGAGCGTCGTCGCGGCAAAGCCGCATTGCTACGCTCGCCGCGCCGGGTCATTCAGGCCGGATCGAAGTAGTGGATTTCCAGAAGCGTGCAACCGCCGTTCGACTTAAATGGCCCGTGATAGGCGCCGGGCGGACGGACCGCATAAGTGTTAGGGGGAAATGATTTACCGCCGTTTCCCTGTGCGTCGCTACCCACGGTCAGGTCGCCCGACACCAGGAAGACTTCCTCCCAATACTCGTGCACGAAGGGCTCCGTCGTGAACACGCCGGGCGCGAAGCGCAGGAGTCGCGTGCGCGTGCCGCGCTTGTTTGCCTCATCGAGCGCGCCGGACAAAATCTTCTGTTCGATGCCATTGGGATAGCCAAGCGGGGTTTCCCAGCCGGCGTTCATGTCGAGGGTATGAAACTCGTCGTGCTTCTTATTGACAGCCATAGGGCTTCACCGACAGATTTTCGGCGTGAATTTTCCTCGCCGATTATGAGCTAGAACATTAGGCCACTGCAACTTTTGACCTCTGGCATCTTCATGCTACCGTCGATGTCAGAAGTGTTGTAGCGCGAAATGTAGTGGGATCGCTGCCGCGGCAATAAACAGCAGTCCGAGTATGCCTGAAGAACGACGGGTATTGATTGCCGGAGGTGGGCCGGTCGGCCTGTTGTGCGGCTGGTTGCTCGGGCGTCGTGGCCTCCCGGTTCGAATATTCGACGTCAACGAAACTTTGCAACCGGATCCAAGGGCGGCCACGACCCATCCCGCCACGCTCGATTTGCTGGCCGAGGATGGACTTGCGGATGACATGGCGCGCGTCGGGCTGATAGCGCCGATCTTTCAGTTCTGGGATCGGCCAAGCTGCGAGAAGGTCGCCGAATTCGATCATGCCATTCTCAAGAATGACACCGATCATCCATTCGTCGTCCAGTGCGAGCAGTTTAAGACTGCAAAGCTTATTCTTGAGCGTCTACGACAGCTATCCAATGTCGAGGTGCTGTTTTCGCACGAAGTGGTGGAGGTCAGGCAAACTGGCGGTCTGGTCAGCGTCGATGTGCGTGGCTCCGACGGAGTTAAGGGTCATTCGGGCGCTTATTTGATCGGCGCCGATGGCGGACGCAGCGTTGTACGCAAGCAGAGCGATATCGCGTTCGACGGATTTACCTGGCCGGAACGATTCATTGTGCTCACCACGCCTTTCGATTTTGAATCGGCTCATGGACTATGCTTCCGCAGCTACTTCGCCGACCCGGACGAATGGTGCAATTGCTTCAAGGTGTCGGCTGACGGCCCACCGGGGTTGTGGCGGAC
>JAICIG010000698.1 GCA_025924495.1 Pirellulales bacterium | reverse complement strand
TTGCCGGTGGTGGCCAACCGGGTGGGAGTGCATCGCGAGATGGTGATCGATGGCGTCACGGGTTATCTGGCCGATACGCCGCGGGAATGGGCAGCCGCCATCGGACGCTTATCGGGCGACGTCGCTCTGCGGGCCAAGATGGGAGCGGCAGGCCGACGGCGCGTCGAGCAAGACTACAGCGTGGCCCGCTGGCGAGGGGAATTCGCCGCCGCCATCGATTGTTTGGTCGATCGACCACTTGAGAAGCAACGAGACGTTTACCGCGAGTCGCTGGAAACGCCCATGAGGCTCTCGGCATGAAGGCAGCCAGTTGGATCACGGTGCTGGCGCTGTGCTGCGTCGCGGTCGGTTGCCGCGGCTTTGCCGGGCGCCCCAGCGCCCTGCCCTTAACGCACACGCTGGTGCTCGATCCGATCGTGGTCTACAGCGATTTTGCCTTGCCGGCACACCATCGTTTGCTCGAAGAGCTAGTGCTGGAGCGCAACGAGCTTCTGACCAAATTGCAGTTGCCCAAGTCCGACGAGCCGGTGAACGTCTACTTGTTCGATACCGAGGCGCGGTTTCGCGAGTTCCTGGAGCGATATTATCCGAACTTTCCGCAACGGCGGGCGTTCTTCGTCGAGAGCGACACGCGTCTGGCGGTTTATGCGCAGTGGGGCGATCGCATCGCGGAAGATCTGCGTCACGAGGTGGCCCACGGTTACCTGCACTCAGTCGTGCGGAACCTACCGCTCTGGCTCGACGAAGGTCTGGCCGAATACGCCGAGGTGCCTCGCGGGCGTGAGGGCCTGAACCAGCCGCACGTCAACTTGCTGCTCGACAAGCTGCTGCATTTTGGCTGGAAGCCCGATCTTGCACGGCTGGAGCGTCTCGCCACAGCCAGCGACATGACGCAGCTCGATTATGCCGAGTCGTGGGCGTGGACACATTGGCTGATGGAAGGCGATCCCACGCGACGGCAGATCTTGCAAGTTTATCTTCAGGAATTACGCAAGGGCGAGTCGGTGCCGCCTTTCTCTGTTCGCCTGCACGGCTGGTTCCCTCAGCCCGAGCCGCTGTTGGTCGCACACCTGCGCGCTCTCGCCCCCTCATCGCGTTAGGCATTATTCTGTACGGAACGACCAAAGCGCTCCGGCCTGGCTGGTGGTGGCACGAACCACAATGACCGGCTGACCGCCGCCATCGACAATCAAAAACAGTTGTCGACTTTGGTGCTCATCCCATTCCCCGGGCATTTCTTCGAGCGAGGGAAGATCGCCGACCCATTCTGATTCCCATACGTCGGAATGCCCGCGGGCTAGACATAATGTGCGGTCGTCAGCATCGGCATAGGCAAATGCCAGTTGTCCGTCGCCTGCGGCAACGAGATTCGAGACCAGGCTTGGGTTGAAGCCAAGCACCTGCGACGATTTCCATCCCGCTTCGGTCCGTCGCGCCAACAACAATTTATCATGCGGATTCTCGGCCGAGCGAGAATAAAGCAACGCTGGCGTGCCATCTGTGCCAACAGCGATGCCATGTCGACA
>JAICIG010000697.1 GCA_025924495.1 Pirellulales bacterium | reverse complement strand
GCGCAAACCGGGTCGAGAGTGAAACGCGTCCGCTGCCAGTCGCAGCTACAGCCCATGCGTTTCAACTGCCCCAAAATGCGCTGTTCGTATTCCTTCTTCCACTCCCAGATGCGGTCGACGAGCTTCTCGCGGCCCAGATCGTGTCGGCTCTGTTTCTCTTCTTCCAACAGCCGGCGCTCGACGACGGCCTGCGTGGCGATGCCGGCATGGTCGGTGCCGGGCATCCACAGCGAGTTGTACCCTTGCATCCGCTTGAAACGAATCAGGATGTCTTGCAAGGAGTTGTTCAGCGCATGCCCCAGGTGCAACGCCCCCGTGACGTTCGGCGGCGGGATAACAATACAATAGGGCTTTCGGCCGGGGTCGGGCTCGCTATGAAAATAGCCTCTCTGTTCCCAAAATGCATACCAGCGACTCTGCGGCCCGGCGTGATGATATTGGGTGGGTAGGTCTTGAACGCTCGACATAGAATCCATGTAGGCTTCTTGGGTAGGGCCGTAAGCAATGGCACGGGTTCGACAATAAAGACGAATTCGCAGCGGCCGAGGTTCGCCGCTGGTTCCGTGTCGAAATTCTAACGCCCTTTGGCAACCCGCCGCCAGGGCATCATCGTTGTTGTAGCGGGGCGGGACCGCCGGGTTGGTCCAAGCGACTGACACCGCTGCCGCGTTGTGTGCGACTGGGCAACCGATTACGATGAAGGAATATGACCAATCCTATAGGAGGACGATGCGATGGCGCGAGTCGTGGTAGATTCGCTGTTGCGCGAGAAGCTTCGAGGTTTTGCCCTGCCCCTTGAGTTGTGCGATGACGCGGGTCGGGTACTCGCTCGACTTATCCCTGTCTACGATCCCGATGAGTATGGTCCGCTCGATCCACCGATCAGTGAGGATGAACTACAGCGCCGGGAAAACTCCTCGGAAACGCGGTATACCACTGAGGAAGTGCTGCGGTATCTGGAGCAGTTGTGATGTTCCGCGTGGAGTGGCTTCAATCCGCTCTAAACGAATTGGCTGCGATTTGGTTGAAGGCCGATTCATCCACGCGTGACGCCGTTACCGTTGCGGCACGCCAGATCGATCGTCAATTGGCCGCGCGTCCAGAGCAGCAAGGCGAATCGCGAACGGGAGGGCGACGAATTCTTTTTGTCTATCCACTCGCCGTCGTGTTTCGGGTCGATGCACAGCGACGGACGGTCAGCGTGCTTAACGTCTGGCGATTTGTCCGGCGACCGCGATCCGCGCCGTAGGAATGTTGGCATCCGCCGGGGCAAGCTTGCCCCAGCCTACGGCCGTCTGCCGGTCCGCACAGGAGTGAGTTTGATATCTCGGAGATCCATCACGGCTGGCCCCGGCTTCGAGGTGGCATGTACCTCCAGCCGATAGCGCCCGGCACGCGCAAACGTGAACCGGCCGAGCTCCTGGGCGACGAACTGCTGAAAACCGCCGGTCTCCGGCACCGTAAGCATCAGCGTCTGGTCCGCCGCTCGAAATTCGACCGCACTGCCGCCGCTGCCCTTACCACAGCCCACCAGCGCCTCGACGCGATATTCAT
>JAICIG010000696.1 GCA_025924495.1 Pirellulales bacterium | reverse complement strand
GGCGGCATCGCCCACCGCGCAAGACGTCGACCGCCTGCTGCGCGAGCTGAAGACGGCCGGCAACTCGTCGCAGAAAGGCTTGGTGGTGAACAAGCTGGCCCGGATGCAGCCGCTTGATAGCCGGCGGACGCAGGTGACCCAGGCCGTCGAGCCGCTGATGCGCGATTCCACGGCCCTACTGCACGACGCGGCGATCCGCGCCATGGGCGTGTGGGGAACCAAAGACAACGTGCCGGCACTGTTGAAGATGCTCGATCAACTCGATTCAGGCATTCGCCGTGCGACGCTGGAAGCCCTGGGTAAGATTCCCGACAAGCGTTCCGCCGAGGCGGTGGCCAAGCTGCTGCCGAACGACGGCGATCGCGGCGTCGCCTCCGCCGCGCTGAAGGCGATGGGATCGGTGGCCGAGCCCGAAGTGATCGGGCTGTTGAAGCACAAAGACAAAACGGTACGCGCCGACGCTTGTCACATCCTGGCGGAGATCGGCGGCAAGCGGTCGATTGCCGCCCTGAAGAAGATGCTTCAATCCGACAAAGACAGTTGGTCGCGGGCCGCGGCTCAGATCGCCCTCAAGAAGCTGGCCCCGTCGTAGGGCCGTCAGGGCGGCGTGTTCTTGGTGAGCGCGTTGGTCGAGCACATCGCTTTATAGACCAGCATCGTGGCTCGCGCGGACGGCAACCGGCTCCAGACCTCTAAGCATACCAGCTTTGCCGCCCCCATACGCCGCCCCCGGTCCAACTCCTCCGCCGATTATCAGACCCCGGCCGTCCAATAAAGTTTCGCAATCCGCCGTACAAATCCAGGGCGTCGTCTCATGAGGTTGTCCTCGGCATTCGTCTTTTGTCCGTGCGTACTCGTCTGCTATACTGGATTACATCATGGCGATAACGCTGCAAAGCCTCGAAAAACGGCTATCGGCTATGGAGCGAGACGTAGCCGAGTTAAGGGCCGAATTGGCACGGTCGCACGGCTCCGCAAACCGCGGAGCGCGTCTCATCCAAGAGGCCCACGCCCAACATGCTGCCGCCATCGCAGCTTGGCAAGCAGTTCGTGAGCGTCTTGGCATTCAGGGCCAACCAATGGGTGCCAAACAGTTCCGCCAAAGGCTGCTCGCTACGGGGATGGATCCCAACGACAATGCTTTCAGCCGCGATCTCATTGCCATGCGTGAGGAATAAGCCTCATGCGATCCTTCTTTCTCGACGGCAGCGCCCTGGCCAAGCGTTACGCGCCCGAAACGGGCTCGGCCCTGGTCGACTTCATTCTTGATAACGTGCCCGAGCATCGCATCTTCCTGCTCAATGTCGGAGCGGCGGAAGTGGTTTCCGTCCTGGCATCATCACGCACTCGATCAATGCAACCGACGCGATCATGCTTCGGGTAGCCCTGGATGTGGCGCACCCCTTGCGCAATCAGGGGGACGACCTGGTTCTCGTCGCGTCCGACCAGCGCCTGCTCCGCGCTGCGCAGGCCGAAGGGTTGGTCACGTTCAATCCGGAAGCGCAGGATCTAGTTGCCCTGACGGCGTTGGTAAACCCGTAGCTGCTCATTCAATCCCCGAT
>JAICIG010000695.1 GCA_025924495.1 Pirellulales bacterium | reverse complement strand
TTCCATATCGCGAATGGCTTGCTTTTCGCCATAAAGCGCAAACCGGCAATTCGCCTCTAAGAAAATAGCCAGGGGATCGGCCGCATCGGCCGCGAGCGCATCGTCGAGCCACGGTGCGGCTTCCCCAGGCCTTTGTTGCCGCAGGTAGAAATCGCCAAGCCGCAGCCGGATTTCCTGGGCACCCGACAGAGGCACAATGGAGGCGAGCACACCGACATATTGGCGCACCTGCTGATGGGCGGTGCGACCCTCGCGCGCGCCGCGGGCGCAAACTTCTTCAAGGACCTCGACGGTCTCATCCATGTTCTGACGAATCAACTGCGTCAGCGCCCATAAGAGCCTCAGGCGCTGTCCCGCCGTTCGCTTTGTCGCCCCTAACGAATCGAGCAGGTTCTCGGCACTCGCATAGTCGCCGAGGCGCAGCGCGTCGATTACATCATCCGAGGAAGCCATGATGCCCAATTAAATGCCGGTACCGACCTGTGTCAGTTCATAGCCTGCCAGGAAGGCAAAATAACGGCAGACTCTTCTCCCAAAAATTGCGATACGCGCCGCGATCGTCAGGCAAAGCATACCACAACATGCGGCGCCGTAACGTCCCGGCTTGCGGGACGCAATCCCACGATGCCGCGCAGTGCGGCGTCGCGGTACTAGTTGAGGGTCAGCGCGACGCCCGTCGTGACCGCGATCTGGTACAGTATCTGCGTCATATCCTTGATCAGCGGGATCGTCCAGTTGCTGGAGGCCGGCAGGACAATGACCCGATCGCCCGGTGAAACCGCAGGATCGGAGCCGACCATCGCTTCACCGCTGGGCCGCAATACGAGAATGCGGGAATCGTTGGCACGCTCGGTAAAGCCTCCGGCGGTTTTGATGTAGTGCTCCAGATTGGCGCCGCGCACCCAAACCATCGCCTGCGGCACTCTGACCTCGCCGCTCACCAGAACCAGATCGGTTTTCGACGGAACGACGATAACGTCGCCCTCTTCGAGCCGCACATTCTCCAGCCGGCCATTGTGCTCGACCACCAGCCGTCCCTCGGGCTTCACATTGCTGAGCTGCTCCGAGAACTGGAAGATGACTTTGGCCTCATCCTGCTGCATCTGGGCCTGTTCGGAGGTGATGGTCGGGGACGTCACCACCTGCGTTTTAAGGCGCTGCATCGCGTCCTTGATTGCCTTCTCCTGCGCCTGCGCCACGCTCACGCGACGGACATAGACCGACGAGACATCGGAAAAATACGGATCGACCGGAATGTACGGCAGAACGTCAAACAAGGTGGCTTGGCGCGAGACGACGAGGCTCGTCGGCCCATCGATGCGGCCCTCGAATTTGACGCTCATGACATTGGTCGGCGTGTCCGGCGTAAACGTGACGACATCGCCGTTTTCGATTGTCATCCGGCGAAACTCGGCCAGGGAATAGGTCGATGTGACCGGGCGGCCGTGGCGGATGCCGACTAGGGTGACCCGCGTCGCATCCGGATAAGGACGTGCCAGCGAAGCGAGCTGCTCGCCGCTATGCGCTTGCGTCATCTCATAGCGGAATACTCCGGTGACATCGCCCAGCGCGGCAGCCGT
>JAICIG010000694.1 GCA_025924495.1 Pirellulales bacterium | reverse complement strand
GAGTACCTCGCCCCGGCTGGTGGTAAACACGCCCAACAGGCGCATGGCGCCCACGCGTACAACATATTTTGGCATCAGGCGACGGAGGGAGTGCTGGCCGACGTTCCGAACTTGACGCTCGGCAGTATAGCTTTCCGTCGGCAATCTGAGCAAGGTCGGACGGAATCCCCCTTGGGTTAGTGAAACAAAACGAAGTGGCCATCACGGGCCAGTGCTGCGGCCACCCCTTCGCCTGAAGTCTCTACGGTGCCCACCGCACCTGCCGGCCGCCCCTTTTCCTCGTAGACTTGCCAGCCTCGCGGCATTGCCGTGTTGCCCGTATGCATGCGATTTGGCGCGCCGCGCGCGGCGGAGCACATGCGGCGTTTGGACCCGAACCGATGCAGCACGGCGGCGGATCCTCGGTTTCAGATTGGGAAGCTGATCGGAGTTACTCGAAACAGCGGTCTCCTTCTTTAGATTAGCGAAGATTAGCGCGGATGAGTGTTCCCGGTACACGCGGATGATATCATTGCGGTGGATCGACAGGTCGCCGAGCTTGATTTGTTCATCTTTTCATCCTTCCTGGCTCGCGGGACACATCCAGTGCCCGACTTGAGTCTTTCAACCGCGCTGTTCATCGCCCGCAGAATCGACCGGTTTAGCGGACGGCAGCCGAAAAGAACAAGCCGAAGCGTGCGGTTCCGTCGCGGGCAGTGTGCGGATTTGTCACGCGCGCTCACTTTTCTTCGGCGGGTCGCAAAGCCTTTTCGAACACTAAGACGGCGTGGGCCGCCTCGATGAGTTTGGTTCTTGTCGGAAGCTAGTTCCTGCAGGCGGCGGACGGCGGCCCGTTCGTCGATGCCCGTCACTTTCATCAACACGCCCTTAGCCTGTTCAATTATCCGGCGATCGGCCAGCGCCTGCCGCAGGTTGGTCGCTTCCTTGCGCAGCTCCTGCCCGAATGCGCTGCGGCACGGGCAATTCAATCGTAAACTGCGTTCCCTTTCCTTCCTTGCTTTGCACGGCAATTCGCCCGCTGTGCGCTTCGACAATCTTTCGGGTCGTCGGCAGACCCAGTCCCGATCCGCTGGGCTTGGTCGAATAAAACGCCTCGAACATCCGCGAGAGCGTCTTCTCGCTCATGCCGCAGCCGTTGTCGATCAGGTGCAACGCCACGCCGCGCGGTGTGAGCTCGGTGGCCACCACCAGCGTGCCGCCGTCGGGCATGGCCTGCTGGGCGTTCAGAATCAGATTCAACAGTGCCCCGCGAAACGATTCGCGATCGAGCAGCACGCTAGGCAGGTCGGAAGTCAGGTAGGGCAGAATCTCGATTTTCGCTTCCGCCGCCTGCGGACGATAGAAGTCTAGAATCTGCATCAACTGTTGATTCAGATCGGTTGGCTCGAGCCGCAGTTGGCGGACCTTGGCAAAGTTCAAAAAATTGTCGAGCAGCTCGTGCAATCGTTCGCACTCTTGCTGCACCACGGCGATCTTGCCCAGCGCCCTGCGATTGCGAGGCGACTCGTCCTGCTGAAAATCCTCGGCCAGCAGCTCCATATTCAGCCGAATGGTCGAGAGCGGGTTTTTGATTTCGTGGGCCAGACCGCCGGCCAGCCGAGCGATCTCGGTATATTGGTCGATCAGCCGCTGGTTTTCG
>JAICIG010000693.1 GCA_025924495.1 Pirellulales bacterium | reverse complement strand
TTGGCGTTGTCGTTGCTGCTGCAAGCCGCAACCGCCAGGGCCGCACCAGCGACCAGGATAAGAGCACGCATTCAAGACTCCCTAATTATTGCGATCTGCACCGGTTTCCCGCGTCGCAAATCGCGCGCACAATAGTCTGAAGGGCGAGTTTCCATCAAGAGACTTTGCACTCGACACTCAAACTGTTGAGAAACTGCGGAAAACCACTCCTCAAGGCCGCATCAACACGCTCAGTCCCGATTTGTTTCCCTAACTGTGCGAGGCTGGTGACCCCGAATTCGGCAATGCCGCAAGGCACGATGCCCGAGAAATGCGATAAGTCGGGCGCAACGTTCAGCGAAAAGCCGTGCAGGGTCACCCAGCGCTTCACCCTGACGCCTAGTGCGCCAATCTTCGCCTCCGCCGATCCCTCGCCGACCCAGATGCCGATTCGGCCCGGAGCGCGATGGGCGGCGACGCCCAGCTCAACTAGCGCGTCGATCATCCAGCCTTCGAGCGAATGGACGAAGCGGCGGATGTCCTTTCCGCGCTTTTCCAGGTCGAGCATCAGGTAACCGACGCGCTGGCCGGGGCCGTGGTAGGTGTAACGTCCGCCACGCCCGGCCTCGAAAACGGGCAAGCCTAGCGGGTTGAACAATTCGGCCGGGTCGGCGCTCGTGCCTGCCGTGAACAGAGGCGGATGCTCGAGCAGCCACACGCACTCCCGCTCGTCACCATCTCGGATCGCGGCTGCGCGCTGTTCCATGAACGATAGCGCTTCGGGATAAGCGACCGGCTCGCTGGAAATTTTCCATTCGATATCGTCGGTCGCGCCCACTCGCGCGCAGATGGCCCGGCCGAACCAGCGCTGCAAGCCGTTGCGCGATGCGAATGCCATCCGCATAACGCCGTGGCGCAATCACAGGGGCATTGAATGACCAAATTGTCGATTTCTCGGGCGTGGGACGAATCGAGGGTCGTGCTTGCGCGTGATGGCAAGCTGATCGGCACGGTTGCTTTGGCCTTTTTCGTACTTCCGGGCGTCATCATCAATGCGGTGATGCCCAATGCTCATCCGACGCAGATGCCGCAGCCAAGCCCATGGATGCTTCTCGGCCTCATTCCTGCGCTCATTGCGCTCGTCGGCCAGCTTTCAATCGTACGCCTCGCAATGGCACCGCACGTTTCGGTTGGCGACGCGATCGCCCATGCGGCGCGCCGCTTCCTCGTCTTTGTTGGAGCCTGGGTCGCCTGGGCCGTTCCGTTCTTTTTCGTCGGCTCCGTGCTCTATGCGCTCGTCGCCAAAGATCCGGAACATCCCTCACCGGCAGCCGCCCTCGGTCTCTTGGCCGTGACCGGCGTCGGGATGTTCCTCGCGGTGCGCCTCATCTTGATCTCGGCCGTAGCGAGCGCCGAGCCCGCCGGGCCGCTGCAGGTTCTTCGCCGCAGCTGGGACCTGACCCAAGGTAATTGGTGGCGGCTCTTTGGTTTCTTGCTTATCTGCTTCATTGCCGCATTCGTTCTGCTCGTTGCAAGTCAGGCCGTCACGACATTGCTCGCCAAGCTGCTGTTCTCTGATGTCTCGCCGCACAGCGTCGGCAGTCTGCTTGTGCTGATCGTCGGCCAGCTCGTAACCGGCGCAATCCTGGTCATTTTGTTCGTCATGCTGGCGCGGATCTACGTCCAGCTGACCG
>JAICIG010000692.1 GCA_025924495.1 Pirellulales bacterium | reverse complement strand
CAAAGCTGCCACGATCTCCTCTTTCGAATTGCGCTTCGGCTTGTACACATCCAAGTCGCCCATGTCGGCGGGGTTTGGCTTTTTAGGCGCCTCGGCCAGAAGCAGGGGCGTAAGATTGTCCTTATTGACGGCGTCCAGCTTGGCCCCGGCCGCGACCAGCGCACGAATCATTCCTACGTGTTCCTCTTGCACGGCCTGGTGGAGCGGCGTCGAGCCATCGCCCGCCTTCACGTTAGGATCGGCCCCGGCGGCCAGGAGCAGCTGGATAGCCTCGAGCGGATCGCGGCTGCCGGGCTCGCGGAACTGCGGCGGACCGATGCGGGTGAAACCGGGCCCTCCGGCGATCGGTGCGCCTTGGCCCCCTTTTATAGCAGCCATCAGGGGCGTCTTGCCCGCGTTCGGGTTCGGCCGGGCAGGACCTTTGGCGTCCTTAGGCTTGACTTCGGCCGGGGTCCACTCGATCTTCGCCGCGTTCGCTGGGGAACGGGGCGCCAGCATCAGCTTCAGGACTTCGACGTCGGCTGCCGTCGCAGCGCGGTAAAACGGCGAGCTGTTGATCGCCGCGCCGCAGCAAAGAGTGGTCGAGTGTAACGCGCCGACAAACGGCTTGTTCACGTCCGCACCGACGTCCAGGAGCACCTTAACCAGCCCCAGGGCGGTTAGATTGTTCGGATGGTTGGGCTGCAGCCGTGAGCCGTCGTGTGCGCGCATGTCGATCGTAGCGTCGTGCATGTCCACGGCGAAGAACAAGGCTCCATCGTTGGGGTCGGCGCCCAGGTCGATCAAGGTTTTTGCCAGATCGAAGCGGTCGTTGACGATGGCGATGACGGTCGCGGTCGCTCCATCGGCGTTGGTGAGCTTCGGATCGGCGCCCCCGGCGATCAACGCCCTAACGACATCCTCGTGTCCGTTACGCGTGGCAAACATCAAGGCCGTGAAGCCGCCTGAGGGATGGTCGGCGTTTTTGCGGTCCGTGATCCTGGAGACATGCGCTTTGAGGTTGGGATCAGCGCCGGCGGCCAGCAGCGTCTTCACCACTTCCACATGACCTTCTGCGGACGCCCACATGAGCGCGGTCTCTTCCTGAAACGGATCCGAGGCGTTGACGAACGAGCCATGGGAAAGCAGTAATTTAACGGCGTCCACGCGGCCGGTCCGCGACGCAGCCATCAGCGGCGTCTCGCCCTCGGCGTGCCAACGCGTGGCCTCGGCTCCGGCATCGAGCAATGCGCGGATAACTTCGACGTCGCCGTTGCGGCTCGCTTGCAGAAGAGGGCTGACGCCGTAATGGTTGGCCGCATCAACCAAGGCTCCCGCCGCGAGAAGCGCCTTCGTCATTTCTAGGTTCGAGTGGTACGCCGCCCACAAGAGCGCGGGGGAGCCGTCGTTGGCGGGGATATTCACATCCGTGTGTTCCTTGATCAGTTTGCGGACCGCAGGCAGATCATCCGCTTTGGCGGCGTCCGCTACGGCAGCTGTGTTGGAAGCTGCATGCAGGGGGACGTTGGGTCGCACTAAGACGAACCCCAGCAGCAGCGGCAGGCACCACCATCCGCGCCACACGTGTTTTGCAGTCGCTCTTCTCGCCGATTGCATCGCTACTCCTCCCTATTCACTTGCATAATAAAGATATAGCGCGGAGACGAACAGCGCAAGGGTACCCCTATCTTGGGCAAGTCCGGTACCCCGGCTCACATCTCCGTGATGAACTCAACCCGTCTCGGTCCGCCCCGTTTG
>JAICIG010000691.1 GCA_025924495.1 Pirellulales bacterium | reverse complement strand
TGACTAAAGATGAACGGCGATCCAACGCTCCTGTTCGCCCGGCTGGGCTTTTACCGGAGCATCGCTCCAGGGAATTGCCACGCCCGCGGCGAGGTACTCCGAAATGGCAGCTTTGAACGCGGCAACTAAAGCGGCCAGAGCCTCGCGCTGGGTCTTGCCTCGAACAAGGATCTCGGGCAGATCGCAGCAATGTGCCGAAATCCAGCCCTCGGCATCGGGCATCGATAGGCAGGCGTGGCAATTAAACACCGGCACGCTTCCGGCCGGGGAGTTGTGCTGGCCCACGCTGGGAAGCGGCGATTCATCAGCAGGCGTCATTCAAGCAACTCTCGTTTCCAATTCGGTTCGACCAGTCTCATCGTGCCCGCATCGTCGCGCTGCCGCATGCCGCAACGCTGATACGTCGCGTGAGCCGCAGCGATTCGATCGCGATCGATCTCGACGCCCAAACCGGGCCCTTGCGGGACCGACATTTTACCCCCGCGAATTGGTAATTTGGCGCCGATGATGTCGGCATCGTCCGGCAACCAAGGATAATGCGTGTCGCTGGCCAGCACGAGCTGCGGCAAAGCGGCGGCGAGGTGGATCATGGCTGCCATCGTGACGCCCGTATGGCTGTTGCTGTGCTGGCTCAGCTTCCAACCGACGCCATCCGCCACCGGTCCGAGCGCCAGGCAACCCGCCAGGCCGCCGAAATAATGATGATCGCAAAGCAGGACGTCGATCGGTTGAAGGCGAAACGCATCGGGCAAGTGCTGAAAACGGGTGACGCACATGTTGGTGCTCATCGGCAAGCCAGTAACGCGACGGACCTCAGCCATCGCTGCCTGACCCGCGACGGGATCTTCATAGTATTCCAGCGGCAGCGCTTTTAGCCCGCGGCCGATGCGGACGGCGGTCTCCGTCTTCCAGCGCGCATTGGGGTCGATTCGCAACGAGCAGGCGTTGCCGAGCCGTTCAGCTAAAGCCCGCAGGGTGGCCAACTCCAACTCGGGAGAAAGCACTCCGGCTTTGAGCTTGAAAACACGAAAGCCCCAGCGATCACGGAATTGGATAGCCAGATTGGCCATTGTTTCGGGAGAGCGAATTTCACCCCACGAGTCGAGCGCGCGGTTCCCACGGCCGCGGCCATCGACGATACGCGGATCAGCCAGCAACTCCGCTCGGTCCGCCGCGTAGCGATAAAACAGGTAGGCGGCAAACTCGACTTCCTCGCGCACGGGGCCGCCCAGCAGCTCGCACAGCCGCCGGCCGGTGGCCTTGCCGCAGGCGTCAAGGCATGCCAACTCGATGCCAGCGTAAGCGGCTTCCGAGATAGTGCGCAACGGCTGCGAAAGACGCCGGTAGGCGAAAGCATTTTGCCCGATCACGACTTCACGAGACTTGAGCAGCGCCTCAGTGACGCGCTGGCTGCCATGAGTTTCACCGATGCCGACGTATCCGGGGTCGGTCGTGATCTCGACGATGTTTCGCAGAAAGTACGGACCATGACAGCCGCTGGCGGCGAGCAAGGGCGGATCGGCCAGAGCGATCGGCGTTACCTTCACATCAGTGATGGTGAGCGTTGAAGGCTTTGGGGAACTGTCCTCGCCTACGACGCTTCTGGTCGCTAAAGCGACTGCTGCCGAGCTCTGTAGCGAGATCCATTCTCGACGATTGACCATAATGAGCTACGATCTGAAATGAATGTGGTGCGGCCCGCCGTCGGTTCCGGGGGTGTTCAATGGTTTCGTCCTGATGGCTACAATTGTAGCAGAGC
>JAICIG010000690.1 GCA_025924495.1 Pirellulales bacterium | reverse complement strand
TGGATTCCCCGCGGCCAAAGCTCGTTGGCCAAGAGCCGCGCCGCTGCCAAGGCCGTTGCTTTGGACAGCGCATAGGGCCCTGTGCCGCGGCAAAACGCTGAAGACGACAGGATAAAAAGCACTTGCCGCAGTTGATCGGAGCGCGCGGCAAGCGCCCCGGTCAACCGCAATGGACCCACGACGTTCGCTCGCAGTAGCCGCTCGGTCGTTGCCGGATCGCCGAGCAGAGACCGGGCGGGCGAATAGTCGGCGGCGCAATGCACGACGGCATCGACCTGGGGCAGTTCTCCCTTTAATCCCAGATCGTCTTGAAGCAGATCCAGCGGCAATGTTTCACCGGCGCCGCATTGATCGACAATGGCGGCGGCCCCCGCGGCATTGCGGCAATAGCCGACGATCGGCCAAGCGCCGGCGCGAGCGCAGCGCCGTGCCAGCGCGGCCCCCATGCCGCCCGAACCGCCGGTGATAAGGATTCGCTTGGTCATTTATGTGCGATCTGACGAAGACGACTCGAGGGGAAACATCAACGGAAGTGCGACCGAGTACGGGTTCCTGGTCTCTGTTCGTATCGCGCGTGCCATAGACGGATTGAATTCCGATTTGCGTTCGGCCGGCAAAGCGACCGTTGTGCCCCGGCCCAGCGCGGCCTCGACGATCGCCCGCCGCCATTTGCCGGCTTGCGACAGGTAACGGCCAAAGGCCAGCAGGCAGCCGATTTTTTCCAGGCGAGGCAGATCTGACTTCGGAATCAGCGAGAAATATCCCCACGATGAGCGCAATTGCCGAGGCAGCGTAACGCGCCGCGCCGCCCGCGGATCCATGTGGCGCGCCTGGGCGGCCGCAGACCGGTTGGCCGAGAAGCGCTGGTCGTGCCAGCGTGAGAAAAACAGCGTCTCATCGAGTTCTGCGAATCGACCGAGCAATGCCAACTCGGCGAGAAACACCTTCTCGGCGCCGTTGTATGGGCGGTGCAAGCCGGTGCGGCGCATGGCCGCGGCCCGAATCAGCCCAAAAACCTCGTAACAGCGCAGCGAATAAACGAGCACGCCCCGATAGCGCCGGCTGGCGCGCGGCGAGCCGACGCAGCATAGCCGCCTGGCTTCGAGGGCCGACGAAACGCCTTGGAAATCGGTTTCTCGCGCATCGAGTGATGAATCATCGACTCTTTGCCCCTCGGCGTCGATCACCGCGGCACGAGCCGAACAGAGCACCAACCCCGGATCGGCATCGAGCCGTTCGACGCACCGCTCGATGAGCGTTGGCGCGCACAGATCGTCGTGCGCCGCCCACTTGAAATACTCTCCGCGGGCGAGCCGAAACACCTCCGAAAAATTCCAGCCGGCGCCCCGGTTGGAATGCTGGCGGTGATAACGAATGCGCCGGTCGCGGGCGGCGTAGTCGCGGCAGATGTCCTCCGTGCGATCGGTCGAGCCGTTGTCGGAGATGACGATTTCCAGATCGTCGAATGTCTGCGCGCAGAGGCAGTCGAGTGCCTCGGCCAGGTAGTTCTGGCCGTTATAGACCGGCACGCCGATGCTGACACGGGGAGTTTGGTTGCTCATCGATCGTCGCATGAATCTTGGTAGTCCCGGCCCTTGTGGCCCGCCTGACCGAAACCGGCGAACCGCCCGGCACAAGTTCGGGAGCTACCTTCGGTTGAGTTGTCTGATTACGCCGCGCCCGCTTGCACGCCGTACTTGGCTTGATATTCGCCGCGAATCCAATCGCAGGTTTTGCGCATGCCCTCGGCCAGCGGCGTGCTCGGCTCCCAGCCCAGGTAGCCGCG
>JAICIG010000689.1 GCA_025924495.1 Pirellulales bacterium | reverse complement strand
TGCGGTTCACCCATTGCGTGATCTCCTGGTTGTTCATGAACGGCCTCCAATCCCTCATGAAACGCCGGGAATCACGCAATGTTTCTTCCCTCAGATAAAAATCCGGTGAATAAGCCGGGCTTAGAGCTTATCCGAGAACCGGCGTGGTGGCGCGGGCGTCCCGCCTGCCAGCCGGCTCTCGGATAGGCGCTTATTGCCAACAATACGCTTTGGGGTTGGAGACTGGCCTAGCTCCAAGGCTCGGTTGTATCGCTCGGGCCAATCGCCTAGAATCGAGTATTCCCTCATCGGGGCGTAGCTCAGCCTGGCTAGAGCGCTACGTTCGGGACGTAGAGGTCGCTGGTTCAAATCCAGTCGCCCCGACTATTTGTAGAAAGAAGCCCTTCGACCAAAACGTCGAAGGGCTTTCTCATTGTGGGGACGAGAGTTGCGCCGTCGAGCGTGCAGTTCAAAAACGCGATTTCGAGCAAACGGCGCTTTGCGTCGTAATTGGCGGTAAGCCACTGCTGCCGAAGCGTTTGCGAAAGTTCAAAAACTTTCGCCGCTAACTCGGCCGTTTCGTCGTGCGAGCGGTCGAGCACGTCGAGTTGCAGCTTGATCGAGGCGAGGCGGTCCCGCATCTCCGTGTGCTTGCGGACGAACGTCTCCTGGTCGATGTCGTCGGCCAGCCGCATGTTGAGCAACCGGTCCTGCTGCTGCACGAGGAGCGTTTCCTGCCGCTGTAGTTCGTCCCGTTGGGCGCGGGAATCCGCCTGTGCGTCCCGCGTCTGCGATGCCAGCACCATGCGGAACCAGTCGCGGACTCCTTCATCTTCGACCCGCATTTTGTCGAAGATCGCCAGCACCTGCCGGTCAAGCTCGGCTTCCGGGACGCGGACACGAGGATGGCCGGCGACGTTGTAATAGGTGCAGCGGTAATAGGTGTAGAACCGCTCGCCCGTTTTCGTCATCTTCGTCTTTTGCTCGCCGGTGATCGGATGCCCGCAATGACCGCACTGGATCAGGTCACTGGCATAGGTCAGCGCGTGCGACTGATAGACATGATCGCCCAGGAGGGCTTGCACGCGATCCCACGTCGCCCGACCGATCAGCGGTTCATGCTTGCCCTGGTACCACTGCCCCTTGTGAAGGATTTCGCCGATGTAGGCCCGGTCCCTCAGGATGTTGTGGACCGTGCTTCGCGGGAACTTCGGCGTCGCGGGACGGAAGACCATGCCTTCGGAATTTATCTGCTCGACCAAGCTGTCGAGCGTCAGGCTTTCGTAGGCATAGAGATGGAAGATGCGTTTGACGTTGGCGGCGGCATCGGAGTCAACTTCGACGATGCCCCGCCCGTCCTTGCGGACGTTGCGGTAGCCGTAGGGGCCGCGAGTGACAAACCAGCCCTCTTGCACGCGACGGGCCAGCCCCTCGCGGACATCGACCGATTGCTGTTCCGTGTAAAAACTTGCGATCGACGCCAAAGTCCGTCGCATCATCCTACCGGCGGGCGTGCTTTCGGTCGGCTGCGACACCGAAATAAACGGCAGGCCGTATTCCGACTCCAGCCGTTCGAGTTCGACGTAATCGAACAGATTGCGGGCGGCGCGGTCCACCTTGTAGAAGAGCAGGCCATCGAGGAACGCGGCGTTCTTTTTCGCATAAACAATCAGCTCGCGAAACGTCTTGCGTTCATCCCGCTTGCTGGCCGTCTCAGCGATGGGGCCGATCTGGCGCGGCCGCCGCAGCCTCTGGCGGATGCTGGACTATTTGCAACATCTGGAGCCGGGTGAAACCACCCCGTTGGCGCAGGGC
>JAICIG010000688.1 GCA_025924495.1 Pirellulales bacterium | reverse complement strand
GGTATGGCCGAGCGCGCGGAAGTGGTCGTTTCGGATTATCGCGATTTCGAACTCGGCCATGTTGATGGGAGGACGCTTTTTATCGGCAACCCGCCCTACGTGCGCCATCATGACGTCTCGCCGGCGTGGAAGAAGTGGCTTGTGACGAAGGCCGCGCGTTACGGCTTGGAGGCGAGTCAACTCGCGGGCCTACACGTGCATTTTTTCCTGGCGACCGTGCTGCATGCCGCTTCGGGAGATTTTGGCGCCTTCGTCACCGCCGCTGAATGGTTGGACGTCAACTACGGTAAACTGGTGCGACAACTATTCCTGCGCGACCTAGGCGGCCAAGCCATCACAGTCATCGAGCCAACGGCGATGCCGTTTCCGGACGCCGCCACCACGGCGGCCATTACCTATTTTGAAATTGGCGCCCGGCCGAAGTCGGTTCGCCTCAGGCGGGTTGCCTCGCTCGACGCGATTAGCGAGGGAGTCACAAACCATCGTGTGAGACGTGAGCGGCTCGAAACCGAGCCGCGCTGGTCGCACTTGACGCGCCCGGCGCGGAAAGGGCTAGCGGGCTATATCGAACTGGGCGAGCTTTGCCGCGTGCATCGAGGGCAGGTCACTGGTGCAAACAAGGTCTGGGTCGCGGGGCCGCATAGCAACGGCCTGCCCGATGCGGTGCTGTTTGCCAGTGTCACGAAGGCCCGCGAACTGTTCCATGCCGGCAAGGTATTGGATGATCTTTCCGGTTTGCGGCGGATTATTGATTTGCCAGCCGAATTAGATTTGTTTGATTCCGGCGACCGCGCGCGCATCGACCGGTTTTTATCCTGGGCGAAAGCCGTGGGAGCCCACCAGTCGTACGTTGCTGCGAACCGCAAGGCGTGGTGGTCAGTTGGTTTGCGTTCGCCGGCGCCGATTCTGGCGACTTATATGGCCCGTCGTCCGCCAGCGTTTGTCCGCAACCGTGCGCAGGCTCGGCATATCAATATCGCGCACGGACTTTACCCGCGCGAGGCGTGGAGCGAGACGGTGCTCTCGCGCCTCGCGGAGTACCTCAACACGGCAACCTCGGTAAACGACGGCCGTACCTATGCCGGCGGCCTCACCAAATTTGAGCCGCGTGAAATGGAACGATTGCTCGTACCGGGAATTCAACTCTTATCGCAGCCGGTATCTTGATGGTCGAGCCACCTAACTGGGATTCTGGCGAATTGCTTGCGCAGAGCAACGCCGCGAAGGAACTCTTTCGTAAGCAGCGCATCGAGGAGCCGCTAGACGATTACCTGGAGGCGTTTGATGAGTATCAGGGCGACGTGGAGGACTTGTTCGAAACCACCGTGGATTTAACGAACTTGGCGGCCGATGCCATTGAAGTCTTGACGAACAAGAAGTTGTTGCACGCGTTTCGGTATTTGGCCGGACCCCCAATTTCGGTCGACGACCTCAAGACGGTTGCTGACGCCGCACAACTGAACGCTAAGCAGCTTCGGACGAACTCGGCACTTGTGGATCGCGTAGTTCAGGTTGTATTGACGGGATTGGACCGGCGTCGATTTCCTTGGATTACCGAGCAAAGAGAACCGACCGAATCCGAACGCCAGGCGGCAGTCGTCGCCTCAACGGCTTTGATGGCCGCTCAGCGCGTCGGCACCAAGCGTCGCAGCGAGGGCAAACAGGCCCAAGAGGCGCGGGTTGAAGCTGAATTGGAAGCCGGCGGATTGATCAAAGTCGATCGGCGCAAAGTGCAAACGTTCGCGGATGCACCGCCCCAGGGTCATTTTTGCGGCGAAAGCTATTTGGGGCATCGAAAGGCCGATTT
>JAICIG010000687.1 GCA_025924495.1 Pirellulales bacterium | reverse complement strand
GCGATCTTTCGAACACAGAACGTGTGCTGGTCGGCCTGCAGTTGCGCCCCAGCAAAGACGCGAAGGGGCACGCGCAGTGACCGACCCTGGCGATTCGACCCTTGATTACGAGCGCTTGCTGGAAACGCCCGGCAAGCAAAGGTATGTTCTCTGCCTCTACGTTTCAGGCATGACGCCCCGTTCGGCCGAAGCGATCGAACGCACCAAGGCCATCTGCGAAGCGCATCTGAAAGGCCGTTACGAATTAGACGTGATCGACGTTTACCAGCAGCCGGCCATGGCGCGCCGAGATCAAGTGGTCGCCGTTCCGACTCTTATTAAGAAACTGCCTGAGCCGTTGCGGCGGCTGGTCGGTGACCTGTCGGATCAAGAGCGCGTGTTGGTCGGACTCGACCTGCGCCCTAAAGCATGATGTGAAACGAGGCGGCATCATGTCACGCGATTCCCGAACGCGGCAGCTTCATGCTGAAATCAACGACCTCCGCCAGCAGTTGGACGATGCGGTGGCAACCCTCGACGCCATCCGCCATGGCGATGTCGATGCCTTAGTCGTCGGCGAGGGAGGCGCCGAGCGAGTCTATACGCTTGAAGGGGCCGAATATCCCTATCGCGTTCTCATCGAGGCCATGCAGCAAGGCGCCGCGACGTTGAGCGTCGACGGGACGATACTGTTTTGCAACCGCTGTTTGGCGACGATGCTGCGAACGCCGCAAGAAAAGGTCGGTGGCAGTTCGCTCGAACGGTTCGTGTCGCCGCCGGAGCGTCGGCAGTTGCAGCACATGCTCAAACAGGCGCAATCATCGCACAGTCTTGGAGAAATTCATTTTCAATTGCCGAACAATGTGTGCCTGCCCGTCCAATTGGCGCTCAGCATGCTTCCCTTACCGGGAGCGTCGGTGCTCGGCTTGATTGTCACCGACCTGACCGACCAGCGGCACCAAGAAGAGCTCGAAGCCGCCCATCGCCGTAAAGACGATTTTCTCGCCATTCTGGCACATGAGCTTCGCAATCCGTTGGCGCCGATTCGAAATGCGCTTCACCTGCTGGGCATGCCAGCGGTAACCGGCGAAATGGCCGCCGAAGCTCGAGCCATGATTGACCGGCAAGTCGAAAACCTGACGCGTTTGGTCGATGAACTGTTGGACGTTTCACGAATCAGCACGGGCAAGATCCAGCTACGCAGAGCTCAACTTGATCTGGCCGGCGTCATGCAGCGCGCCGCGCAGGCCTCGCGTCCGCTCATGGACGCCCGAAAGCACATTCTCGCTGTCGAGTCGCCTTCGGCCCCGCTCTGGGTGGAGGGCGATTCGACGCGGCTGGAGCAGATCTTGGTAAACCTCTTGAACAATGCGGCCAAGTATACCGAGTTGGGCGGGCAGATTTGGTTCACCGCCCGGAAGGAAAGTCGCGACGCGGTCATGTCGATCAAGGATTCGGGCATCGGCATCGACCCCGAGTTGCTGCCGCGCGTCTTCGACCTGTTCACTCAGGCAGATCACTCGTTGCACCGGACTCAGGGTGGATTAGGCATCGGGTTAACCTTGGTGCGCAGTCTGGTCGAACTGCACGGCGGCCGAATCACCGCGCACAGCGAGGGGCTAGGAAAAGGCAGCGAGTTCACGGTCCGGCTACCATTGGTTCTCCAGCCATGCGCACCGGACACAGAGGCCGACATGCCGGCACCCCGCCCCAAGGGGCGCCGTGTGCGGGCGATCGTCGTGGACGACAATGTCGATGCGGGCGAGAGCTTAGGGCAGTTGCTGCGTCTGTACGGACACGAGGTGCTCGTGTCGCACTCCGGAGCCGCCGCGATTGAATCGTTCCCCGCTTTTCAGCCCGACGCTATCTTGCTTGACATCG
>JAICIG010000686.1 GCA_025924495.1 Pirellulales bacterium | reverse complement strand
CACCAGAGCATCTTGGTAAATCCATCCGGCTCGGGAAACGCAAGGCACAGAGCGGTCATATCGCGCACGCTCGACAAGTCGAGAGCGGCCCAGCATTCGCGCCCATGCAAATCTTCTGCGGTGAACTGGCGTTCGCCCTTGGCCCAATCGTGCGACTTGAGCCAGGGGTTTTCGGCGTTCTGCCAGATGTTAAGCCGGTACATCTTGAAGTCCGCCAACTCGCCGGCAGACATGCGGGCAGTGTTGTAGTGCGACTCGAATTCCGACTTGCGGACAATGCGGCCCCAGGTGGGATTGCATTCCTTGCCGATTTCCAGCAGTCGGCGGTCAAGCTCTTCGTCGGATAGGTCTTGTGCGGCGGCATAGGATTGATAGAAGAACTCGTGGTCTTTCGATTCGCCCGCCACCACCTTGGCGCCGTAATCGAATTGCGACTTGCCGTAGCCATCGGGATTGCAGCCAGCCGTCGACACCTCGATGTGCAACGGCTCGCTGCGGCTGATGCCAGCGCCGCGGAGAATCTTCATCAAGCGGCGGTCGACAACGTGCGTTTCGTCGACCATCACCGAGCCGTTTAGCCCGTCTTGGCTATTGGGGTTATCGCCAGCGACGATCTTGTAAAACGAGCGGGTCGGCTCATGCGTTATTTGCCCAGTGCTCTTATTGATGCTGCATTCCGCTTCAAGCTCAGGCGAGCGGCGAACCATCTCCAGGGCATGCGTGTGCGAAATCATCGCCTGCTTGCCGTCTTTTGCGACGGAATAGACCTTTTGGCCTTGCTCGCCGTCTCCGCACAGCAGGTACAGCCCCCAGGCTGCAAGCGTCGGGCTTTTGCCGTTCTTCTTAGGAATCCAGATGCTTGCCCGACGAAAGCGGCGGACCTCGCGCCCCCAGTCCTCGGAATAGTGAACCCAGCCGAACAGGCGAACTGTGACTTCGAGTTGCCAATCCTCCATGACCATCTGCTGGCCGGCGCGGTCGCCTTCATACAGGCAGCAATACTGCTCAATCCAGTCGACGACTTCTCGCCCGCGGCCTTCGTCCATGCGATAGCCAGCCAGAGCGGCGCGCTCGTCCGCAGGCCCGCGCAGCCATTCGCGGGTGAGCCTGTCGATTTGCTTGAGTTGAACGTCGGTCGACACTATGCTCCCCGCTTGCGTGCCTTCACGCCGCCCGTCTTGGGCTTGTTGCCGACCAGGCCGTTGCGGCTGCTGGCGGTCATGCCGAACTCCGCTTCGTAGCGGCGCTTGATGTCGAGCCATTTGAAGCGGCGATTTACCGCCGGATGTTGGCCGACGAACCCCTTGGCGGTCTGAAATTCTTCACCCTCTTCGGCAATCGTCGCGTCGCATTTCGCGATTTCGTCGTGAGCGCGGCAGTAGGTTTCGAGCGCGCCGGCATCGAGCTTCGTCAGCAGTCCTTCTGCGTTGAGTAGCGGAGCGACTTCGCGCCATTTGGCTTGGCCGACTTCTCCAAGCGATGCGGGAGGGTCGAGCTGCGCAAGCGGCGGCGGCGCGACTTCGGCGTCTTTATCGCCGTGGCGATCAGGGCGGTAGGTGCCGTGCGCCACCTTTAGGCTGGTCGGTGCTGGTCGGGGGCCTCGTTTGCCCATGTCTCATTTCCTCAACTGTCCAGTTATCGCAAGTCGTTGATGGCAAATGCTCGTGATTGACTTTTTGGATAAAACCGGCGAACAATCTGCTTAGTCACACTGGAACGGGCGGGCGGGAACCATTGCGCCTCCTCAAACCTACGCAAAAACGTGCCAAAAAATGTGTACGGGTTGGCGAGCGGTCCCCATTTTCATGCTGGTCAAAAATTGACCACCCCCCCACCATTACGTGGTCGCTCAGCGACCAGTGCGATTTCGCACACTGTATCACAATGATGCAGTATCACACTCGCCTCGTTAGTCCGGCCCGGCGGTCTTCTCCCGTCTTCTCGTCGTGGCATCGCTTGCACATCGGTTGCCAGTTGCTCGGTTCAAAGAACAACGGATCCTCTGCGCTCT
>JAICIG010000685.1 GCA_025924495.1 Pirellulales bacterium | reverse complement strand
TAGGGCAAACGACCACCGTGCGATGCATGGTTCGCAAGTCGAGCATCCTGGTAACGTGCAACGGCCGCGTCGTGGTGGATTGGCGGGGTGATCCAGCCAGTTTGTCGGCCCCGGCCGAGGCGCAAGCGGCTGACGGCCCGGCCGTTGTCGTGCGCAGCTTGGCAAAACCTTGGCGGATGACCCGGCTCGCCGTGGCCCCGCTGGGACCGGAATCGCCACGCCCCGCTGACGGCGCCGCGGACCGCACTGTCGATTTACTCAAGCTCATCGACCCCGCGCTCGACGCGGTGTATGGCGAGTGGCGCAAAGAAGGCAGCGTGTTGCTCGCTCCCGGCGTCCCATGGGGCCGTCTGCAATTGCCGGTCATTCCGCCCGACGAATACACGTTGACGATCGAGGCCCTGGGCACCCGCGACATCGACTTTGGCGTCGTCGTCGCCGGCATCGTCGCCGGCCAAACAGAAAGCGTCCTCGCGGACCGGCGTCAAGTGGATGTGGTGATCGGCGGAGGCGACCGCGGCGAGACCAGCGGGCTGCAATATGTCGATGGGCGCGTTAGTCGTGACGGCAACGCCACCCCATTCGAAGGCAAGGTAATCCACGAGGATGGGCCCAACACGATTGTCTGCACGGTGCGCAAGAACCACGTAGAGGTGATGGTCAATGGCACTCCGGTAATCTCCTGGAAAGGCGATCCGCGTTCGCTGAGCATCCCGCATGAATTGGTCGTGCCCGACGACCGGCGGCTCTTCCTGCGTTGCTGGGAATTCCCCTATCGCGTCACGCGGCTTGAGTTATCGACTCCGGACATCGAATAAGCTTCAGGGAATCCGTTCGTCAAGCGATTTGTCCGGTGCTGGCGAAAGAACGCGGGCTCCGCTAAGCTCGTCGAAGCGGAACGGCGGAACATCATGGCGAAAGGATAAGCAGTGAACGTGCGCGACGGGCAAACCTCGCTGGTCGGTGGTTCGCATCGAGCGGCGTTTGACGAATTTCGAGCCGCGCTGGACTATCATCCGCTATTTCTATGCGGCGACGCTCGGACCGTGCTTGACGAACTGCCTGCCGAATCGATCGACTGTTGCATGACCAGCCCGCCGTACTGGAGCCAGCGCAGCTACGCCGGCGGCGGTATCGGCCTGGAAGAGCGCTATGAGGAGTATGTGGCCAAGTTGGTCATCATCCTTGGCAAGGTCAAGCGCGTGCTCAAGCCGACTGGCTCGCTTTGGCTGAACATCGGCGACGCCTACTTTAAGAAAAACTTGCTTGGCCTTCCCTGGCGAGTCGCCCTGCGGCTGACCGACGACCAAGGCTGGATTCTCCGGAACAGCATTGTCTGGAACAAAATCAAGGGCGGACCGGATAACGCTCTCGATAAGCTCCGCAACGTGCACGAAATGCTGTTTCATTTAGTGAAGTCACCAAAGGGCTATTTCTACGATGTTGACGCCGCACGCAACTCGCCTCGCTCGACGAAAGTCGTCAACGGCGCCGTCGTTTCCGCAACGGGGTGAGCGGGGTCCGCTACCGGCGCCAAATTGAGCTATCGACTGCGCTCACAGCCGACGAACGACGCAATGCGCTGGCGGAGTTAGACGCTATCCTATCGGCGGTACAAGAGGGGCGGCTCGCTGACTTTCGCATGATCATTCGCGGCCAGCAGCGAGCCACGCATTCCGATTCGGAGCGCGTCTCGGGCCGAGCTAGGGAGCTTCAAGAAAAGGGCTTTTATTTCTTAAAATATCACCCGAATGGCAGCAAGCTCGGAGACGTATGGGACAGTCTGCCGCAAGATACGCAGAAGCGCAAGGGCCATTTCGCCGCCTATCCGGAGGATTTGTGTAAGACGCCCTTATTGACCACCTGTCCTGAGGATGGCGTCGTGCTAGACCCCTTCTGTGGGACGGGCACGACAAACTACGTCGCCTTCCAACTCGGTCGCAAATCGATCGGAATCGACACGTCCGAAGAGTACATCCGTGCCGCGAGCCAGCGGTGCCGGTTTCTCCTATG
>JAICIG010000684.1 GCA_025924495.1 Pirellulales bacterium | reverse complement strand
CCTGGCAAGTGGCTATAAGGACGCTCGGGCCACCGTCACAAACTAATCTCGCGTAGGCAGGTTGTTCGCGGCCGCAAGACTGTTCGGTCTGCAAGACGCGCTGGGGGGCGTGTTCTTTACGCCGCAATCTTCGGACCGGATTCGTCCACCGAGAGCGGCCCCAGCCCTTGAAACGAGAGTATCAGGAGTGCAGCAAAGTACAACAGATCGAGTTCATAGCCCACTAGCTCTGTGCCGATGGTCAGCCATGCCGCTATGCGCGGCGGCGGTACGCCAAGCTGCTGCAAAGTGCGGGCAAATCCATCTGGACCTCTCGATAGCTTGGCCAAGCCGTGTTCAATGAAGCCCGTAACCGACAACGAGGCGCATCGGAAGGGCAGCCCAACGAGCAATTTCAAATCGTTCCACAAATCCTCCTTGCGTTGTTGTTCATCACAGGTCCATGACTACGTCGCGAACCGGTTGTGAGCAACAAATAAGAACATTGCCTTCGGCAGGCATATCGAGCGGCTCCGGTCCGTAGACGACGGCCCCCGAGACCAACCCGCTCTCACAGTTGTGACAAACACCGGTTCGGCACGACCAACGGACTGGGACGTCGCACGCCTCGGCGAGTTCCAAAATGCTCTGATACGCGGATGGACTCCAGTGTGCCGCGATGCCACTGCGCGCGAATGATACTAGAGGACCGGTGTCGGCGTCGCTTTCGGGCAAATGCGGAGGTCGCCTCACTACGCCGACGACGCCGGGAGTCATCGGCTCATTGCCGTTGAATATTTCGACGTGAATCCGCTCCGGGGACACTACCGAGGTGGCGAGCGCTTCTTTCATCTCCCTCATAAAACGAGTCGGCCCGCAAAGATACACGTCGGCGTCTCGCGGAATGCCAACGCTATCGAGCACTGATCGCGATAGATGACCGGCAACGTCAAAATCCTCGCCTATTCTGTCGCGCGCGCCCGGCCTGCTGTAACAAACATAGCTGCGAGCACGCGGAAGCGCGAGCATGAGGCGGCGGACTTCGGCCGCGAACGGATGATGCTCCCGATCGCGCGCCGCATGCATCCATAAGACCCGCCGTGTCGAACGCGCCGAGGCCAATGCGTACAACATTGCTAAAACCGGCGTTACCCCGATGCCCGCACTGAGCAGCAGCAATAGCCGCTCGCTCGTTTGCAGAACGAAACTTCCGCGCGGCGAGCTGACGTCGAGGGCGTGACCCACGTGAACGTGGTCCCGCAGCCACGTTCCGGCCGACCCATTCGGTTCGATCTTGACGCTGATCCGATAGCGGTCCGTGGATGGACGGCCCGATAGTGAATAGCTGCGAAAAATTGGCGGGCCGCCGAGAGTTGCTTGAATACGCAAGACCACATACTGGCCGGGCAGAGCCGTTAGTAGCGGCTGCCCGTCCGCACTCTGCATCGTCAGCGAGAGGACGTCGGCAGACTCGTGTTCGACCGCTGTCACCCTTAGCGGCCGAAATCCTGGAGTGGCCGGATGTGCGGCTGCCGCCGGCGCGAGCCCCGCATTCCCACTCCCCACGGCAATCGTTTGGCTCTGCAGCAACGCCTGAAAGGACCAGCGCCATCCAGGCGAAAGCGCGTCGATCCGCAATGCACGCCCCAGCAGATCGCGGGAATGGTGGGATGAATAGAGAAGCGCGTTGATCTCAGCGACTGTCATGCGCTCCTTCGCCTCTCCGATCTTCTTGATTTCGTCACCGGCTTCCACCTCGCCTTCCTGCAAGACCCGGAAGTAGAACCCCGGTCGTCCACTCGCTGTCAGCAATGCCGGCATCCGGGGCTCGTTCATCCGGATGCCGACTCGATAGCAGGTAACCCGAGGTTGCGTGATCTCGAAGACCGCGCTGCCGATCTGATAGCGGTCTCCGATGCACACTACGCCATCTGCCAGTCCTTCGACCGTGAAATTCTCGCCGAACTGTCCATGAACGAAGTCCGTTCTCTTGAGCTGCTCCTGCCAGTAACGGTACGATTCGATCTGGTACACGAAAACGGCGCGCTGCTCACCGCCGTGCCCTACAAGGTCGCCTTGACCGTCTCCGTCGAGATTCAACCCCCTG
>JAICIG010000683.1 GCA_025924495.1 Pirellulales bacterium | reverse complement strand
GGTATCACCCCCGACAAACTTTCGCGGGTCGCCGCGATCCGGCAGCGTGGCATCGACCTGACAGTCCTGATCGACAGTCTGGATGCCGCGCAAGCGGTGGCAGCGCATAGCCGCACCATTGGCAGCCAGATTCCGGCTCTCATAGAAATTGACTGCGACGGACATCGTGCCGGACTGAGCATCCGGGCGCTGGACAAAGTGGTCGCCATAGGCAGGACCTTAAACGAAGGCGGCGCCGCACTTGCAGGTGTGCTGACGCACGCTGGAGAATCCTATTTCGCGCGTGGGGAGGCGGAGCTACAAGCCGCTGCGGACCAAGAGCGCGATGCCGTGGTTATGAGCGCGGTGGCGCTACGCTCGGCCGGTTTGGCGGTGCCGATGGTCAGCGTCGGCTCGACCCCGACTGCACTCTCGGCGCGCGACCTCACTGGCGTTACCGAAGTGAGGTCCGGCGTTTTCGTATTCTTCGACCTCGTCATGGCCGGCATCGGAATCTGCGCGGTCGATGATATTGCGTTAAGCGTCCTGACGACCGTCATTGGCATGCGGCCGGAAAAAGGCTGGATTATCGTCGACGCCGGCTGGATGGCAATGTCGCGCGACCGTGGAACCGCGACGCAGACGGTCGATCAGGGATACGGCATTGTCACCGACGCACGCGGGCAGCCTTACCCGGATCTGATCATGACCGCTGCGAGCCAGGAGCAGGGTATCCTGGCCTTGCGCAAGGGCAGCATGACCCCGCTTCCGCCACTCAGAATCGGCGATCGCGTGCGGATTCTCCCGAATCACGCTTGTGCTACTTCGGCACAGCACCATCGTTATCACGTTGTGGCAGGCGACGAATCAGCCATCGACGAGGTGTGGGAGCGCTTCAGCGGTTGGTGAAGAACGGGCACATTCTAACCCGACCCAAGGAAAGGCACTCACATGGATGTTCTCGACATTCACTCCATCGACACGAATGTTTCCGATGCACTACGCGCCCAGATGCGATCGGAGCTCCCTGAGGTCGAACAAATCGAGGATTCTAATTTGCGCGAGCGCGTCATCAATGCCTGGGCGTTGGCGATCCACAACAGCAGTTTTTCGTCCATTCGGGAGATGCCGCCGTCTGGTAATCCCGGCAAGATGGTTCTCAAGCGGGGAGATCAAACCGGTCACATTCGTGGTGTCACAAGAGCAGCGGTGGCTTTGGCGGATGAATTCGCTGCGTCCAACGTCGATTTGAAGATCGACCGTGACATCGTCATTGCCGGCGGCCTATGCCATGACGTCGGCAAGCCTTGGGAATACGACGCAAACAACCTAAAGCGTTGGCGCGAATCGCCGCGTCGGGTGGGCCTACCATCATTGCGGCACAATGCTTATGGGGCGTTCATCTGCCTTACTGTCGGTTTGCCGGAGGAAGTTGCGCACATTGCCGCCGCCCATTCAGGGGAAGGCGAGCTTCTCGTTCGCAGTCTAGCCTGTACGATCGTCCATGTGGCCGACATCGGCTACTGGACTGTCATGTTGGCCGGCGATCTCGTCGAGCCGGGCACGGAGTCCCAAAAGTACATTCGTCCAATTTCCCTCTGACGGACAGATGTGGTTCATTTACTGCTCTATCGACCGCCATCACTGTACCAGGTGTTCGAGGATTGATCTTGTTCCTCCGGAAAGTGCGCAGGGCCAGAGCGTGCGCGTAACCTAAGCCGGCGTCGGATCAGCAGCACAGCGCGTGACCGCGAGCGACGCCCATCGCTTCATGAATTTGAGAATGGTAGTGGACGAAATCGTAGATTGTGTCTCGCCAGGACCGCCCCCAGCCATTCTGTCCGAAGAGGGCGTCGCCACCGTGCCCGGCTTAAACCCATTACCCTTGATCGGATCGACCGCGCCGCGATAAACGATCAACGGCAGGCGCGGATCGTTCGGGACGATTCCATCATCGCCGAAAACAATCGAGACTGGCTTGCGGGCCCGGACCTGCCGCGACCCACCGTTTCCCATAACCCGGTATGCTCACCTGGAAGCGCGATTTATGCGATCCACCGGTTTGGGTCGTCCTCTGCGCGAGATCCAGCACAAGCAGGCCCGCCAGAACCCGCGTCGCCTAAGCTCGGGCCGCCGCCGGCGCTCCACGGCT
>JAICIG010000682.1 GCA_025924495.1 Pirellulales bacterium | reverse complement strand
TGACACGCTGGGCGTATTTCAAATCGAGAGCCGCGCCCAGATGTCGATGTTGCCGCGGCTCAAACCTGAACGTTTTTACGACCTGGTGATCGAGATCGCCATCGTGCGTCCAGGGCCCATCCAAGGCAACATGGTGCACCCCTATTTAAGACGCCGCACCGGCATGGAAGAAACGACCTATCCGAGCGAGGCGATTCGCGCTGTGCTGGAGAAAACGCTGGGCGTGCCGTTGTTTCAGGAGCAGGCCATGCGGCTGGCCATGGTGGCTGGCTTCACGGCGAGCGAGGCCGATCAATTGCGCCGCGCGGTGAGCGGCTGGCGATCTTCCGAATTGGTGCAACGCTTCAAACACAAGCTCATCGACGGCTTGATGGCCACAGGCCTGAACCGCGACTTCTCCGAGCGTGTGTTTCAGCAGATCGAAGGCTTCGGCGAATACGGCTTCCCTGAATCGCATTCCGTGAGCTTTGCATTGCTGGCTTATGCTTCGGCATGGCTGAAGTGCCATTATCCGGCGGTGTTTGCGGCCGCCTTGCTTAACAGTCAACCGATGGGCTTTTATGCGCCGGCGCAAATTGTTCGCGATGCCCAGGAACACGCCGTTGAGATGCGACCGGCCGATGTGAATTACAGCGACTGGGATTGCACGCTGGAGCGAACTGCAGACGACCGACTGGCGCTGCGCCTCGGCTTGCGGATGATCAGCGGACTGCCGCAAGTGCAAGCCAGTGCGATCGAGTACGCGCGGCGGCGCGGCCTGTTCCGTTCCCTGGCAGAATTTGTCAAGCGCACCGGTCTGCGGCAGACCGTCGTGGCGAGGTTGGCCGAGGCCGACGCCTTCGGATCGTGTCAGCTCGATCGCCGCGCCTCGCTGTGGCAGGCGCTCGGGCAAGCAAAACGAAAACCGAATCAGCCGCTGCTCGAGGGGCTGGAGGAAGAAGAACCCCAAGCCCCTTTGCCGCTGATGAGCAATCAGGAGCAGGTCTTCGCCGATTATCAAACAACCGGATTATCGCTCAAGGCCCATCCCGTTTCGTTCTTTCGCGCCGACCTGGACGAGTTGGGCGTCGTTCCTGCCGGTCGCCTTGTCGATTTATCGAATGAGCAAGAGCTGTGCGTGGCCGGGCTGGTATTGGTCCGCCAGCGGCCGGGCACGGCTCGGGGAGTGACGTTTGTCACGCTCGAAGATGAGACGGGAATCGTCAATCTGATCGTCCGCTTGGATGTTTGGGAGCGCTACTATAAGGTCGCCCGCACGGCCTCCGCCTTCATTGCTCATGGGCGACTGCAAAAGCAGAACGACGTGACTCACGTGCTGGTCTCGAAGCTGGAGAGCATGACCGGCGCTTTGGATGAGATGCGCTCGCAATCGCGAGATTTTCATTGAGCGGCCGCCCGGGATGTTGTCGCCCGTAGATAGCCGGGCTCGATGGTCGACGATGAGCTCGAAGATCGAAGAGCTAGCTGCCGAGTTGGCATTTCATTTTTCGCCGCAGGTCACTATCTTACCCCGCCCATAGAAAAACTGGCGGGGACCATGATGCGCGCCTTAGCTAAGTCGTTTATCCTGTCTATTTTGTTGAGCCCGTTCGCCGACGCCGTGAGCGTCGCGGCGCCGATCGTCGGCGAACTAGGAAGAACGGACCGGATTGAATTCGTCGGTCAACGACAATTCACGCCCGAAGTCCTAAAACATGCGCTCGACGACGATCTCGATTTTCTGTTGGCCGCCGATCCGGCCGCTTCGCTCGACGAGTATTTGGCGACGATTAAGACGCGGCTGTTGGCCGGCTATCATCGCGCTGGCTTCGCCGACGCATCGATCGAGGCCGGCGCCGATCTGCAGCGGCGTCGGGTCGTGGTCACCATCTCCGAGGGCCGGCGCTATCTGGCTGGGCCGATTCGGCTTGTCGGCCATACTTCCGTGCCGCAAGCTTCGCTGGCGCGCTGGCTGACGACTTCGCATCCGGCGCCCGCCGCGGAACAACGCACGGGCTGGGAATTGGCCGATGGAGTGCGAATCACCGACGCCTTCGGTGAAGAACCAATCTGGGAGCCGGGCAAGCCTGCTCATTTTAATGCCTGGGCTCGCGGCCACTTGGCTAAACAGGTGCGGCTGGCATTCGCCGAGCATGGTTACTTCTTTCCACAGTTGGA
>JAICIG010000681.1 GCA_025924495.1 Pirellulales bacterium | reverse complement strand
TCGACGCCGATCGCGTCGGCAGAGGCTGAACACGCAACTGGCCGCGATTTCTCCGAGGTAACGAATGAAGACCGTCGCCCAGTCATCCGCGTCGATCTCCAAGGCGCCGCTACGGCCGGACCAGCCGTGGGCCAACTCGGGCGCTGCAAAACACCAGTTGAGAAAATCGAGCTCGTGATCCAAGGTGGGCAAGACGCCGCCGCCCAACTCTTTTCGCGCTGCGTAGCCCTGCCGATAGTCTTCCCAAGGGTGCCAATCGGGCAAGTAAGCCTCGAACCACGCTTTGGCATATAGCACGCGGCCAAGTCGGCCATCGCTCACGAGCTGGCGCGCGAGGCAATAAGCCGGATGATAACGCTTCACGTACGCCATGCCGGCTTGCGCCGTTTGCCGACGCGCGAGCTCAAGCAGCCGCTCGGCTTCTTCGAGGCGATGGCTGATCGGTTTTTCAATCAGCACGGCGATGCCCGCCGAAAGATATTCCGCGGCGGTGTTGACATGCATCGCCGTGGGATTGCAGATGATCGCTGCATCGAGTCCTTGCCTAAGCGCTTCGCCGGCCGAATAGACGACCGCCACGCCCGGCGGCGGATCGAACGCTGAATTAGCCCCTGTTGCGCGGCGGACGACCGTGCAGCGCGAGACTTCCAGGCGACCGAGATTTTCCAGATGCCTCTTACCAATCGACCCTAAGCCGACGACGGCAATCGATAAGTCGGAAATGGACTTGCCGGACGATGCGCTCACGCTGGCTGAGCCCTCGTCTCCCTGTTCCGGTCGAACGTCGCCGGTTCAAGCGGCGAGCTAATTAGTTTCCCGGAATCTGCTTGCTCGCTGGCTGCGTAGGCTTGCTCCAGGGAAAATAACGCGTCTCCGCCTCCTGCTGACAGGAACAACCGATTCATGCGCTGCAATTCTTCGGGCGTGTCAACGGTCAGACGAATTCCGGAACGCAATCCTCGCCAGGTTGATGGCAACTGCTCGACACGGAAGTCGTTTACTCTCTGGCGGAAGTAGGGTGTTACATGTTCCCGACAATATGGATCGCCGGACAGCAGCGCCATTCGCCGCAGCGCCGCAACCTGCATCACCTCGGGGACAACGTAGGAAAGATTCTCAATGCAAGTGTAATCATTCCGCTCGCACAAATGCCGGGCCACGATCGCTGCGGAACGTTCCGGGCAGTAGAGCGGGTTATCCGCTGTGGCTCGCACTACGGTGTCGTCGCCCGCCAGCTCCTCGGCGGCGGCGACGTAGCGCGCAAGCACATCTTCCTCTGGTCCTCGAAAGCACCCCACCGCCAAATCCTGACAAAGTTGCTCGATCGCGTTATCTGCGGGCGAGGTCGTGGTGGCGATCATCACTTCCCAGGGCTGGCTGTCAGCCGGCACGCCTCGTCGAGCGGCGGACTGCAAGCGCCTTACCACTTGCTCCAGCAGCGGACGACCGGCAAGCGCCGCCTTGACTTTACCCGGCAGGCGCGAAGAACCCATCCGGGCTTGAATGATGACACGTACTCGGCCAGCCATCGAATTCCTCCTTGAGTTCGACGCCGCAAGGCGTACTGTTCGACCGATAACTCGATTCGATCAATCCCCCTAAGCCGGCCCGGATTCCAAGAGCGATTCGCTCGCAACTCAAGGCATGATCGTGGAGTGGATTATACTCCCCGCGCCTGATGCGAAAAGTCTGATGATAGGAGATTCAAACCGGCGGCGCCTCAATGACTTAGAGACGCGGGGACGAGCTGCTTTCAATCATCGTCTGTCACGCGGCAGAGATTAAAGATGGAAAAAATAGCCAATCTACACAGAGAAACTCTTCGATCCTCTTGAACAATGGGCGCTCAACCTTTGCTGAGCCTTGTTAGCGTAACGGCGTCGATGCGCTCTCGCTTACTTAAAAAATGGAAAAGATGCTTGGCGCTGCCGAGTCGTTGCTTGTCGACGCCTCGCAGACCCGGTAGACTTACTCTTTCCCCGAGACGGGGTAACGCCACCGACTGTTGGTGCAAAGGCATTCCGACATGGCAGTCAGAACTAAGAAAGTTTCCGGCCGGCGACAGGTGCGCTACGATAGCTATCAAGACCTGCTCAATGACGCCGAGCGCTTGGCCGCCTCTGAAGTGCGTTCGCTAGGAAATTGGTCGCTGGGCCAGATTCTCGCCCACCTGGCGCGATCCATGGA
>JAICIG010000680.1 GCA_025924495.1 Pirellulales bacterium | reverse complement strand
GAGAAGATTCGCTCGCTCGCCAGGCGCTACCGAGAAACGCATTTCGTGGTCACCAAGTGGGCCACGCGGCCTGACCCGCACCTAGCCATCATCGAACGAGCCTTACACGGCTCGCGGCGTGCGGCTCCGTTTGACTTGCTGATCTTTCCCGCAGACAGCGCCGAGCGCTTCATTCACGATCGCGGCGAAATCCGTGTCGCGCTCGATGACCTGGAATGGGTCCGAATCGCCGCTGCGACCGAGCGGCGATAAAGAGAAGTCTGTCTTACAAATCGCCCATCGGGCGCTGCATGCCGGGGCGGTTCCAGTCTTCCCACACACGCCAGAATTCAGGCAGCGCGTCGCCATACGTGTGGCAAGCGATCGCAAAGATCTCGCCGAGCGTTCGCCGTTCCATCGCCTCGAGCGTCTCGCCCGCGTTGAGCCGGCAAAGCTCCTCCACGGCGGCCAGCAGCGGAGTGCCCGCCGCTTCACGGCGGCAAAATCGGTCGTCGTTGGGGGAAGGTTCGTGATGCATGATTTTCAATCGCGCAAGTGCTCGTTAGACGAAGATTACAACTAGGGACGCGTGGGCAGCGTTCCGCTCGCGTCGACCTGATAGCCGAAGCGTTTGATGTACTCGGCGCCGGGCAGGAACTGGTCGTGCGTTGCGGCCAATTTTGCTTGGAGCTGCTTGTCGAGTTTCGCTTGCAACTCGGCAGATTCCGGTTGCTTGCAAAGATTGTGCATCTGGTAAGGATCGACCTCATTGTCGTACAGCAGCCAAGGACCGTTCAGATCGCGAACATAGGTGTAGCGAGCCGTGCGCAAGCCGCGGAATTCGCGCCCGCCGCGCTGGCGCGTCCATTCGCCAAACGGCGAAGGGCAGGTGATCAAACTCGCGTCGTCGGCCGGCTTTTCGCCGCCGCGCAGATAACCGCTCAAGTCGCGTCCTTCCACTTGTTCAGGAATCGGCGCCTGCATCAACCCAAGCAGCGTGGGCATGATGTCTTCGGTGTTCATGGCGGCATCAACTTTTCGCCCTTCGCTCCCCAGGCCTGCGGGCCAATGAATCAAGAACGGTACGCGAATCGATTCATCCCACGGCTTTTGCTTGCGCACTTCGCCTTGTGAGTACAGCATGTCCCCGTGATCGGCGGTAAACACAACGATCGTATTCTCCTCGATACCCGCGGCTTGGAGCGTTTCTCGCAGTCGGGCCACGCAATCGTCGAGCGCGGTGCAATGCGCATAGTAGCCCGCTAACTCGCGGCGAGCCGGAATCTTGAACTGATCGGGAACGTTGGGCCGTAACTGAATGTCTTCCGGCCGGTACATGGCTCTGTATTTGTCGGGCGCCGTGTCGTAGGGATTGTGCGGCGTTCCCCAAGAGAGAAACAGGGCAAACGGCTGGCCGCGGCTCGCCTGGTGGCGAATATATTGCTCGGCGTCTTCAGTCTGTGCCGTGGAATCGTAGCCCGTCCACTTCAAGCGAGTCGGATCGTCGCCGTAGTACAATGAATTGTTGTAGTCGTGCGTGCACTCAACCGCTTTCCAATACTGAAAGCCCTGCCGCCGCTCGGGCGGCGTGAAGCTCAAGCGGCCGCGTCCGTCGAGGTGCCATTTGCCGATGTAGCCGGTCTGGTAGCCGGCGCCGACCAGCACTTCGGCGATCGTCACAGCCTCGGCCGGCAGCGGAGCGTCGTTTAGAAACACGCCATGCGTCAGCGGCCGCTGACCGGTCATCAGCGAGCCTCGAAACGGACAGCACACCGGGCAGTTGGAGACCGCCCGAACGAAATTCACGCTTTCACCAGCCAGGCGGTCGAGGTTCGGCGTTTTCACATTCGGATCGCCGGCATAGCCCACCGCCTGGGCCCGCCACTGATCGGCCAGCAGAAACAGCAGGTTCGGCTTTTTTGGCGCGTCCGCAGCCCATGCAGGCGCTGCGATGCCGTAAATGCAAACCGCGGCAATTGTCAGCCGCACGACCCTAGAAGTATGATCCGCCATCAACTTCATGAAGCTCATTCTTTATTTTTCGTCCCGGCCGGTTGCGAATCGCCGGCCGCCTTCTCGCCAGTTCTCACCAGATCGCCAATGGCGCCCGCCAATCCATCAACGACGCGCGCGAGCCGATCATAATCGATCTTGTCGGGCGTATCGTCCTTGGTGTGGTAGTAAGGATAACGAAAATGCGCCGTGTCGGT
>JAICIG010000679.1 GCA_025924495.1 Pirellulales bacterium | reverse complement strand
GCTTCGCCTGAGCGGCTTCGCCGATGCCTACCAGAAACGTCCGCTCCTCATCCCCGACGATTCCCTGGACGCGCAGAACGTATCCCATGTAGCCGTGGCTGCACTGATCGAACGAGCGCATCAACCGTATCCGCGGTTGAATCCCGACCAAAGTTCCTTGCCAATCAAGTCTCTCGTTCACGGCGGACGGCTCCAGAAAGATTGGGCAATTGATCATCGGCCAACGGTCCGCGGTCTAACGGCGCTAGGAAAGGCTTGTGTTGGCGGCCAGTCAGCCGTTTTGCGTTAGGTTGTCGTTGAGGATCTCCGAGACGGCGGCCCCCTCAGAGCGAGCGCAGGAAAGCCATGAGAAAGTCGAGCTGTTCCTTGCTTAACTCCTTCTTCAGCTGATGCTTGTGTTTGGTGAAGACGCTGTCGAGCGTTGCCGCGCGATTATCATGAAAATATCGCTCCCGCTGCCCAACGCCGCGCAGCGAGGGCGGGTTGAATTCATGGCAGCCGTGTTCGTCCGAAATGCCGACATCGAAGACGCCGGGCGACGTGTACGAAGGCGGCGGATGGCAATTCCAACACCCAAGTTCGTCGAAGAGCTTTTGACCTGCCTCCACCGCAGTTCCGTCGGGTGACGGCATCTTCGGCGGCGGTTCGAGAGAGCGAACAAACGCCGCCAGGGCTGCTACCTGCGCGTCGGTAGGATCTCGGCCTTGCATCGTCGACCTAATGGAAAAGCGCACCTGCCGTTCGATGTCGGGCATGCTGCCATTCCAAGCCCAAGGGCGGGTGTCGGTCGCGCCCAACAGCGTCAGGATGCGTTTCGGATCGCCGTAGGAGCCGTCGCTCAGATTGTCGACCAGCTGGTTGTTGGTATGGCCGTCGGGATGGCAACTGTGGCAGCTCATCCAACCCTCAAGCGAGAGTCGGCCATCGTAAAACAACTGTTCGCCGCGCTCGGCCAACGATAGTTCAGGCTGCGGACCGAGGGAAATCTCGGCGACGACGCGTCCCTCGCTCGCGTCGACCACCGATATTGAATCGGACAAGGTATTGCAAACGTAGATCAGCCGGCTATCCGAACTTGCCGCCAGAGCGGTAGGCCGTCGGCCGACGTCGATGCGTTGATAGCCGACGGCGTCGACACGATTGAGCAAAACGGCGTTGACGCCCGAAATGGCGACGGCGACACGGCCACTCGACAACGCGAGCACTTCGCCCGGGTCGGCGGCTCCATTGTCGGGGCCGCCCAGGAACTCCAACCGGCTGGCGGCGAGTAAGTCGGCGTGCTCGCCGGCAACGTATTCTGAGGAAAGCCAGCGCAGATTGTTCCGCAGCATCGTGCCCCAGTGAATGTCTTCGCGATCGGCTCTCGCCAGTGGACTGATTGTCTGGTGCGCAATTAGCAGCCAGCGGCCGTCGCCGGTTGTCGTCAGTCCGCGAAGATTGTGGCCAGGCAATTCTCGCACGGAAAGTAGCTTTCCTCGCTCGACATCGACCAACGCGAGTCGCCCGCCGAACGAGTCAGCCACAACCAGCTTCGTGTCCCGCTCGATAAAGCACATCTTGCGCGGAGCGAGCGGCAGCTCGACGATCTTGGCGACTCGCCAGTCCTCGCCGTCGGCCCCTTGCTCGTCCCCAATGACGTCAACGAGGGCTATACTGTGCGCCCAAAGACATGCCACCGCCAACTGGCGACCGTCGGCTGACGATTCGAGACTGACGGGCGACGCCGGGACGTCAAGGCGACCTACTTCGTTCAGAATCCCCTCGCGCCGTTGCAGCAGAATCAATTGTCCGGCCGCCTCATCAGCCGCCGCCAAATGCTGTTCGTCGCGCAGTGCAACGAGGTCAGACAACTTCCGGCCGACTGCGTATTCGGCCACGGTTTTGCTGAGGCCGACGTCGACCACGGAAACGCTGCCGCTGTCATGATTAGCCACGAAGATCCGCCGTTCATCGCCTTGGCAAACAATCGCTACGGGCCGGCGGAGCGTTGACGTTAATGAAATGCTAGACTCCTGCGGTCGCGCCACTCGGGGCAACCCGGTCATGCTGAGAACTGCCAGCGATAGACGCACGATGAAGCGAACGCAGCGGCAATTGGCGATCATTTCTCTTTTCTCGCCTTCGCTTGAGGCTTGGATGGCGCCTTACCATATGCTTTCGCCAGCGCCTTGACCGCATTTGCCACGAACGGCGACTGAGCTAAATCAGGTTGCTGGGGGAACT
>JAICIG010000678.1 GCA_025924495.1 Pirellulales bacterium | reverse complement strand
ATGACTTTTCCGATCGTCACCTTGCTGCTGCTCGGAACCGGGTCGGCGATTATCGTGGCCCGTAAATCGCTGCCTGACGGGTCTTCGACTCCTTCGGCGCTATTGTCAACCAGTCGAGCTGCCGATCTGGTCCACGGAGATTTGCAATTCGCCACGTCGATGGTCAACTTTCAAGCCAGCGACATTTCCTTTACGGTCGCTGATCGCAACGGTGACGGCCAGCCGGAAACGATCCGCTATTACTGGAATGGCACAAGCGGCACGCCGCTTTACCAGCAGCTCAACGGCGGCGCCTCGGTCAGCGTGGCCGACAACGTCTACGAATTCAGCTTGACGTACGACAAGCGCGTCATCACCCCGCCGCCAAACTACGGCGAAAGCGCGGAGCAACTGCTGGCCAGCTACAGCAGCTCGACGAACTTGGGCGACTACTCCGTGCAGGGTAGCCATTGGATCGGAACCTATTTCAAACCGACATTGCCTGCGAACGCCGTTACCTGGAAGGTCACCCGTGCGATCGTGTACTTGATGAAGAATTCCGCAAACGGCGTGACAGATATCGAAATCCGGACCGCTGATGGATCGAATCTGCCGACGAGCACGATGCTCGATACGGCGAGTGTCAATAGTTCCAGTTTGTCCTCCAGTTACACGCCGCAGCAGGTGAACTTCTCCAATGTATTTGACATCGCGCCCAGCCAGGGACTTTGCCTGGTGCTGCGCTTCGATACGGGGACCGGCTCGTCTTGTTCGGCCCAATATCAAACCTCAGGCGTAGCGCCCGCGCAATGCCAGACGGTTACGACGACAAATGGCGAAAATTCCTGGACCGCGGCAAGCGGCCAAAGCCTGATTTTCTCCGTTTATGGGACCGTCACGACTTCTAGCTCCGCCGCGAATCAATACGCGCTGAAGCGCGTGCGGGTCGGCCTGCGAACCGGCGCCGACCCCAATAGCCGCGTTTACACAGCCGCCCGCATTTTAAATGAACCGAGCGTAACAGGGCCATGAGACGAGAGCGAAGACGATCTCAGCGCAGTCGACGCCGCGCCGCGTTCAGCATGCTCGAGGCGGTCGTTTCGTCGTTCTTAGTAGGCATTTTGCTGTTGGCGGCGTCGCAAGCCTCGACAAGTTCCATGCTCGCTCAGCGACGTACGGCGGAGCGATCAACCGCCGCGTTTCTTGCGACGGCCATGATCTCCGAAATCGTCCCGCAGAGCTACATGCAACCGGGAGCGACGGCGAGCCCGCTAGGGGTCGACGCGGGAGAAGCCACCAGCCCGGCGACCCGTGCGAACTTCAACGACGTCGATGACTACAACGGCTGGGTGGAATCGCCGCCGCAGGACCAGAGTGGCAGCGTGCTGCCGAACCTGGCGGGCTGGCAACGCCAGGTGGTCGTCGAGTGGGTGACCAGCGCCAATCTGATGCAAACCTCCGGGGCGGAGACGGGCGCCAAGCGCATCACCGTAGTCGTCAGTCACAATGGCGTGACAATTCTCAACCGTGTCGCGCTGCGAACCAATGCTCCGTAAATTGAGGGCCGGCGTGAGTTCCAAACGTCAACGTACGTCTCACAAGCGACAGGCCAGCACCTATGTGCTCGTGCTCGGCGCCACGCTGATTGTTTCCACGCTGGCGATGGGCGGCATCTTGGCGGTGCGCGGCCAGACGCGAATTACCAGCAATACGGCCGACGTCACCGATGCCCGGCTTTGCGCTTTGGCCGCCATCGAGTGGGGCCGGCTGCAGATTGCTCAGGACACCAATTGGCGCAACGATTTTCACAATGGCCCCTGGGCCACGAACCAACCGGTCGGCAATACCTCGATCTCTCCAGCCGCCAGCGGAACCTTTACGCTCCAGGTCGTGAATCCAAACGGCGTGCTGAATCGCGCCGACACCGATCCCGTGCAGATGACAGCCACCGGGGCGAAAGGGCAGGCGACGCAAATCGTCCAGGTGCAGTTGAACGCCAAGAAGCAGGCTTTCACCGGCCTGAACGCTGCGTTGTGCGCGGCCTCGTCTGTTACCTTCAACTCGACGATCGTCCAGGCGGCCAATCAGGTATTGGCGTCGAATTCCACGATGACGGCCTCGAGCGCCACCATCAACGCCAATGTCGAGGCCAACAGCACGATTGCAGGCGCAACCTATCAGGGCACAAGCAAAACAAACGTGCTGCCGCGAACCATGCCCGCGGTCAGCAGCGTGTTCTCTTATT
>JAICIG010000677.1 GCA_025924495.1 Pirellulales bacterium | reverse complement strand
AAAGCGGAATTCAAAGCCTTTGATCCGTCCGTACATCCCTTCGACGATGCGGACTGCCACCGTACGGATTGCCAGGGTAAGCGTGACGATCGACTCGATCTCGCTGATCTGATGCTCCCCGACCTGTCGAGTGAATAGATGCTTCCAGCGCAGGCGATCTCCGTCGAGTTCGACCCACTCGTTGACGTCGCGAGCAATCAAGAAGCCGACGATCAGACCGAACAGGCTGAAGAACGCTGCCAGCCCGAGCCTGACGGACAAGACAGGAACCACGATCAACAGCAGCAGCCCCAGCAGTACGGGCGCGATGCCGAACAAGAGAAAAGCAACCCACTGGCCAACAATATTGCCTGTCGTCAGCCTTGACCGAACGGGGCCGCGCGACGGCGCGGTTCTCTCCGGAAAGATGCCGTAGGTGCGGAGGATCTCATCACGCTGCATACAGGGTCCGTCGGCCGCGAGGTTAGCGTTTGACTACGGCGCCGGAAGCTCAAGCGCGCTGCGCATGAGCAACCCGTGCGGCGTCGCGGCAGCCTGGTCGACGCTGACGCCCATCACGCCTTCCAACTCGCTATCGCTCGGCAATAGAGCTTTCAGCTTGGCGGCCAGGGCCTTTTTCTTCTCGGCGTCGGGCTTTTGCTCGGCGGCCGGGCCGAAAGGCGCCCCAGGCAATTGCGGCCGCGAAAGCGGCATGTCGATGAACTGCTCGATCAATTGTTTCGTCGCTTTGACGCTGACCCCGGCATCGCCAATCTGGTACATCAGGCACGGCTCCGAGGGAAGCAAAGCATTTCCTCGCTCCACCAAGCCGCTCGTGCGCAAGGCCGCCTCGCCCGTCGGCGGCGTCCGCAATACTGAGAGGAGCGACTCGGTTACGTCGGCGCCGACTCCAAGCACCAAGTAACCGCGGCCAAGGAACAAGCCGGTCTCTACCGGGCCTTGCTGGACGCGGAACCCCTTAAAGCCCTGTTCTTCGGCAGACTGCACCGCGCCGCCCGAGGCAGGCGCGAACTGGCCGATCACTTGCATGACTCGATTCCAAACCTGCTCGTCCTTGAGCTGCCACACCAAGCCGACGCGCTGATTGAATGCTGGCAGCGCGGCGTGTGCGGCATCTGCTTCCTCGGCCGGTCGGGGCTCATTCTTGGGAGGAAAAGTAATTCCGATGTGCCGCTGGCCGAGCGACGACAACAGCGTAGCTAAGTCGGTCTGCAACGTCGCCTGCACGGCCCCTTCCACTTGGGCGAAAGTCTGTCGCATACTATCGCCTCCCTCGGCGATCGCGATTTCTTTGACTTTGTTATAAGCCTCGCCCAAGTCAAAGCTGAGTTGTTGGTACTCGAGGACACCCGCGGGGACCCACTCCGGAACTTCCGGCGCCACCGGCTTCTGATCCAACAGGCTGAGCAGGCCGTTGCGAGGCTCCGGCGCCGATAGACAGATGCCGCTGCGCAACGCATTGCCATCCAGTGCGATACGCAGCGCCAGCGGCCCCAGCGCCTCCACCCCGAGCGTCTTCAGCATCTTCGCGGCCCTACCTTCGGCCGCCGCGCCCGCTAGCTTCATGAGCGGTCGCGGATCGCCAATGACTTCCACCAGCGGAGTCCCGTCGGGCAGTGCGGCGGCGACGCCCGGTACGGCCAACAGTTGCGCCGCGCTCCCTTCGCCTTGGCCGTCGTGCGCTGCCAAAAACCTGGCAAACACGCCCGTGACCTGCTCGGCGCCGGTGAGCTCATCCCAATCGATCGCGCTCCTGGCTTCCTCATCTTTGGCCATCATTTCCGCCGCCGATTGAGAGAAGGTGTTCGCGAATAGCAATCGGCCTCCCAAGCGAGCGACGAAAACGTGGCTGCGATCCGCTTCAATCAACTTGCGGTCTTTGAGCTTCTGCTGCAGTTGCTCGCGCAGTTTGTCCGCTTTCTCGCGCGAGAGTTCTTCGTCATCGCCGACTACCAACGACTCAGGATCGACCGGCTCGGGCATCAGAACCGGCATCGTGAAATGCATCACGGCGTGGCCGGCGAGATCGAGATCGACGCGGCTGGGCGCTGCAGGCTGTCCGGCGCGCTCCTCGGCGGCCGCTTGCAGGGCCTTGACGAGTCGCTCGGCCAGATCTTCGCCGGGTTCTAACCAGGTCAGCCCGACCATGAGCGGCGAGCGATCGCCTCGCGGTTCCAGAACCAACGCATAGCCTACTTCGCCGTTGCATAACTTCGGCCAATCCTCGAGTTT
>JAICIG010000676.1 GCA_025924495.1 Pirellulales bacterium | reverse complement strand
TTTGCCGTGAAGGCTTTCCCTGCCATTTTGTGCGCGATCCGCCTCATTCGCGACTTAAGCCGGATAGTGGCGTGCCAGCAGTTCCCGCACGGCTGGAACCAGCTCGTTGGGAATCTCCATGAATGTTTGGTTGGTGGCTTCAAACGCGGCCTCGTCTTCAGCCACTGCTTCCGCTTCGGACTGCGCTTCGTAATGAGCGATTACGTTCTGGACCCGTGCCTCATCCCATCCGGGCGGAAACCTAGTTTGCTTCATCGGCCTTTCCTTCGCCTTCGACGGCGGAACGCTAACGCTTCGCCCAAACTTGCCGCACGGCGTCCGGAGTGTCGGCCTGTTCGATGCTGGCCAGAACGTGCTGTAGCAAATCCGCGTCTTGGATCTGTCGAATTTCGGGCATGAGCGCTAGCCCCTCGGCGGCGAAGCGAAGTTTCAATCCCAACGCAATGCCCGCCAACAGTCCCTCGGCCAGGCCCTTCTCTAGGCCCACGCGTTCGGCGGTGGTGATGAACGTCATGCCTTTCTCCTTTTCAAACTCGTGAATTTCATTCCAGGCCAGTTCCGCTAGCGGCTTGGGCAACGTCATTAGCCTCTCCATCAGCCGGTATAACTGACGAACCTGCTCCGCACTGTAACCTCGCCCGTAAAGCCCCTTGACCAGCCGCACCTGCGCCACGCGCCGCGCCTCGTCGTCGTGAGCGTTTTGCAGAGTTTTCAAATGTGCCAACACGAGCACCGCAATAAGATTCGGGTTCTCCTCCAGGGCCGCCTCATCAGCCGCATAATCGAGCAGCTTCGCCGTCGGGAACCGGATGCCAACCTCCGTGCCCCACAACTCGTAGCCGAAGCGATCGGGTCGCCAGTCCGGCCGGTCGTCGCCCAGGATCGCGAAGCTCGCCACCTTTTGATTATAGCGATCGAAGAGCCGGTAGTTGTAGACGTACATCCGCTTGGCGAAGGCCGTTTCCGGCTGGCTCTGAAACTCAATGTGGACCAGCACCCATTCCACTCGGCCGTTGGTCCTGCGGACCTTGACTAGTTTGTCCGCCACGCGCCGCCCTTGTTCCGATGCGGGCGTGATCTCCCGCAACTCTTGTTCGAGCGGATCGTGTGGCTGCGTCCAGTCGATTTCCCGATAGGCGTCGGGGAAAAAGAAGGCCATGAACGGCTCGAACAAGGTGTCAAGAGTTTCTTTCCACGCGCTATCGAAATCGGCCATTTGAACGCTGCTGTCAATGCCAATTGGGTAGTGCCAGTTTACGAGACAACGAGCGCGACCGGACGCAGACGACGGGCAGAGCCGGCTTGCGGTGACGCGATGCTGCGCGCGCCGGCTCATCGATAGCATATCACCTTAGCGTAATTGACCGTCTCCTGCGGTAATGAAATCTCGCCCCCGAATTTCACGAAACTGAGGGCTGCGAATGATCGCCTCCACGACCTTGCCGATCGGGACATTGCTGGAGACAATCCGCGTCATTTCCTCCAGCAAGGGTTCATCCGAGAGCTGCACGCCGCGGCCGAGCGCGTAGCCTAAGAGCTTGCGGGAAAACTGCCGGGCGATCGTGTCGCGGCGCTTGGTCAGCAGGTACGTACGCAGGCCGTCGAGCCCGGAGAACTCGGTGCCGTCTTTCATCTTCGCATTGACTTCGACGGGGCGGTCGCCCAGGTCGGTCGTCCGCTGGCGGCCGATGGCGTCGTAGGCTTCGAGCGAGAAGCCGATGGGGTCGATCCGCGTGTGGCAGACTGCGCACTTCGCGTCGCGGCTGTGGCGCTCGACGAGTTCGCGCACGCTCAGCCCGCCGGTCGCAGCTTCGTCGTCGGGAAGTTGCGGAGTGCCGGGCGGCGGTTTGGGCAGCTTCTCGCCGAGCAGCGCTTCGGAAACCCAGATGCCGCGCAGAATCGGGCTGGTGCGCGAGGCGCCCGATTGTTTGGCGAGCGTCGCGGAAAGGCCCAGGATTCCGCCGCGGCCAAACTGCTTGACGCCCTCGACCCGCCGCCACCGCTCGCCAGACACGTCGGGAACGCCATAGTGCTCAGCAAGGGGACCGTTGAGGAACGTATAGTCGGCGTCGAGGAAGGTGAGTGCCGGCAGGTCACGCTGGAACAGGTCTTGAAAGAAGAGAATTGTCTCCTCGTACATCGCGCCGCGCAGACCGTTGAAGGTGGGAAAGTGCTGCTCGCTTTTCTCATCGTGGCTGTCGAAGTCGTAAACGTGCAGCCACTGGCAGGCAAACTCGGTGGCGAGCCGGCG
>JAICIG010000675.1 GCA_025924495.1 Pirellulales bacterium | reverse complement strand
CGGCGCTTGGTGCGAGTCATCGCGTCGGCCCGTACAATGCGCGTCCCGGCAAATAGTCGCGCTCGTCCGACCGGGGGGCCGACGGCTCGCGCAGCTGCCTTGGCGTGCGCATCGACAACGATGCCCGTGCGGTCCGCGGGGCCAGGCAAGCAAGCGTTGTTGGACCGGATGAACGGGTTGGTAGCCATCGCGCCTCCTGAATGTGCTGCGACGCGCGGGCCGCTCGGCGACCCCCGGGACGAAAGACATTTTTTCGTGTGCGCTTGCGCAGCGTGCGCCCATTCGCTCAGCAAGTCGAGCAAATACGGCCGGGTCTTTGCTCTTATTTGTCATCGGTCATGCGAATTATCTCGTCAAAATGACCACCCGTTCCCTATCTCGCCGAACTCGCGTCGATAGAAGACCGGCCGCAGATGAGGTGCATCGACATGAGAAGGAAAGAACCTGTGGCGACCACTTTTTTGCTTTGCTTGTTGGCTTGATCAGGCACCGAAACGTCTCAAGCGCATCCATGTGCCGCGTGCCGCCCCGGCGCGATGAGGCAGGCATTTCTTTGATCCTCATTGCAGCCCGCACAGCATCGGATAGTGCATTCGTGGCGCCGGTCTAATTCTTTTCAGCGAAGCCCAAGTTGATTCATTGAAAAGCCACACGAATCACTCCACGCTCTTTTTGAGGCAACAGCGGGAGGTACAATTATGACGAGTCCAGATCTGCCGGTCGTCGGAAAGATTATCGTCGTCGCCAACGAGAAGGGCGGATCGGGCAAGTCGACCGTCGCGATCAATATCGCTGTGGGCTTGCAGCGCTTGGGCTCCAATGTAGCAGCCGTCGATCTCGATTGGCGCCAGGGAACGCTGACGCGTTACCTCGAGAATCGTCAGAAATGGGCGGCTCATATCGGGCGCGAGCTGGCAATGCCGCATTTGGCGTCGGTCGATGAGGCGAATGATCTCGCAGATCAAGACCAGGCGGCCACCGCGGATGCCCTCTTCAGGCGCCTTTCGGAATTGGCCCGCGCACATGATTTTGTCGTGGTGGACACACCAGGACACAATCATGTCCTGATGGCGGCGGTGCACGCGCTCGCAGATATCCTTGTCACGCCGCTGAATGACAGTCTGCTCGACCTCGACATACTCGGCGTGATCAATGGCGAGACGCTCGCAGTCGAGCGAATCTCTCATTATGGGCAGTTTGTTCGATTGGCGCGTGAGCGTCGGCGCCAGCTCGTCGGCGCGGAGATGCAATGGTTTGTTCTGCGCAATCGTCTGTCGAGTCTGAATTCCCGCAACAAGCGTTTCGTCGGCGATGCGCTCCAGGATCTGGCAACGCGTCTTGATTTCCGGCTGATCGACGGGCTGGCCGACCGGGTCGCGTTTCGCGAGTTGTTTCTCCGCGGCCTGACCCCCTTGGACGATCTCGACAGCAAGCTTTTGGGCGCGCGGCCGAGCATGTCGCATGTCACATCGCGGCTGGAGCTGGAGGCGCTGCTGCAGGCGATTGCTCCGACGGCGTCGGAGTCGGCTGCGGTGTCCGACCGACACGCCGCCTGAACTCGCGACGCGCGACAAGGCCTCTCTCTGGCTGCCGCGTTCCCGCTGAACGCCTTCGTTCGCCCTCAAGCGGCCCCGCCGCAACGCGATCGGACCCGTCGAACGAGGGCCGGGGAGTGCCTGATCGGGGACGCCAATTCGGATTCGCCGAGAAGCGCACCGGCCGGGAGTTGGACCTCCCGGTCGGCACTTGAAGCTGGCCGCCGATGGAGGGGGCGACCAGCTGCCACGATGCTTTTAGCAAATATGATCCTGTCCAGTTCGACCCGACATTCAACAGCCTAGCGTCGGAAATACGGCGCCCATACCTCGCGCTGCGTAAGCGGCAGTGCGCGCCGGATTCTCCTGTCTCGGCGGTCCCCCGGCGCCGGCTAGCAGCCGAGGTAGGGGCGGCGGTCCATCAGGCGGCCCGTCGCACGGCTCGTTCGTGAGCAACGCCGCGCGTGAAATTCCCGAGGAGCGAAAGCGCTAGGGCAACGGCTCGAGCGCCCGGCCACGGCAGGCCGAATGTCGGCGAGCAAGCCGCCGGCGGCTCGCGACCAGGAAATGCAACGGCGGCAACCTTGATAGGATGGGCGCGCCGGCAACCGGATGGTCGCGATTTCCACGAGCGAAACTCTCGTCTGCTGGGTGCGTATGTCGCCCGCCGGCCGCGATCTGAACCGGAAGTCCAGGAGTAAATTGTAGATAAATTTCGTGGCCCGCCCGCCACACTGATCCAAATCTCTGTGTGCGACAAAGTGTTCCATG
>JAICIG010000674.1 GCA_025924495.1 Pirellulales bacterium | reverse complement strand
GTACGGTCGACATGGGTCGCCTGCAGGTGCGGCCGCAGATCTGTGGGCAGATAGCTTTTTCGGATCGCGGCAAGCGCCGGGGCATTGAGCCACGAATAATCGAAAGGGCGTCCTTGGTCTAATTGCCAGAAATGCTGATGGGCGTCGATCATCAAGGCCATATTGCTTTAGTCCATCCGCACGCCGACTGACAACAGCAAGTTAGCAAAACGCTGCTGGTCGGCCGTTTGAATCGTCAGAACATGATCAGGCGTCTCTACGGCTTTGTAGAAATCCCACTTGGCAATTGGCTCGAGGCTCAAACTCAAGCCCGACGCCAGGATGACGGCTCGATACTCGTCCCAGACGGGCGGATCCTGGTTCAGCGTATAAGGATCGTCAGGGGTGTACATCATCGTATTGACGCCATCCACGGGAATCGCCGTAAGCAGAGCCCGTAGCACCTGCGTACAGTTGACGATGCCGGGGGCCAGGTTGAGGCACACCAGCTCGGCATTCGGTCCCTTCTTGGTCGAGGCTGGATAGTTGCCGTCGGCGATCAGGATTTTGGCATGGTGGCCAGCGCGGCCGAGCACTTCGTTGATCTTGGGGTGGATGAGCTGGTGTTTCAGCATTTGACGGGTCTCTCGGTTATTTCAAAGCGCGGCCAGCCACGTGCGGCTATGAACGCGGGAAATACTGCCGGAACGCCTGCATGGTTTGCCGTGCGGCAGACAGCGAAGCGGGGTAAGGCAGCGCCTCGGCAGACGCAAAGCCGCTATAACTGATCTCTCGCAATGCCGCGGCGATCGGCGCGAAATCAAGATGGCCGAAGCCCGCGGCCCGGCGGTTTGAGTCGACAAAGTGGACGTGGCCAATGTGGCCGGCGCCCGTTCTGATTGCCGCCGCAATATCGGCTTCCTCGATATTCATGTGAAATAAATCGGCCAGCAATACAACATTCGTCGTGGACAGCCGCTTGAGCAACCCCACTCCTGCCTCGACAGTGTTGGCCATGGTCGTCTCGTAGCGATTCAGCGGTTCATAGATCAGCGGCACCTGATACTGTCGGGCGTGTTCGCCCAGGTCTTCCAACGCGTCGACCAGGTAATTGATGGCTGTGGCATGATCGACGCCGTCGCCGCTGCGCCCTTGCATCGAGCCGATGATCGCCGGCGCGCCCAACGGCCCTGCGAAATCGATGATCGAGCGGATAAAATCACGCGCTTTATTTCGAGCCGCTGCATCCGGTAAAGCAAGATGCAGTCGGTGCTTGACCCAGCCAGCGCCCGTTCCCACCGCCGCCAGCGTCAGCTGCTGGTCTTCGAGCAACTTCTTTAGATGATCGCTCGAGATGGCGCCCGGCGATGGCGGAAAGACTTCGACGGCGTCGAAACCAAGTTCTTTTGCGGTGCGGCACCCGGCTTCGAGATCGTCCCAAAATACAAACGGTCCGCCCTTAGCCTCAGGGACGAGGCTGATGGTTACGCTTGATCGGATCACCCAGACACTCCACGCTCGCGGGAAATTGATTCGGCCAGGTTATGCACGCCACGCGCCTCGGCACGCAAGACGATTGCGCTCGCGAAGCAACATGCTTTTAGGTTCGACTCGGAACAAACAACGGCTTCAGGTGCCGCTCGTAGAGGTTCTCGGTGACGTTTTTGGCGATCGTCGGCTCGCATTCATCAAGCAGCGTGAGATAGCGCTCGCCCATCTGTGCAGCGATCTTATAGCCGACGTGAATCAATTGTCGCAGCGAGGGGTTGAAAGCGGGGCATTGCTGGTCGTGTCGCAAGGCCGAGACGAACTCTTGCGAAGACCAGCCAGCCACCGCTTGCGGCGACGGCAGTTTCGATACATCGATATCGATGACGGTTGCATAAGGGGCGCAGAGCGCGTCGCGCTTTTCGAAGGCCTTGGCATAGATGTCTTTTGCGGCTTGCAGTCCTTCGCCCCCGGCTTCCGCCAGGCCAATGACTTCCTCGAGCCATGTCGTACCCGCGGTCTTGATATGCAATCCGGCGCCCGAACTTGTCAAGGCGCGGCGGATGGGCGCGTAAATCGAAAACTTGTCGCTGCCCGAGTGGACGCTGAGCTTCAGAGTGGGCGGCAGCCCGAATTGACGAACGGCAAAAGCGATCACCGCCAGGTCGTTGCGGAATTCTTTCTCGAATTGTGCCAGGTCGCCAACGTAGTCCACTCCCTTGTTGAATCGCCCGGTAAACTTGGGGGCGATTGTCTGGACAGGAATCTTCTCGTCGGCAATCGCCGCCAGGATGACGAGTAATTCGGGCGGAGTCTGCGGACTGTCGGTCTCATCCATCGACACTTCCGTGACGAAATT
>JAICIG010000673.1 GCA_025924495.1 Pirellulales bacterium | reverse complement strand
ATTCGTGCTGCCGGCATTCCTGATTTTTCTTGTTCCGGCCGTGGGCCTGGCCTTCTTTCTCCATGCGCAGGACCGCTTTAACGAAGAGGCCCGCGAGTCGGTTTCCAAGCAAATCCGCGAGGACCGCGATCTCCCGCCCGAGGAGCGTGAGCAAGCGCTGGCGTTTTTCGCCACGAACCGCTTTTCAGACCTGATGAAGGATCCGCAATTCGCGGCCAAGCTCGACGGCACGGTGCGGTTCAACTACGCGACCTTTCGTTGGATGATCCGCTTGTCTGCCCTGTCGATTGCCGTCAGCATAGCGGTGTTTGCCCTGGCGGGGCTCTGCGTTGTGCTCTCGATCACTTCGCAACGGTCGCAGTACCTGTCGTTGTCCATTGGTTGGCAGGTGCTCCGCCTGTACGGCGTGTTGCAAACGCTGATTCAAGGCGTGCTGCTGGTGGCCTTGTCCTACTGGATGACGGCGTTGTGGGCGAATAAGTATTATCCCAAGCTGATTCTCGTCGCCGGGTTCTTGGCCGTAGCCGGTTTTGTCGCGGTCGTGGCGGCGATTTTTAAACGCATCGACCTGACACTCGATGTCGAGGGAACCGTGCTCGATCCCCGGGGCTCGGGCCGCTTCTCCAACGAACTACAGCGGCTTTGCTACACGGTGGACACTGCGCCCCCCGATCAGATCGTCGTCGGCATCGATGATAATTTCTTCGTCACTGAAATGCCGGTGCGCGTCGCCGGCCAGACTTTCGGCGGCCGAACGCTGTTCGCCAGCCTGTCGCTCTTAAGGCAATTGGACCTGCGCGAGGCGGAAGGAGTTCTGGCCCATGAACTGGCCCATTTCAGCGGCGCAGACACCTTCTACAGCAAAAAGATCGCCCCGCTGCTCGAGGGTTACCAACGCTACCTGACCGCGCTATATAACGGCGGAATCGGCCGGCTTGTCTTCTACTACATGAATTGCTTCCGGGCATTGTTCGAACTTTCGCTAGGCAAGCGCAGCCGCGAGCGGGAGTTTCGGGCCGACCGGATCGCGGCGGAAACCACATCGTCGCGTGCGGTGGCGGCGGCCCTGCTGCGGACGACCGCCTACTCAAAGTTTCGCAACGAAATTGCGGAGCAGCTTTTTAAGCAGGAACGGATTCTGGAGACGGCCAACATTGCCGAGCCGATCGCGGCAGGTTTTCAGGCGTTTGCCCTGCGGTTTGCGTCGGAACACGACATCGGCGAGCTGAAATCGTCGCACCCCTTCGATTCGCACCCGGCACTGGCGGACCGCCTGGAGGCCGTTGGCGTGCCTTTGTCCTACGAGACGGCGCAGTCGCTGCTGGCCATGCCGGGCGACGGCGCTTGGTACCAGATGATTGACCAGGCCGAAGAGATCGAGCAGCGGCAATGGCGCGAATTCGAGACGAGATTCCGCGAGATGCACGAAGCGAGTTTGCCTTATCGGTTCTTGCCCGAAACCGACGAGGAGCGTGAAATTGTGCTGAAGGCCTTTCCGCCGGTCACTGTGGAAGGAAAGGCCGGCTCGTTGGTGGTCGACTTCCAGGGCCTGCACTTCACGGACTGGCCGGCGCCAATTGAGTATCGCATGATTACTCAATGCATCAACAACAATGGAACGCTGCAGATCACCTATCAGCACAACGGCAAACAGAAGCAGAAGCTCAAGCTGAAAAAGTTTGGCAAGCGCCAGCAAGAAGCTCTCGACGCCATCAATCGCTATTGGGGCCGCTATCAAAGCGCCGCGGCCTACCAGGCCCAAAAGCGCCTGGAACAAGGCGCCGTGGTCGCCTAACAACCGGGTCTCCGTCGGTTGTGATCCGATCTAGTTGACTTAGCCTTTCGCATAACATGTTCAGAAATACGGTACAAGGTTGAGCAACTTTTCGACCGCGACCATGTCGGGCGTCGCCGGAAGGGCTTGGAATGCCAGCCTGTAATAGTGCCGATGTTCGGGGGCAGTTGAAAGATACTCCTCGATTTTAGCGACCGCCGCGGGCCACCGCCCCGCGTCTACTGATCGCGCCGCGATTGCCAGCTCGAGCATTGCGGCAAACAGTTTGCAGATGTTCGCATCGATTCCGCCGCGCTCATCATCCAATAGCGCAATCGCTCGCTGCATCCGGTAAATTCCATCGCACGCGGTCCGCGAGGCTTGCCGTGCCGTGGCTTGAAGATAGAGCCACGCCGAATACGGCTTCTCGCCGGCCCCCAGCCGCTCATCGAGCGCGCCATCGCTCCAAACTCGACCCTCGCGCCTGGCCAGGTCTGCGTGTAGGAACGGCAACCAAGGAACGATCGTTGATTGCGCACTCCAATCGGCTTCCTCCAGCGCTTTTCTTGCACGCACTAGAT
>JAICIG010000672.1 GCA_025924495.1 Pirellulales bacterium | reverse complement strand
TCAGCGTGCAGCAACGCGACCGCACGGGCGAATTTCAGCGGCTGCACGCCCAGCGTCAGTCGCTGCAGAAACGTCACGCAGCCGTCCTGAAGCTCCGCGAGACGAAGAATCTATCCATTGACGATACGCTCAGGCTCGAACAGCGGCTTCAGGATGTCGACAAGGAGCTACAAACGGTCGGGGTACAACTCGGCGATCTGTTGAGCAAGGAATCGCTTTACCAAGTGTCTGTGGCGCTGGCCGAGTATTATCCTGGCAGCAGGCTTGACCCCGCCTACATCTGGCCGCAACTCCGGTATGGCTTCATTTGGGGGCTCGGACGCTGGTCCGTGCTGGCGCTGGGAATTGGCGGGGTGTTCGCGACCTGGTTCAGCCTCAGAACCTTATGGCCGGCGAAGACAACAGCCGCACATCCGACCTAAGGCGCACGGGTAGTCGCGTCGATCGTTTTTCCAACGCGAAGCGCACAAATGCCCCGACGGGACCGGCGTCGCCCTGCCGCAAACGCCGCACTAGCTGGCAGCCTCACGTGCCGCACAACTCGGCTTCGACTTCGACGGCCGCTTTTCCCGCCAGGTCGATTAGTTTCCGGTAGGTCAACGTCGCCAGCTCTCGTGGATCGCGTTCGGCGGACCACAAGCGGGCGAGGTAAATATTGACCAACCGAACGCGGCTGTCGCGGATCTCGATTTCAAAGCCCGGCATCTTTGCCGAGACCTCAGCGCAGAACTTGGAGACGCCTTTAATCAGTGAACCGATCAACTCGTTCGTTTCCTGGCTGTAATAAACGGTCACAAGGTCATCGACGCGCTCGCCATAAAACGGGTCGGCTTTGGCAAGAAACTCGATGCAATCGCCGTCAGGGTCATACGTTGCGGTCGGCTCGAATTGCTCGGCGGGCCTCGCAAGCAGCATCATCCGTTTGGCAAAATCCGCGTTGGAGGTGACGGTCATAGCAATCGTCTCTTGAATCGAGCTTGATGGTCCACGGGAAGCAGCGGATCGTGCGGGTCGGCCTTCTCCCATCGCCAATTGTAGACGATGCCCTCGTCGTTGACGAATACCAGATAGACTTGGCCGGGATAGGGGCGCCTCTCCGCCCCATCTGTGCCGTAACCATGGGCGGGGACGCCGCAGTAGCACCGCCAACCGGCCCCACCGCGATCTTCGTCTTCGTCTCGTCGCAAACCCTCGAAAACCGCGGCTGGTTGTTGCAAAATCGCCGGTACGATATAGCCGCATTCTTTGGCGTGCCCCAAACTCCTGCGCCCCACTGCTTGCATTCGGTCGTACGACACGAAGACTTCGCAGGCCGACTGTAAGGAATGCGATTATTTAGGCGGCAATAAAAAGCGGCGGGACGGGAATTCGCTTCTACCGACGCCACGCAAACATCAGCCGAGCTGCTCGGCAAGCGCGACAAGGATGCCCTCAGGCCCGCGGATGTAGGCCAGCCGGTACGTGTCCTCGTACTGCATTTCGCCAATGAGCTCGGCCCCGTGGGCCCGCAGGCGCGCCACGACAGCGTCGAGACAATCGACGGCGAACATGATGCGACGGATGCCCAGCGTGTTCACCGGCGCGTCGACCGGTCCAAACCTGACCGCGTTGGGCGTGTGGAACTTGTCCAGCTCAATGCCCTGCCCATCGGGAGTCCGCATCATCGCGAGGGTGGCCCGGACATCCTTGAGCCCGATCAGTTTGCCGACCAAAGGCCCTTCGACGGTCGTCTCGCCCTCGAGCTTGAGGCCCAGTTCGATGAAGAACGCCTTGGCGGCTTCGAGATCGTCGACAACGATGAGGACGTTGTCCATCCGTTTAATCGTCATTATCCTGCCTTTCCTCGCACGACTGCTGATGCCCGTAGTCGCACGTGGCGCATTCTCGTCAACGACCGGAGCAGAAAAGAGGATAAGTCGATAAGTCCAATTGAATAATCGGACTCCTCCCCTTTCGGCGCATGGAAATCGCCCACGGCGTTCCTCGATTGGGCGCTCGCGGATTCTATGCCCGCTTAACGTACTCTTCGCTGGCCAAGATACCCTCTAAGATCGCCTCCTGCGGATAGCCGGCCTTCATTTGAGCCAGCCAATACATGGCGCCCGATTCGTCGATACCGCGGTGCAGGTACTGCTCGTACCAGCCGACCTGGTTCGGGTCTCCCGGAATGCCACGCAAGAGGTTGAGGCGGTATTCGTCGCTGGTGACGAAGCCGATCACCACGCTGGCCCGGCTGTGCGACTGAATGTAGTTGGTCCAGTACGCCACCTCGCTTGCTCCCGGATCGCGGTTAAGCAGGTTTTGGTAGAGCTTGGTCACCCAGGCCGCCGCAGTGCCGCCCGCCGTGGCGAAATACTCGGGCGAACCGATGAT
>JAICIG010000671.1 GCA_025924495.1 Pirellulales bacterium | reverse complement strand
GAGCACGATGCAGACTGATCGGTGATGCGAAACTCAGCATCGCCGGCGCCAAGCAACTCGCCTTTAAGCACCCACTCTCCCGCCACGGACGCGAAGTCTCCGCGCGCCGCCAACATATTCCAGACTCGCGTACGGTTCAGCTTGTTAAAGTAGTAGTTGGCAAAACCGCGGCGCGCCTCGAAGTGCTCCTTCGCCACCGCCGGCATCTCTTGCGGCAGATGCATGTCCGGCGCCTTCGGCAGCGGCAGCTGCCGCGTGCTGGGATCATTGCCCGGTTTGTCCTGCGGCTTGCCGGGCTGATCGGGCGGTTCGACCGGAGAACGACCGCTGACTTTATCCAATAGCTCCTGCGTGCTGTGAACGCCGCTGAGCCTCACCAGCGTTTCATGCGTTTTGCCTTTGCGGCGGAACGTCAGCGGCACTTGCCAGCCTTTCGGGTAAATGCCCAACACGTTCTTGAAGGCATTCACCGTATGGATCGGGCGGCCGCCAAATGAGACGACCTCGTCGCCATAGCGCAAACCGCGGCGATAGGCGTCGGAATCTTCCAGGATATCGGCCACCGTGACGCTGCCGTCCTCTTGACTGGCCAGCCGCGCGCCCAGCGTGGCATGGTCGAGAATACGGCCGCTCTTCAAGCAGCCCAGGAAGTTCTTGACCTGGTTGATCGAAATGGCATAACCGACGCCGACGTTCACGCGACCGCGCTTTTCGAATGAACCGCGGCCGTTAATGCCGATCAGCCGCCCCTGCATGTCGAATAGTGGACCGCCGGAGTTGCCCGGATTAATCGAGGCGTCGGTTTGCAAGCAGTCGGCGTATTCCAGCAAGGTGCCGGCGGGATATTGGTAACGATGCACGCCGGAAACGATTCCGTAGGTAATCGTCGGTTGAAAGTCGGTGGCCAGCAGGAACGGATTGCCCACGCAAAACGCCCAATCTCCGACGTTGACCGCGTCGCTATCTCCTAGTTCCGCGTAGGGAAAATCCTCGCGACCGAAAAGTTTGATCAATGCCAGATCGCCCACCGGATCAACGCCCACGATCACCGCGTCATACAAGCCGCCGTGGGCCATACCGCACTTCATGGCATCGCCCGATCCTTTGGTCACGTGGAAATTGCTCAGCGCGTAACCGTCGGGAGAAATGACCACGCCCGAACCGCCCCCTTGGCCGCCGTTGGCAAAAATCGCCACGGCCGTCTCGCGGACCTTGTTCATCACCGCAATCCGCTCGGCCTCGGCTTTGAGGACGGCATCATCCACTTCGGCTGCCGCTGCGCCCCCAACCAGGCCGACGGCGAAGAAGAGCGCCAGCAGCGGGCACGCGGCGCCACGGAATCGGCGAACGGCCGAGGTATTGCGGGCGACTTGCTTCATTTCAAGATCCTTGCATCGCAAAGGTCGACGTGGTCCAGCACTTCCTGGTCGCCGCCGAATTCGACTTTCAACTTTAGCCGATTGACGCCTTTCAGATCGACTTCCACCGGAATCGGCTCGTCTCGGCCGGTCAAGGCGCCCTCGAATAGCAGTTTGTCGTCCCCATAGATTTTAAGCACGGCGTTGCCGCCCGGTCGGGCCCGATCGTCGATCCCGGCAATTGCCCTGAGCTTGCCGTATCGCCCGGGGGGCAGCCGGTAAACCGCCTGAGTGCCGCTGTACAGTGCAATTCCCTTGCCATATTCTACCCCGCCCAACCGCAAAGGGCCCCCGTTGAGCGACTCATTCAAACGTGGGCGGTAAAACTGCTTGAGCGAGGCGGGTTGGTCCGTCTCTCCGAAATAAGCCGTCCACTGGACCGAATCAGGCTGAATGTCGCTCAGGTATTGTATCTTGCCGTCCACCGAGGCGATGCGTGCCAGTTCGACGCGCAGCTTCAGGCCGGCCGGCGTAGTCGCCACAATCGCGCCGTCGGCAAGTTCGGCGGCCGCCACTTCCAGCCGCCCGCCCGCGACATCGGTCAACCGGCAAAATCCCTCGCCCAACTCCCTACCCGCCGGATGGAAGTAGAACAGCCCCTCGACGCGCGAGCGTTTGACGGAGAGCGACTCGCCGTCAATCGTAAATTGCACTTTGTCCGAACTGATGTCGCCCGCCACGCCGCTTTGATAATCGAGCGATTCCTTTTTGCGAATCACGATCGAGTCGCCGTTGCGATCGGCGGCGGCAATCTCGGCCCATTGTGCCGCCAAAGCGGGAGTCTGCTCATTGAAGCGGACGCTCGCAATGGCGCTGGTCGGCAAGGTCGTCTCGTCGCCGGCGAGCGACTTGATGGTGGCGCGTCGCTCGTCAACGGCATACGATGAGGCCGGCACGAGAGAGCCATCGACCAGCTCCAGCCAGACGGCCGGTTTCTGCTCGAGCGCCGCAGGCGG
>JAICIG010000670.1 GCA_025924495.1 Pirellulales bacterium | reverse complement strand
GCTGCCAAAGAGTTGGATAGATTTTAGGCCGCAAACGCAAGAATAAATGTATGCCTCGGAAAAGAAGAGGCGTGAGGGAGAAAGATATGCTCAAGCCAATCGGCGCCGCACTCACTGCGGCCTTTCTTGTTGCAACATCAGCGGCGCTGGCGGCTGAAAAGCCGAAGGATCCAGACATTATCCACATCGGTGCCCTGTTCGCGATGACCGGCAAGACCAGCTATTACGGCACGGTGATGAGCCAGGGGATGAAGCAGGCGATCGACGAGATAAACGCCAACGGCGGCGTCGACGGCATCAAGCTCGAGGCCGATATCGAGGATCATCAGGGCGGCGTGGCCAAGGCTGGAGTGGACGGTTTCACGCGCGTGCGTAACCTCTACAACGTGCAAGCGGTGATGACTTCCTTCACACCGCCAACTTTGGCCATCGCGCCGATCGCCGACGAGCAGAAAATTTTCCTCATCAATGGCGGGGGCGTCAGCAACAACCTGGTCGGCGCCTCAAAATACCTATTCCACAACCGTTCGCTCGCATCCGATCTCGGTCACGCCGCTGTCAGCCACGCGCACGATCTAGGCTTGAAGAAAATGGCCGAACTCGCCTGGAACACGGATGCCGGCGAGAATATCGTCAAGACCGTGGACGAGGTTTGGAAAGAGGGCGGCGGCGCCGTGGTGGCGTCGGAAAAAATGGATGTCGGCGCCCCCAACATCGATACCCAGATAGCTAAAATTCGTGCAGGCAATCCGGACTTCGTCGCGCTGTGGCTGTTCAGCCCCGACCCGGGCCTAGCTGCCAAGCGGATCCGCGATTTCGGCCTGAAGGTGCCTTTGATCGGGGTGGAATATACCGCCGACGTGCAGAAGCTCGGTGGTGCGGCGTTGGAAGGCTACGAATTCACCTCCGATTATTTCAAACCATCATCCGACGAGCCTTGGTCGGCCGCCTTCGCCAAAGCTTACAAGGAAAGGTACAACGCCGATCCGGATTTCTATGCCGCCAACTATTATGAAGGCGTCTACGTCATCGCCGAATGCATGAAGCGGGCCCGCGCCAAGGGTGGCGATTGGTACCATGGCGACAAGATCGCGGCGGCGTTGCGGGAAAACCCGACCTTCAAGTCGGTCTATGGCGGCAGCATGGAATTCCAGGCCAACGGTGTGGCCAAGAAACGCGTCGCGCTGTTCAAGGTCCAGAACGCTGACAAGGTGTTCGAAAAATATATTGAAGCCAAGTAGCAGGCGCGTTCAAAGGAATGCCGGGTCCCATGTTGGAGGCGGTCGCCGCGCGGGCACCCCATCATGACGGTTCATTACGGGTTGTGCATGCGGCGCGGAGCCGCCGGGGGTATCTCGAGGCAAGCGGCAACGATGACCACTTGCCCGCCTGAGTTCAATCATGGATCTTCTTTCGCAGCTTTTCGTCAACGGTCTGATCAACGGAAGCCATTATGCGCTGCTCGGCGCCGGCTTCGGTTTGATCTTTGCTACCACCCGCATCGTGCATTTCGCGTACGGACCGATCTTTACCGCCGCCGCCTATGCGGCCTGGCTCGCAGCCAATGTACTGGGCCTGCCGATCGCCGCCGCCATGCTCTTCGCGGCACTGATTGCCGCCGCTCTCGGCACCGCCAGCTATCAATATCTTTATCTGCCTTTCGAGCTGCGGCAAAGCTCGTCGCATGTGGCGCTGATTGCCTCCCTCGGGCTTTTCATCGTGTTGGAAAACCTGATTGCCATCGTCTTCGGCACCGGCGGGCGCGTAGTGGACAATTACCAATACGGCATCTTTCTTGTCGGTCCGGTGTATTTCAGCTCGGTCCAGCTCGGCCAGGTGATCGCCATGATCATACTGACTGCGTCGCTTGGCGCCTATCTCGCCCGCACCCGCCACGGCAAAGCCATCCTGGCCACCACCGACAATCCTGAGATGGCGCGCATCATCGGCATCGACACCGTGAAGGTGTCGCGGCTGGTGTTCGCGATCGGCTCGGCGCTGTCGGCCATCCCGGCGACGCTCATCCTGCTCAAGGATGGGGCGACGCCGAGCATGGGCTTTTTTGCTGTCTTTATCGCCTTCGTCGCCGTGATCGTCGGTGGGGTCGGCTCGCTTCGCGGCGCCATCGCCGGAGGCCTGGCGCTTGGCATGGTAGAAAGCCTCGGTCTGTGGAAGATTCCGACCGAGTGGCAAAGCTCAATCGCATTCATCGTGCTGTTCCAAGTGGTGCTGCTCAGGCCGCAAGGCTTATTTGGCCGGGCGATGAGCTGACATGGAATATGCTCTGCACGTGCTGGTAATGGTCTGCATCTACGGCATTCTTGCCACTTCGTTCAACCTGTTGGTCGGCTTCGCCGGCCTGTTCGCGATGGCTCAAGCCGCCTTCTATGCCTTCGGCGCCTATGCTACT
>JAICIG010000669.1 GCA_025924495.1 Pirellulales bacterium | reverse complement strand
GGCTGTGCAAATGCTGGCCCAGGACCTGATGGAGCGCAACCCTGAGGACTTCCGGTTGCTCGACGCGATGTGCGAATGCTGTGCGATCGGCATGTTGCACGCGGTAACGGAGCTGGCGCCGGCCGTGCTGCACGGGACTGCGGCGCTCCGGCTGCAGAAAGTCTCCGGCTTGCCGGCCAGCGCCCAAAATCTGCTCCCGAAGAATTCGGATCGCGCCGACGGGTTGACGGAACTGGCCAACTCGCTGGCGGATGCGGCGGCAGAAGTCGACCGGGAGGAGTTCTCGTGGAGAATCCTCGGCCGCATGCTCCAGGAGACGGAGCTTATTCAGCTTTGGCGCCGCGTCTACTTCATGCGATTTCAGTGGGCGGTTCCCACCGAACAGTTTATCGACGCAATTGCAGATCTGGCGACCGGGCATCGCTATCGCTCGCTGATCGAGCTTTGTTCGACGGATGCCAAACGCTGGCAGGAGGCGGCGGAAACGCTCGTTGACCGGCTGGATTTGACGGAACTCGATTTCGCTCAGCAGCGCATTCTCGCAAAGGCGCTTGGACAAACGTGGCAGAGACGGTGGCCGGATAACTACGTGGCCGCCGAGCGCCGGCCGACTTTACATGCTGATGACGTGCACCGCGAGCTGCTCGATCAGTTGGAAAAGGACGGCTGGGCCGCTTCGAGCAGCGTCGTCGAGCGATTGCTGAAGGTCAGTGCGGAAAGTCCCGACGTAGCGGCGGCGCTGCTGCGTCGGCGTCGTAACGCCAACCCGGAACAAATCGCAGAGCTGGAAAAGAAGTTCCCCTACAACCCGCAAGTCTGGAAGGCGCTGAGCGAAACCGCCACCGACGACGAGCAGCAGCGCCGCGCGCTGGAAGCCTATATCAAGCTGTCGCCCGATATGTGGGCCTATCGCCGCCTGGCAGAGCAATACCGAAATCAAGGCCAGATGGACGAGTGGAAGGCGACGCTCGACAAGTGCCTGGAGCAACCCTCGTTCGGACTGGAACATGCTCAGTTGCGAGTGCAGATTGCCAATTACTACATGGACCGAGCCGAATGGGAAAAAGCCAGGCCTTACGCGGAAGAGGCCGCCGAAACCTGGGCCGAGTGGGCCATCTTATGCGCGATTCGCTGCTATCGCGGGCTCGAAGACGACAAAAACGAAGGCCTCTGGCGAACGCGGATCGCCCAGCGCTATCCCAAGCCTAATTATTCCCTCGAACTCTATGTCTGGTCGCGTCGCACCGGGCTGGGCAATGCCGACAAACTGTTCCAGGAGATCGAACCCTCCATTGCTGCAGTCGCCCGGCGGACCGCCGCCGAATCTCAGTTCATGGTCGGCATGTTCTATCAACTCGGCAATAAGCCTCGTGAAGCGCTGGCCGCATACCGCAAGGGCTCCGAAGGCAAGCTTAAGCCGCGCAACATGTGCTTCAACGATTTCTGGATTGCGGCGATGGCCCAGGAACTAGGCGAAGTCGAGCTTCGCGACCAGTCATTGAAGCGCGTCGCCCTGCAGAACGACCCAGAAATTGCCCATTTCCGTCAACTGGCCAAGTGGGTACAGGCGCTTCTGGCCGCGGACAAGCAGCAACCGCCCGACCTGACCGCCGCGCGCAAGATCGCCGCCTCCGCCGAAGCGAAGGACCGCACCGGAGTCTATTGCTTCATCGCCAGGTTCCTCGACCTGACCGGCCGCCAAGATGACGCGATTGCCTTCTATCGCGCCGCCATCGCCGAGCCCGCCAGCCGCTTGACCGCAACCTACGCGTACGCTTGCGCGACCTTGCGAGATCGCGGCTTGACGCCTGATCCCGATGTGGACGAAGCCGAGAAGGGCGAATTTAAAGAGCCCGCGGAGAAAAGACCGGCCGAGCCCGATACGAAGTAATCGCTGCCCTAGCTCCCGTCGGAAATGCGAGAAAAAGGATCCGGATTTCTGACCTTTTCCTCCCTTTGACTGGGACGACCCCGCGAGTAATCGCGGTCGCCGATCCAAGTCATATCGGCTGCGGCGTGCTTTGCTGCAACGAGAAGCCCAGGGCAAATAAAGGGGACCGGTCCAATTACGGCTCTTGGGCCTGCGGCCGGCCCCGGGGTCGGAGCGTTGACTCCAGGCCGAGCCGTGCGGCGGCGGAGCGAACCCAAGCTTCGGCGCCGTAAGGGCAAATAAAGGGGACTGGTCCAATTACGGCTCTTGGGCCTGCGGCCGGCCCCGGGGTCGGAGCGTTGACTCCAGGCCGAGCCGTGCGGCGGCGGAGCGAACCCAAGCTTTGCCGCCGTAAGGCTGACCGCGTTGGACGCTGCGCCGAATAGATTCCAGCTCCGTCTCGTTCTGCGGTTGATTGACATACTGCACCCACGATCGCGGCCGCGGCAAGGGCCAATCGCTCAGCAGCTTGCGCGAGGCGGCATCGCCGTGCATCCGCCGCCACAGGCTCGAATATCGCCAGGCCTCG
>JAICIG010000668.1 GCA_025924495.1 Pirellulales bacterium | reverse complement strand
GTCTCCGCCCGGTGATAGCTTTTAGCCGGCGTCCACTTGAAGAGGGCGCAGTCCATGTCGAGTCATGTCTTCCGCCAGACGATGAAAATGGCCTGCCGATGGCCAGGGCCTGAAGGCTTGCACAAGTCGGCTAAAGCCGACTGAAGACATCAAATGCTCTTGCTCGAATCCCACCAGCTAAAGCTGGGTGGCAGACAGGAAAAAGCCTGGCCAGTGGATTCCCGCGAGCTGGGGATCGGGAAATCATTTAATCCCCGTTGCTAACTTGAAACGGTTCGTTTTGCCGTACCGATGACCTCCCGCGATTTTTCCGCAGCGCAATGAACGCGACGATCTACCGAACATTCCAGCAGCTCTACGGCCTGCCTTGCTGGGGCGTGCATTACGCACGTGCGTTGAACCTGTCGATGAACTTCGGCGAGCCATCACTCCGCGTGCGAGAGCCGTACATCACAAATTCGAAGAATCCGATCGTGCAGGGTTTGGCTGCGAGGAGACGCATAGCTATTCGAGGAAAGTGGTGGCTGTGGATTTACTGCTGCCATTGGCGACTGTCGCTCGGAGACGAGCAGGCTGTTACCAGTGCCTCGTCGGATCGCAAGATTTCCAGGGCAATTGCCATTCTTCAAGGCCAGAAGGTCGTCTCGGTCGCCGTTGAAGCGCGAACGGGCGCGACTCGCTTCTCGTTTGACCTGGGCGGAGTGCTGGATTGTCGCCGATTCAATCAAACAAGCGATGCCGATCTCTGGACTCTCTACAAACCGAACGGCTATGTTTTAGCGACGCAAGGAACCGGTACTTTCAGCCATCAACGCGGTTCCGAGCGAGAGAAGCGCTTAAAGTCGATCTAGTCGAACTATCTGATGAGCAGTTGATCGCCCACCGCTCAGCATCATCCGGGTCGCCTTCCCTGTGCCAAACAAAGCAATCGAATTTCTTCCAGTTGCCTGCCGCTTTAGAGTCGGCTTCGTCAAGTTCCAGTTCGCCAAGCCGGGCCATGTCTTCTCCGTGGGCTCCACCGAGAAGAGACTAGTTTCGCGCTGTGGCGTAGCTCGTTCTGCGGGCCGTGACTGTCCACCCCGCCATGTTCCACACAATTCCGCTTTCGCTCAGAACCAGGCCGCGCGCCGTGGGCATGCCCTTCGGGCTCCCCACTCCCGCCTGGCTGGTGCGAATTGGCGCTGGAGTTTTGTTGCGCACTGATCCAGACCTTGCTCTCTACGGCCGCTACGTCGTTTCCAAGCGGCTGCAGGAAGCAGGGTTGATTTCAGGTATCACCGACTCCCCGAGGCGCTGAATGAGTTAATGAGTGGCCAAAGGCGTTAAATAGGAACTGACGGAAAAGAGCGACGTCCGCTTGACGCCCCGCCGCTCGTTATGCAGCAACTCATGCGAGCATGTAGCATTTAGTGACTTACGCCGTAGACGCTTGTGTGTGCAGGGTCACCGCCCCACGTGGGCCAGCCACTTAGCTCCGGCCTTTCCGTGTTAATGCCTATCAGCTTGCCATCCTGCGTTCCCACGTAGATCCAGCCGCCCTCAATCACAGGAGCGAATCGCAATGGCGCGCCAACGCTGAACTTGCGCGCCACGGCTCCCGTCTTTGGATTGAGCTGCAAAACCTCGCCGCTGAGCGTGGCGGCGAATAATTGGTCGCCTGCCGGCACGGGCGGAGCAGCCAGATGACCGCCTTCCTTTTTGAGATCGCCTTTGAGCGGCAGGCTCCAAAGCACTTTGCCCGAAGCCGACGAGGTGCAAAAAATCGCGTCGCCCATGCAGTTGTAGTTCCGATCGCCCCAATGCAAGACTCTCGATCCCTGAAATCCCTGGATCGTGTGAACGTTACCTTTGCCGATGACTTTCGCCGCCTTTTGCTGCTCGGCCGCCAGGGCGTCACGTGGGTCGTCGTCGGCAGCGGCCTCGTCCGCATCGTCTTTGGCGCCTGGGAATTTAATCAGGCGAAACTTACCAGACCCGGCAGGAGTTAAACTGCGATTGGCTAATTCTCCAGGCAAGCGATGGTTCAACGCGCCGAAACCGCCGCCGAAACCTCCCATGATGCCATTCTTGCTTTCAAACTCATTAGCTTCGGCGCTCGCCGCAGATGCTCGCTGAACGCGGGCGTCAAGATAGGGCGCCGCTCGCCGATTCGCCACGTATCGTTCTTGCTGCGTGTGCAAGTTTCGCGCGGCAATGGCCTCAAAGACTTCGCTATCCCTCTTCCCAGGATCGTCGCGCCTCGTCACGAACAGTTCGTTGTCGACCACGACAGGCGCCGATGTGGCGCGAATTTGCTGCGCCCCTTTGATTCTGCCGTCGCTCGCCGCAAAGCGATACAGGCTGCCCGACAATGTAGCGACATAGACATCATCGCCACTGATCACTGGAGCCGTGATGCAGTCGCTGTCGATCCTTCTCTGCCACAAGACCTTTCCCGACTTCAAATCGAACGCAGCCAAGGCGTAGTTGAAGTCTCCCTTGGCAGGCTTTTCATCGTCGGCAATCGGATAAGCGGTAAACACGCGACCGCCCCCT
>JAICIG010000667.1 GCA_025924495.1 Pirellulales bacterium | reverse complement strand
TCGGCGTCCAAGGCGGGGGACAATGGGGAGCACCGGGCAGGTTTTTATTGTGGATTCTGGTGCTGTTTAGAGCAAGCCCTGGCTGCGTAGTATATCCATTCGAGGTGACCGAGTCATGGAGTGCCTCCTTGCCGAATGCGCATTCCGATTTCATCGACGATCCAAAGACAGCCGACCAGAGGCTCCGTCCCAAGAAGTGGGATGATGCGCGAGACCGCTTTCACCGCGAACGGTCGACTTTGATCATGCAACCTCAAGACAATAATCCCGCCGTAGTGCTGCGGCGGATACGCTAAAATGTTCGAGAAGTCGAGGTCTTGCGTGACGATAACACGCCCTTCCTGACAGCAGACGCCCGCCACATCGTCATCGTCTCGTCCCTGCAGATGTTGGTCGTAAACCGTCAGTGCGTCGTGACCGTGCTGGCGCAAGAGTGCTGCCACCTCATTGTGAAGATTCTCATCGACCTTGAACCGCATTTCAAGTCAGCTCCGGCACAGACACATAGCGATCTTGGGCCATTTCGGCCGCGTATCGCAGCGCTGCTTGAACGTCCTCGCGCTGGATGTGATATCCGCTCATGATTGCGTCAAACGACTCGCCAGCCGCGACATCCGCCAAGACCACCGACATCAACACCCGCGTCCCTTTGACGCACGGCTTGCCGTGACAAACGCGAGGATTTACGCTGATTCGATCTTGCCAGTTCATACCTTTATTCCTTTCGCGATTTGCCATCGCTGCACCGGCAGTGGCCTTAATACAGCCTTCTTCCACGGCCATGTCGTATGCCGTTGATTCATGCATGATTCGAACTCCTTCGTAAATGCTCGCCAAATCCTCTTTCTTGACTCGTAAACCCGTGAGAATGAACGCCGCCGTCATCAACCGCACAGCCAGGCGATGCTCGCATTCCTGGATCAACCGCCTGTCAATCTCGCGCACGACCTCACGCAAAGCTTCGGCCAACGGCTTGTTTCGTGGCAGGTGGCAGAGCGTCGCCAGCGTCAACAGCCCCAAACCGCCGTGCAGGAACGGCTCGACGGCTTGTTGCCACATCCGAACAGTATCATATTCAAATTCTACTCGTTTGCCGCCACAGGTGTAAGCCAGCCGCCCGGTTAAGTGGTCGCCATCGGCTTTCGGCCGCAGCAGATTACGCCCTGTCGTGACCACTGGCGTCCGGCATCGCCGGCATTCTACCGTCAAATCGCGGGCTTGTCGTCAGCATTGCTTGCGCCCGCTGGCAGTTCGCGAGATAACGTGGTGCCATGTTCGCGCGAGCGACAATCCAAGTCAAATTGCACAATACAAAAATCAAAACGCAGGCCCCGTGACGCGGTAGACATCTGCGAAAACGTAAGCTACGTTTTCCCTGCAGGCAGTACCTGCCCCGTGGCGGCTTGATTAGCCATCCTGACATCCGTCCCCACCGAGATCGTCTATGGACCGACTTGATCGAAAGCGCCAGCAGCTCACACCCTTGATCGATCATCTCGTGCGCCTCGGATCCGACGGCCCAGTATCCGTCGGCGAGGTGATGACGGCCAACCCGTCGTGCATTTCACCCGAGGCGACGCTGCTCGACTTGGTGAAGCTGTTCCACGCCAAAGAGTTTCGCCATCCGCTGGTGACCGACGCCGACGGCAACCTGGTGGGCGTCGTCAGTGATCGCGACGTGATCCGCTGCTTCGGACCCGACCGCTATCCGGCGGATGACGTCTTGCGGGGGATCACGGCGGCCGAGATCATGAGCACCGACCTGTTGACCATCGCTCCCGAGGCCCCATTGCAGCAGGCGATCGAGCTGATCTGCGGTTACGGCATCAACTGCCTTCCTGTGGTCTCCAACGGCAAGCTCGTGGGCATTCTCTCCAGCACCGACTTGTACATCGTGCTGGAAACGCTGTTAAAGACACTGCACCGGCCGGGCACCTTCGATCGGCTCGACAATTACAGTCATCGCTCCAGTGCATCGCCGGCCGCGATGCTTCCGTCTTCCGCCGGCACCGCCTCCGCCACTTGAGGCCGACAGATGCTCTTTGTTAAGCGGCCTATTCTGAATCCTGTTTCCTGTTGCTGTCGCTAGCGGTATTTCATGCCCTGCGGCGGCGCTGGCCATCGGGCATCGCGGCTGGCATCGTCGGGCTTGCCACCGCCGCGCGGCCGACTGGCGCGGCGCTGCTTCTGCCGTTGGCAATCGATCTCTGGCAACGACGTCCAACTGCGGGCGCGCGGTTGCTGGCGCTGGCCGTCTGGTTGCCGGTCGGTTGCTGGGGAATCGTCGCTTACCTGGCGTATCAGCATTTCGCCTTGGGCGACGCGCTGGCCTTCGTCGACTCACATCGTTCGTGCCATATCAGGCCCCTTGTCGCGCCGGGCGAGAAGGCGGGCAGGCATCTGCCCCGCGGCGACGGCGACCTGCCTGGCCGGCGGACTTTTTTGGAGACGATGTTCGGCTTCGACGGCCCAGAGTACAAGCAGATCGCGCGCTTCGATTACCACTACCGGCCGCATCAAATGTCGAACGTCGTCTTCTTTCCGCTCTATCCACTGCT
>JAICIG010000666.1 GCA_025924495.1 Pirellulales bacterium | reverse complement strand
GATCGTCAATCGGCTCTGGAAGCGCTACCTGGGCCTCGGGCTCTTCGAGCCGGCCGATGACTTCCGCGAGGACGTTCTGGCCAGCCAGCCCGACTTGCTCGAGTGGCTGGCGTATGACTTTCTCGAACATGGCTGCGATCTGCAGCACACGATTCGGCTGATTCTGAACAGCCGCACCTATCAGCAGCGCTACGATGCCGAACTGGCCGATTCTTTTGAGTTGGGCCAGCCCGCCGCTGAACGTTTTTACCGCTCTCCGTCATTGCGACGGCTCACCGCAGAACAGGTCTTCGACAGTCTGCGCCTGGCGATGACTGGACGGCTGAGATCAGAAGAGCGATTGTTTCTCGACGGTCGCTCGACCTCGCTGATGCGGGCGCTTGGCCGCCCGGCGTCGCGCAACGAAATCAGCACCGCCCGGCCGAACGACGTCGCCGTGGTGCAATCGCTTGAGCTGCTCAACGGCCCGGAGCTGGAAGATTTGATCCAGCAGTTTCCTTTGCTGGTCAAAACGCCGACTCGTATCGACCCGCGGCGCGTGGTCGACCAGCTTTATCAGGCAGTCCTCAGCCGTCATGCCACGGCCGAAGAAAAACGCCTGGGCAAGGAGTTTCTCGACGCCGCCGAATCGCTTGCCGACGGAATTCACGACATGCTTTGGGCGCTGGCATGCAGTCCGGAATTTCAATACGTCAAGTAGGTGGAAATAGGCATCAGGCGTCAGGTATCAGGCGTCAAGCAGCACTTATTCTTAACATCCCATGCCCTCGATGAATCGCCGAACGTTTTTGCAGACCACTGCGGCCGCCGCGCTCTTGGCAAATTCGCGCGCGCAGGCGGCGGAACCAGGCAAGCGGCTGAAGGCCAAGGCCGATGCGGTGATCTTCATCTGGCTGCCGGGCGGCGTCGCGCAGACCGACGCGTGGGATCCGAAGCAATTCACTCCGTTTCGCAAAGGCATGAACGGCAGCGAGTTGCTCGGCACATGTCCGGCAATCTCCACTTCGGTCGATGGGCTGCAGTTCGGCGAAGGCCTAGAGCAGATGGCATCGGTCATGCACCATGGGACGGTGCTGCGGAGCCTGACGAACGAAACGAAGTTCGGCGCGGTGCATCTGAAGGCCCAATACTACATGATGACCGGGTACCTGTTTCCGGTCGGGGTCAAGGCGCCTAGCCTCGGCGCGGCCGTCGGACGAATTCTTGGCCCGCGCGACCGCAACGTGCCGCCATACATTTACATCGGCCGCGACATCGACACGAGCGACACTGAGAAGCAATTCATCAGCGAGTTCATCGGCCCCGGCTTCTACGGCCTGCAACACGCGCCGTTCATGATCCCCGATCCGGTGCAAGGCATGGCCACGCTGGAGGCGGCCGCCGGACTGACGCCAGAACGGATCGATCGACGGCTGAAGTACCTGCAGGCGATGACTCATGCCGGCAATGCCCGACTGGACAAATCGGCGCAGGTCGCGGCTTACCTGAAGAGCATGGAAGCCGCGAGGGGGATGATGGACTCGCCGGTGAAGCGGGCCTTTGCTTATGCACAGGACGAATCTGAATCGACCATCGCCGCCTACGAGCCGCAAATCACGGCCGACGAATTGTTGGACAAAAAGTACTATTTCGGCCGCCGGTTTGGTCATGGGTTGCTGTTGGCCCGGCGTCTGGTCGAATCGGGGGCGCGCTTTGTCCAGGTCGAATACCAATATGGCGCCTTCAAAGGCTTCGACACGCACGAAGACGGCGCCACGCGACTGGCCGAGATGAAAAAGCAGGTCGACGGCCCGATTGCACAGTTGATTCGCGACCTGGCGGATCGCGGCTTGCTGGACCGGACGCTCGTCGTCGTGGCCAGCGAGTTCGGCCGCACGATCGCCAACCAGCCCAAAGCGGGCGTCGAGCCGATCGGCTTCGCCGAATCGCAATCGGGAGAAGAGCTGATCATCGACAGCGAGCGGCTCTACGGGTTCCATGGGCACTTCAGCAGCGCCAATAGTCTGCTATTCTTCGGCGGCGGCTTTAAGCCGGGTCTGGTTTATGGCCGCACGGCCGAACGGCACCCGATGCTTCCCGTGGAAAACCCCGTCTCGCTCACCGACGTGCATGCCACGATTTACCGCACGCTCGGCATTCCCGCCGACGCGGCCTTTGTAACCGAAGGACGCCCCTTCCATGTCACGAAGGATGGCAAAGGCCAAGCCATCGAAGCTCTCCTCGCCTAAAAAACGGTCGTAGCGGCCACGACAACCACTGCCGAATCGATCATTCCGGCCAGGTCCAGGCCGCAGACGGTTTCTCTCACGTTCGCTCGATGCTATCCGGCGGCCGTTGTAAAATTAACTCGCTACGCTGAGAGACAGCGCAATGCTGTTCGAGTGAGTACAATGCGGTTAGTTGGCCGCATTCATGCTTGGAGCGTCGATGGACCGCGAACAGCAGAGTCCGCCGCCTGAAATTCTCGCAGCCGCCGACGCGCTGCCGGAAATTCACGCGGAAGCGCGCGAGCGACACGCATCCACGCGTTTGCCGACGGCGGCGCCCCGCTTGAGCATCGCGCATCTGCTGCT
>JAICIG010000665.1 GCA_025924495.1 Pirellulales bacterium | reverse complement strand
TATTCCTGCTCGTCAGCCAGCCCGAGAGCACGGATGCGCTTGCCGAGCCGGCCGCGAACCAGGGCTTCTTTACCCGACGACCGATCGATGCCGCTCTGCTGATACACGAGCTTGCGAAATTGTTCGAACGTAGCGGACTTCATGGTTGTTTCTTGGCTTTACCCACGTCGAGCGGAATGAAGGATGAACGGAAGTGGGAATTCCTGCTCCCGTTTTCATCCTTCATCCCGTCGACTTCATCCTCTCGCTTAGAAGCCCTTGAAATCTTCGTCGTCCAACGGAATCATCAGCGACGCCTTGGAGACGCGATTTTGGCCGCTTCGCGAGGCGCCTGCTCCGCTAGTCGCTAATTCTCGTTCCGGCGTTGCCGGTTCGCTCGCGGTTGCCGTTCGGCTCGCGCTGCGCGGACCGCGCTCCTTGGCCTTGGGCGCCGGCGCTTTGCGGCCGGTTTGCCCGCGGAGCGTGAATTGCGAGACTGTCTCAGCCAGCGTCACCGCCTGGCCGTTCAGTTCCTCAGCGGCGCTGGCCGACTCTTCGCTGTTGGCCGCATTCTGCTGCGTGACCTTGTCGAGTTGTTGCACGGCCAGGTTGATCTGGTCGATGCCTTTCGACTGCTCGCCCGAAGCAGCGGCAATTTCTGCGACCAGGTCGTTCACCTTGCGGTTGCCTTCCGCAATCTCGGCCAGAGCCTTGGCGACTTCTTCCGTGATCCGCACGCCGCCGTCGGCGTTTTTCACCGACTCTTCGATCATGTTGGCGGTGTTCTTGGCGGCCTCGGCGCTGCGCTGGGCCAGGTTGCGGACCTCTTCGGCGACGACGGCGAATCCCTTGCCGGCTTCGCCTGCTCGTGCCGCTTCGACGGCGGCATTCAAGGCCAGCAAGTTCGTCTGGAAGGCGATCTCGTCGATCGTCTTGACGATCTTGGCGGTGGCATCGGACGAATCCTTGATTTTGCTGATCGCAGCGGCCATGCGTTGCATGGCCTCATTGCCGCGCTCGGCAGCGTCCCGCGCCTCGCTTGCCAGAGCTTTCCCCTGGCTCGAATTATCGGCGTTCTGTTTCGTCATCGAGGACATCTCCTCGAGCGAACTGGACACTTCTTCCAGCGAACTGGCTTGCTCGGAGGCGCCTTGCGCCAACGATTGGCTGCCATTGGAGATCTGCGTAGCGGCGGAAGTGACTTGCTCGGCGCCCATCGCGACTTGCGACAGGGCGTCTTCCAGGTTGTCGAGCGCCGCGTTCAGTGCGTTCTTGATTTGAGCATGGTCGCCCAGATAATTGCCTTGCACTCGCGGCGAGAGATCGCGGGCCGCGACTTTGTCGAGCACGGTCGAGGCCTCGGAGATCGGCTGTACGACCGCGTCAAGCGTCTCATTGAAACCTTGCACCAACTGACGATACGCGCCATCAAACCGCGAGGTGTCGCCGCGTTCGTCAAGTTGACCCTGTTTCGAGGCCGTTACCAGCCGGCCCGTCTCGGCCATCAGCGATTTGATCGTCGTAATCATGCCGCGGAACGACTCGGCAAGCATGCCAGCTTCGTCCCTCGCCTCATAGGTAATCTGCTGCTCGACGTCGCCTCGGCCCAGGCCCGTCGCGGCCAACGTCAAGGCCTTCAGGGGGTTGGCGATCGCTCGGGCGATGATGAAGCCCAACAGGGCCACGAGCGCAGCCGACGCGGCCAGGGCGACGGTAACCCAAGTGCGACCGGCCGCGTAAACGTTGTCGGCGTTCGCGGTCTGATCGGCGGCGCCTTTCAGGTTCAAATCGACTTCTTCTTCAATTGCCGCGCGCAGCGCGTCGACTGCGTCGCGGGTGGTCGTCTTGTTGGCTGTGACGGCCTCCTCCTTTTTGCCTTCCTTCATCAAGGCGACAACGTGATTGTGCTCGGCCATAAAAGCATCGAGCAAGCGGCCGATCTTGGCGACCAGCTCCTTTTCCTCCGGGTTGGCGATCAACCGCACGATCACGTCTTTGTGTTGATTCAGTTCTTTGAGCGCTTCCGCCGCCTCTCGGTCGGCCTTTTCGACTTCTTCGGGCGAGCTGGCAAGAATCAATTGAAAGCCTTTGTTGCGCAAGGCATTGACCGAGCACTTCATGCCGACCGTGGCGGTGCATGCCGGCAGCCAGTTCTTGGAAATCTCCGTCATATTTTCGTTCAGTTCCGACATCTTCAGCATCGAGAAGCCGCCCAGGCCGACGGTCACCGCGAGCACTGCGCCGAAGGCGACGGCCAGTTTTGTACCGATCTTGAGGTTATTGAACCACCGCATGCAAAACACCTTTCTTAGGTCTAGAAACATTGAAAGCAGTAAGACTGTCGTGAACGTTCTTGTCAGCACTCCGTGCCTGCGGCGACCAACTCGTGGTCTCGCGCTTGTTCCGTATAACCGGGCTCTGTGCCGGCCAGCGGCGCCGCTCGTCGCGGCTCGCCAACGCGCGGCCGTCTCGACTTCGCTTTCGGCGAGGATTCGCTGGTCGAGAGCGTGAACTGACCTACGGTGGCGGCCAACGTCGCCGCTTGATTGTTCAATTCGTCCGCGGCGCTCGCGGACTCTTCGCTGTTGGCGGCATTTTGCTGCG
>JAICIG010000664.1 GCA_025924495.1 Pirellulales bacterium | reverse complement strand
TGCAATCGTTGCTGGCGGAGTATCTGCGCGGCATTGGCGAACCGCCCGATGAGTAGCCCGCGTCAGTCGCCGATGCGCTGAAGCGCTTTCCGAGCGGGCCAAGTGACCTGAAGCATGGAGCGGCGTTCGGTGGCGGCATCGATTTAGCGCAGTTACCATTTCCGCTATGAAATCGTTGATCGATCCAAAGGTTGATTTTGCCTTCAAGCACGTCTTCGGGCGTGAGCAAAACAAGGCCCTGTTGATCAGCTTGCTCGACGCCGTTTTGCAGCCAGAGGCCGGGCAGACGATCGCGAGCCTTGAGCTGCTAAACCCCTTCAACGACAGAGAGGCATTCGACGAAAAGCAATCGGTTCTCGACATCAAGGCCCGGGATGAGAGCGGCCGGCAATTCAATATCGAGATGCAGATGTTGGCCTACGGCGCATTTCGGCCGCGGGCGCTCTACTATTGGGCCAGGCTGCATCAAGGACAGTTGCGCAAAGGGAAGGATTTTCGCATATTGCGGCCCACGATCGCGGTGTGCTTCGTCGATACGCCGCTTTTCCCCGAGCTGGCCGACTATCATCTGATTTTCGAACTGCGCGAGCGGCGGCATCAGACACTCTTTACCGATCAGATGGCGGTGCATATTCTGGAATTACCGAAGTTCACCAAGGCGGTCGGCCAGTTGGCAACACCTTTGGAGCGATGGTTGTATTTCTTGCGGCACGCGCGCGATCTTGATCCCGATACACTGCCTCGCTCGCTCGATGTGCCGGAAGTTCGCAACGCGATAGGAGACCTAATGATGATTTCACAAAGCAAGCGCGAGCGCGAGCTCTATGAATCGAGGGAGAAAATGCAACGTGACATTTATACGGCCCTCGCCGAGGCTGAGGATCGCGGACTGGAACGGGGAATCCAGCAGGGCATCGAGAAGGGCATTGAGAAGGGCATTGAGAAGGGCATCGAGAAGGGCATCGAGCAGGGCATCGAGAAGGGCCTCGAGAAGGGGAGATCGGAAGGGCTGCGAGCACACATCGAATATCTTCAGACGCTGTTGCGCCGCGAGGCGATGCCTGGCGAAGAACTACAGCGGCTTTCCTTACCCGAGCTCGAAGAGTTCGCCGCCCAACTGCAAGCAGAGCTCAGCGCAAAGCTGTCGCGCAGCTCGTGAGAGTGCCAACTGCGGCGACGCATTTGGGCGGTAGCGGCCGACGCGGTAGTCAAGCGGCTGTCCCATCGTTAAGTTGTAGGAAGGCGCCACGCCTCGCTCTTTTCCGTTTCGCTTTCCCGCAATGGACTGCCGATGACCAGCCGCTCGTTCGTTCACCTCCACTGCCATAGCCATTTCAGCCTGCTCGACGGCGCCAGCCCCATCGAAGGACTGGTGGCACGGGCCAAAACGCAAGGCATGAACGCCCTGGCGCTCACCGATCATGGCAATCTGTATGGGGCGCTGGAGTTCTATCAAAAGGCCAAGGCCGCCGGCATCAATCCCATCCTGGGCTACGAAGCCTACATCGCGCCGGGCAGCCGCTTTCAAAAAGAAGTCAGCAAAAATGACGAGGCCAGTTACCATCTGACGCTGCTGGCCCAGAACCAAACTGGGTTCAAAAACCTCATTAAGCTGGCCTCCGCGGCGTTTCTGGAGGGGTTTTATCGCAAGCCGCGGATCGATAAAGAGCTGCTCGCCGCCCACAGCGACGGCCTGATCTGCCTCAGCGGCTGCGTGTCGGGCGAGTTCAGCCGCTCGCTCTTGCGCAGCCAAAACGCCGAACCCGACCTGCGCGGGACCGAAGAAATCGCCGCCTGGTTTCAGCAAGTGTTCGGCGAACGCTACTTCGTCGAGATCCAGAACAACGGGCTGGAAATTCAGCGGATGGCTCTGGAGGGCGCGGTCGATGTCGCCCGGCGCATGGGCCTGCCGCTGGTAGCCACCAGCGATGCCCACTACGTCAACCGCGAAGACGCCGAAGCCCAGGACGTGCTGCTGTGCATCAATACGGGCAAGTACCGCACCGACACCAACCGCATGCGGATGGAAGGCGATCAGTTCTATCTGCGTGGCCCCGAAGAGATGTATGCGTCGTTCCCAGGCTTGGAAGACGCGGTGGCGCGGAGCCAGCAAATTGCCGATTCGGTCCACATCGAGCTGGAGCTGGGCAAGCGGCATTTTCCCACGTTCGACGTGCCTGACAACAAAACGCCCGCCGATTATCTGCGCGAACTTTGTCTCGACGGGCTAAAGCGCCGCTACGCCGACGTGCCGGAAATGTGGACCGACGGCGAACTGGCGGTAGTAGTAATGGAGCGGCTGGAGCGCGAGCTGGATGTGATCAATCAGCTCGGCTTTCCTAACTATTTTCTCATCGTGTGGGATTTCGTGCGGTTCGCCGCCTCGAAAGACATTCCGGCCACGGCCCGTGGTTCGGGCGTGGGGGCGCTCGTCTCGTATGCTTTGGGGCTGAGTCACGTTTGCCCGCTCAAGTACGACCTGCTTTTCGAGCGGTTTCTGGATATCAGCCGGCTGGAAGCGCCCGATATCGACATCGACTTTTGCAAGGACCGCCGCGGCGAGGTCATTCAATACGTCAAAGAC
>JAICIG010000663.1 GCA_025924495.1 Pirellulales bacterium | reverse complement strand
CGCCGGAGTGAAACACCCCGATCCGCAGATCAGCGGATTGTTCGAGCGGTTCGTACCCGAGGCGCTGCGGCCTAAACGACTGGGCGACGCGATCCGCCCCGAGCAGATACTCTCGCTCAAAGGGGATGCCGAGGCAGGGCGGCAGTTGTTCTTCATGGCGGCCGCCATGCAGTGCAAGAACTGCCATCGCGTTCGCGGCCAGGGAGTCGACCTAGGCCCCGACTTGAGCCGGATTGGCAAGAAATACAATCGTGCGCAACTGCTGGAAAGCATCCTGGAGCCATCCAAGCAGATCGAGCCCAAGTTCGTCGCCCATCTGGTGGAGACAACCGACGGTCAGGTTTACACGGGCCTGCTTGTGGAACGCAATGAGCAGGAGATTGTGCTCAAAGACAACCAGAATAAGTTGGTTCGCGTGCCCGCCGCTGAGGCCGAGCTCGTCGCTCCTCAGCAAAAGTCGCTAATGCCCGACTTGCAACTTCGCGACATGACGGCTCAGGAAGCGGCCGACTTGCTCGAATACCTGAGCACGCTCAAAGAGCCGTAGCCTATTCGGCGAGGCAGCGCAATGAATGAACCACAGTGACTCAGAGGCGCAGAGAGTGCATAACTAGGATAGTTGATTGGGGGAAACGGCAAAGCGATTCCCGCTTCCTTCTTCGCCATTTCGCGTTTTCGTGATTCTCATGGCGCCGCAATTGGCGTCGCGGCGTTTGCTCTGCACCAACCGCACGATAGCGCAACCGACCCTTACTTGCCGCCCCTCGGTGTCTCCGCGCCTCTGTGGTTCTCCGCCAATACAGACGAGTTTCGCCGCAGTGCGCGGCCTGGACGAGCGCCGGTATGTTTCCCGCGGTCAAGCACGAGTTGGCCATTGACGATCACATACTCAATGCCTTCGTTGTACTGGAACGGCTCGGTGTAAGTGGAGCGGTCGATGATCTTCTGCGGGTCGAAGATCGTGATGTCGGCGAACTCGCCGGGCCGCAATAGGCCGCGGTCGCGCAGGCCGACTTTGGCGGCGTTGAGCGAGGTCATCTTGCGCACGGCGTCTTCCAATCGCAGCAGGCCTTGTTCGCGCACGTAAACGCCAAGCACGCGAGGAAACGTGCCGAAGTTGCGCGGGTGCGGATTACCCCGACGTAGCGGGCCTTCGATCGCATAAGCCGAGCCGTCGGAGCCGACGGAACACCAGGGCTGCACGAGCGCTGTCTGCATGTCCTCTTCCGTGTGATGGGCATACACCGTGCTGACTGAGCCGTGCTCTTCCAGAAGAATGTCGAACAACTCGTCGAGCAGGTCGGCGTCTTGCTTGCCCTGCGTTCGCAGGGCCATCACGCGGTCCATGGTCAGCCCCTGAAAACGGCCGGCGCCGCTGACCAGCATGCGGCTCCAGTCGCCGCCAACGGCCGTGTAGTGGTTGTACCAGCCGTCGATTCCCTCCCGGATGTCTTTCTTGATACGCTCGCGATCGTCGCGGTTCTTGAGCCGTTCGAGCAGACGCTGTGTACCGCCCTCATGCGCCCAGGGGGGAATAATGCTGACCAGGTTGTTGTTGCCGCGCGTGTACGGATACACGTTGGCCTGCACGTCGACCCCACGGCGCCGCGCGGCCTCAATCATCGCGACGACCTCGCTCATTCGCCCCCACAGTTTTTGATCGGCAATTTTCAAATGAATGACATCCACCGCGACGCCCGCTCGCTCGCCAATCTCGATCGCTTCCTTGACCGACTCGAACACGCCAGTGCCCTCGTTGCGGATGTGCGTGGAATAAATCCCGCCGTATGGCACCACGGCACGGCACAGTTCGACAATTTCGTCGGTCGTCGCCAGCGAGCCAGGCGGCATCATCACCTGGCTGGAAAGCCCCGCGGCGCCGTCGCGCATCGCCTCGCCGACAAGCGATTTCATCTGTTCGATCTGCGCGGCCGTCGGGCGCTCGAATGAGTCGCCCATCACGGAACGCCAGACATTATTCAATCCAACGTACGACACTACATTTGTGGCCACGCCGGCATGTTCCAGCGCGTCGAAATATCCGTCCAACCGGCTCCAGCGGACCTTTTCGCGATCGCTCGACGAATCGCTCCCAGCGATCTTCCCTTGATACGGCGCGGCCGAGTCGCCTTCGCCGAGCACTTCGGTGGTAACCCCCTGGCGAATCTTGCTCTGGGCATTGCCGTCTTCCAAGAGCAGCAAGTCCGAATGCGAATGCATGTCGATGAAGCCCGGCGCCACGATCAGGCCTTTGGCATCGATCTCTCGTGCGCCTCTCTCCGCGATCTTGTCGATCACAGCGATTCGGTCGCCGCGCACCGCCAAATCGCCGTAGAACCATGGATTGCCCGTGCCATCGACGATCCGCCCGTTACGAATCACCAGGTCGTACGGCGGTTCAGGCGACGCCGCCCGAACTACGCTTACGAGCAAAACGAACAGGCAGGCGAAGCCTACGCGAAGAACCATTTGCTTGGCGATCATCATGAATTCTGCTCGGACTATTGGTTGCAATCAAGCGGCAATTGCGGTGCAGTTGGAACACGCACGGGCAGCTTCAGTATAAATGACAAAACCTTGGCGGTTTGTCGAAATCTGCCCGTT
>JAICIG010000662.1 GCA_025924495.1 Pirellulales bacterium | reverse complement strand
CCTCGAGATCATCGTCGATCACGTTACTCCCGCGGTCACAAACGCGCTGAGCAAATTACGGCAAGTGATGTACTTAAGCATCGAAGAAGGCGAAGAGCCAGGCGACGATGACCGGCGCAACTGGGCCGAGAGCCTGGCATCGATTGCTAAAATGACGCAGCTTGAGTATTTCCACATGTCGTTACCAACCGCTCGCGGCAAAGGGCTAGCGCAACTGGCCGGCCTGATGAAATTGAAGTCGCTCCGACTGGATGGCTTCGAAGGCCATAAGGACGCTGCAAGCTTGCACGAATGCCTCGAGGCGGTTGGTACGGTCACTCAACTAGAATTTCTCGAACTGCACTCGGTGCAGTTCCGCGCCGAGGCGCTGGCATCTCTCGCAGCACTCGCCAATCTGAAACTTCTCAGCCTAGAGTACGTGCGTTTCGACGGGCCGTCGTTACTTGCGCGTCTGCCGCCGTTGCCAGCGCTCGAAGCGATCAATATTCACAGCTCGCCGGTTCGCGACGAAGATCTTCGGCGTCTAACCGTCTTGCCGCGTTTGAAGTCGCTTGGACTTGTACATGTTAACGTCCCTTCCAAGGGACTCAGCTTGGGCGAATTGGCATCGCTCGAACGCCTGGAAGAAGTGGCGATCGACGGCGATGAGACCTCGTCAATCGAAAGTTATGTTTCGGCGGTGGGGATTGAATCGCTGCTGGCGATCAAGCGTCTCAAGGCTCTGCATTGGGGCCACAACCAGCGCGGCCCCGCCTCTTGGACCTTCCTCGAACTCGATCATGGCGTCACGACGCCCGTCCTCAAAGACGACCTCGATCGTTGCCGTCGGGCCTTGCAAGCGTTGCGGAAATCGCACCCGGGAATCTTCATCGACGGGAATCCCTCCATCATAACGACGGACTGGCGCCATCGATGCATGCCGCCCTGCGAGCATGACGTAACCCCTTGGCGCGATTCGTGCTGGCTGCCGGGGCCTTACCTGGGGTGGATGACGCCCGCAGAGCAGGCCGATTTTGAAAAGTCAGAAGGCTGGGCTAGTTTCGACGGCGCCGGAATCCGCGAAGACGAGGGGCATGTATTCACGACCTCATTCTGACCGGCATCAATCCGAGCGAAAGAATTTCGTTCGGTGTGTCTCGTCGGGGTGCAACGAGTGCGGAGCGAAATGACGAGACGCCCTACGTTTGCCGCCTTCTCGCGCTATCGCCCGCGAGCATTGACGCTCGTTCTGTTGGCGGCAATCGTCGCTGCGATCTGGTTGGCTAATCTGATCGGAGATTATCGAACCCGCAAATATCGGTCGACGGCGCGTCCGCCGCCGCCGTCGGAATTGCAGTTCAACGTTGAGGAAGCGAGCGAAGCGGATTTTCGCGGCGTTGCTGAGCAGAATTTGTCTTACGGCTGGCCACTGCTTTGGCGCCAGTATGTCATTGAGTGGACCATGGGCACGGGCCCGTTCATCATCGCGCAGAATTACAGTCCCGCGCGATTGGCGGGAAACGTCGCTATCTGGCTGGTCATGCTGGCCGCGCCGGCAGTCGCGTGCGAGTGGCTATTGCGGCGGTATCGGCCGGGGTGGCGATTCAGCCTCGTCACGCTGCTCGTCGCGACCGGCTTGGCGGCGGCGTTTTGCGCCTGGTTTGCCACAGCCCGCAACCGCGCCGCCGTGCAGGACCCGCTGATTGCATCCGTCAAAGATTACGGCGTGAAAGGGTACGGCGTGACTGTCTGGGGCGAGCGGTGGGGTCCGAAATGGTTCGACCATATCGGAGCAGACCGCTATTGCCGCCGCATTCTCGGCTTGCATGTCGACGCGCGGGACCACGATGAGCACTTCCATAATGTGAACAAAGAGGAGCGACTGCGGCTGCTTAGCGATCTACATCGCCTGCCCGAATTGCAATATCTTTCCCTAGCGGTGGCAGAGTTAACTCCCGAAATCATCGGGTCTTTGGGCAGGGCGCGGCGTCTCGAGACGTTGGAACTCGAAACCAATGAACTGACGCCGGCAGAGGGCGAGGCGCTTGCCGAGGCGCTCGGCGGCATGCAACATCTGCGCGTGTTGAGCGTGTCGCACTGGCAGGCTACCAATGACGCCGCGCCGGATGCCTGTCTGGCGGCCATCGGCAGCGTTGAGCAACTCGAACACCTCTGCCTCCGCAAGTCGATGGTTTTGAGCAAGAATTTGGCGCTGCTGTCGGGGTTGACTAACCTGAAATCGTTGACGCTGGACGACGTCTACATCGAGTCTGACCTGCCCGAATCGGCGGCTTTGCTCGCGAGTTTGCCGCCCCTGTCGCGGCTCGAAGCCCTCGATCTAAGAAGATCGAAGGTGGTGGACGGCGATCTGCGATACATTGCTCGCCTGTCGCGACTTAAGTCGCTCAATCTTTCCGGAATTTTCATCACCGGCGCGGCATTGTCGGCCCTGACGCCGCTAGATTTTCTCGAAGAGCTGACGATCGATTATTATTCTTTTGCGGACCCGGCTGGCTTGAAAGCGCTCGCCGGGTTGAAGCGACTCAAGAAGCTGCACATCGATTTGTTTGACGAGGAAGCCTGGCAGTCGGCCGATGCGCTGAGTGGCAAGTTTGATCTTTCCCTTGAGGAGGCCGAAGCATG
>JAICIG010000661.1 GCA_025924495.1 Pirellulales bacterium | reverse complement strand
TGTGCTCTTGCTAACCAGGATGAATCATCGACGTCCATCTGGCAAGCTATTTTCACTGGTTCCCAAACTGCGAGGGACGCAAGCGGCACTTCAGCGGAACTGAAGCGCGCTTTCAAGGGTCAAGTCTCAAGCAACCATCCACTGGAACAAGATTTGCTCATGCCTGGCCGGATTGTCCGCTTCCACACTTGATTGTTCGACGACAATCGCGATGATAGAGATCACGAGGAAGCTTCTCGCTGATTACAACGTCGGCTTGGCAGGATGCGTTTTGAACGCGCCGGTTGTAACGGCTCGACCGCAACAGTCACGAAGTGCTGAATCTCCTGACGCAGGGTATCGAGGAATCTATGCCGACTATGACAACACGTAAAATGGAAAAACTGAACCTTCCGGAGCATAGCCCAAATCGCCTGCGGGTGGCGGTGGCGGATGACGAACCTGAGGTTCGAGGCGTACTTGAGTCGATGCTCGCAGCGTTGGGTCATGAGGTGGCTTTTGCCGGTACGACGGGCCGGGAGCTCGTCGATTTTTGTTTGACGACGCCGGTCGATCTGGTGATTACGGATATCCGCATGCCCGACATGGACGGGCTGGATGCCGCCGCCATCATCTATGAAAAAGTACGGACCCCCATCATTTTGCTTTCCGGTCATTGCGACCGGGAGCTGATCGAGCGGGCCGAAGAAACCCACGTCTTCGCGTATCTGGTGAAACCGATTACCCAGATGCAGCTTGAGCCGGCCATCGCACTGGCCAGCCGCCGCTTCGAAGAGTTTCAAGCCCTGCAACAAGAGGCCAACGATTTACGCCAGGCGCTGGCCGACCGCAAGCTGATTGAGCGCGCGAAGGGGCTGCTGATGAAACACTTGAGCGTCGATGAGCAAGAGGCTTTCCGCCGCCTGCAAAAACTGGCGAGCAGCAAAAACAAGAAGTTGATTGAAATTGCGGAGATGGTTTTGACGGCCGCCGAGGCACTGAACGGTTAGCCGCCTGAATGGTGGGCACAAACTGGCTGTCGTTGGCCGAAGGGTTCTTGTGACGCGCGGACTGCTGGAACATCTCAATCACGAGCTTCGTTCGCCGATGACGGTGATTGTCGGCATGACCGACTTGCTGTTGATTACGGCGGAAGGCGAGCCGAAGCGGCTGCTGCAATCGGTCAAACAGGCCGCCGACGTGATGTTGCGGATGCTGGACGAGGCGATCGATTTTTCGCGCTTGGAAACCGGCACGGTGCAGATCACGCGCGAGGAGTTCGTTCTCGGCGAGGCGCTGCGGCAAGTCAGTGAAACGCTGGCCAAAGGCGCCGCCTCGCTGCAGCTCGGTGTGACGATCGACGCGTCGGTGCCCGATCGGCTGGTGGGCGACGCGGATCGCCTGCGGGTCATTGTCGAGGGATTGATTCGCTCCGCCGCCAAGCTGCGGCCCGGACGCGGATACGAATTGCAGGTGCTGGCCGATCCGGACGATACGGGCGTTCTGCTGCACTTCTTGTTTGGCAATCAAGGCACGCTTGTCGAACCGCGGCAATTGCTGGCGGCGACCTTCGCTTCTCAAGCCGGTGAATATCTTCGCCTGGCCGACTTCGCTCGCCGCGGCTTCTTCGGCTCGGGACTTGGCCTGCCGGTCGCGGCTGGGCTAGCGGAACTGATGCAAGGCGAGATCTGGATGTCCGCGAAGACCGATGCGCCGGTCGTCTTTCGCTTCACGGCGAGTTTTGATCTTCCCAGCGGCCAAGCGCCGGCCGATTTCATGGCCACGCTCGAAGAGCATTTTGACAGTGCCTTGAAACAGACTGCCGCACTGCGGATCCTGCTGGCGGAAGATACGGAAACAAATCGAGAATTCTTTCGCGCCGCGCTTGAGCACCGCGGCCATCACGTGGTGGCCGTGACCGATGGCCAGGCGGTATTGAAGGCCTTTCATTCGAGCACGGCGGGGCCGTTCGACGTGATTCTACTCGACGTTGAAATGCCGGTTTTAGATGGCCGCGAGGCGGCGGCCGCGCTGCGCAATTTACAGCGGTTTAGCAAACGACCTGTGCCGATCGTCGCTCTTACCGCGCATCAGACCACGGGCGATCCGGAATTCTCAGCCGGTGGTCTGTTTGACGCCGCCCTGACCAAACCATGCGATCTGGCCCATCTTTATGCTCTGCTCGAAAGCCTGGCGGGCGGGCGCTTGCCTGCGGTCGCAGCCAGCGAGCCGGCGGACTTTCCCTCGGGCGACCAGCGCGTCGACTATCGCGGTCTGCTGCGGCGGCTGGGGGGCAACGAGCAATTGTTTTACGACCTGCGGCGGTTTTTCTTGGAGGACGTGCCCGGCGTGCTCGACAAGCTCCAGGGCGCCTTGGACCAACACAACAGCGAAGGTGTCGAGCAAGCCGCTCATAGCCTCAAGGGACTGGTCGCCAATTTTGGCGCGCGTGAGGCCATGAACCTGGCCTCGGAGTTGCAAACCATCGGCCGCCAGCGCGAGTTGGAACGGGCCCCGCCGGTGTTTGAGCGACTGGCCGAGGAAGTAAACCTCCTGCGGCAAGAGTTGGAAACGGCCTATGCTCCGGCGTAGCGGGCCTAGCCCGATTGTGTCGGTGGCTGGGGCAGAGTCGGTAGGGCGGCGTCGGCGAGTCTGTGGGGCGGCC
>JAICIG010000660.1 GCA_025924495.1 Pirellulales bacterium | reverse complement strand
GTTCATTCATGAGATCGCCCATCTGCGGAAGGGCGCCATCAGAGGCTTTTGCACGGCCTGGAATCTTGTGTGCGGCGTTCCTTTTCTGATGCCGCATTTCCTCTATTCCAACCACATCGACCATCATCAGTGGCGCCACTACGGGACGCGCGCCGATGGCGAGTACCTGCCGCTGGCGACAGGACCTGCCCGGCAACTGTTTTATTACGTATTGGAGATTGTATTACTGCCGCTCTTGGCCGTGTTCCGCTTTCTCGTTCTCACGCCGATCTCCTTGATCTCCCCGCGGACGCGCGAATGGGTGCTTGAGCGATTCTCCTCTTATGTCTCGAACTTCGGCTATCGACGCCGCCTGCGGCCGGCCGACCCGCGCGGAGCGTGGCTATTTTGGGAACTAGCGTGCTTCGCGAACCTGGCAATCGCCGTCGGCTTGCTGTTGGCGGGCGTCGTGCCGTGGCAACAAGTGCCGAAGGTTTACTTGCTGGCCGTGTACACAATTGGTCTGAACTGGCTGCGCAACCTTGCTGGTCATCGCTTTTTAAATGACGGCCGCGAATTGGACTATGTGGGGCAGTTGACTGACTCGATCAACGTCATTGGCAACCCGCTCTGGACGGAATTATTGTTTCCTCTCGGCTTGCGATACCATGCCTTGCACCATTTATTCCCGACGATCCCCTATCACAACTTGGGCGCAGCCCATCGCCGGTTAATGGAACTGCTGCCCGCCGATTCGCCGTATCGGCGGACGATTTATCATGGCCTGTGGCCGGTGCTTGTCGACCTCTGGCGCAATGCGCGCGCCCATGCCGACCGCGAGGCGGGGGTGATGGCCTGGCCGCCCGAGAATCCGCGGCCGCAGGCGGTCGCGCAGCCGGCCGTGGTCAGCGGTTTCCGCGGCCGCCTGCCGGCGTCCTAAACCTGGCGACTGGCTTCTGCCGGAAGCAATCGGCCGTGTGATCGTTGACCATGCCAACGGCCTGCATGAAGGCGTAGCAGATTGTCGAGCCGACGAACTTGAATCCGCGGCGCTTCAGATCCTTGCTCATGGCGTCCGATTCCGCCGTGCTCGCTGGGACCTGATCAGGTCGCGTCCAACGGTTTACGAGCGGCTTGCCGCCCACAAACTGCCAAATGTAGCTGGCGAACTGGCCGAACTCTTCTTGTATCGCCAGAAAAGCGCGAGCATTGGCTACGGCGCCTTCCACCTTAAGCCGGTTGCGGACGATGCCCGGATCGGTCAATAAGACGCGAATCTTCCTCCCGTCGTAGCGGGCGATCGACTCGGCGTCGAATTCATCGAAGGCGGCGCGATAGGCTTCTCGCTTGCGCAGAATGGTTTCCCAGCTCAGCCCGGCCTGAGCCCCTTCCAGGATCAAGAATTCAAACAAGCCGCGATCATCGAAGAGGGGAACTCCCCACTCTTCATCGTGATAACGGATCATCAAGTCGCTCTTCGCCCAGCGACAACGAACGCGCGAACTCATTTTCTTTGCGGTCTGGTTGTTATGAAGAACCCGTGCGGCGCCAGTAAATGAAGCCACGAACGCCGCACTAAGATACCGGTCGTGGCGCTATGCGGCGAGCCGCAAAGTCTTACGGCAAAGATTTTTTCGTCGCAAGTTTATCTCCCCATTGGCTATTTTGCCCATTTTCGGTCTAATCGTGTGTTCATTGGCGGGGCAATTGACACACATTCGCGAGGAGGGTTTTAAACGATGGCGGATGCGACGAGCAAAGGAAAACCACTGTCGAAGACGGAGATTATCGCCGCCATTACGGAGAAGGCGAATCTCTCCAAGCAAGAGGTGACGGCGGTCCTCGATGCGCTGAATGAAGTCATCCGCGAGAGCCTGAGCGGTTCGGGGCCGGGGGTCTTCTCGTTGCCGGGGTTGTTGAAGATTGAAAAGAAGCACGTGCCAGCCAAGCCCGCTCGCACCGGCGTGCCCAATCCCTTCAAGCCCGGCGAGACGATGGATGTTCCCGCCAAGCCGGCCAGCACCAAGGTCAAGCTGGTCGCCTTGAAGAGCCTGAAGGACATGGCCCAGCCCGGCTAAGTCGAACGGCGATTGCAGCGGGGCGGCGTGCCTTCGAATTCGGGCCGGCGAAGGCATGCTGCCCACTGCGGGTGTGCGCGCTATCCAAGGCCCCCCGTCGATTTCTGTCGGGCGTTTCACCTGAGCTATTCGGCGGCCGACGCGCACAGCGTTGCCAGCCGCGATTCGAATTCCGCCTGGCCGGAGAGAAACTCTAGCTCGATGGCTATTGCCCAAAGCGGCAAGCGTCCCAACCGCTCAATGCCGAGCTTGACCAGGTCCTTGGCCGTGCAGACGGCGGCGTCAGCATCCAGTACGTTACTCCAGGCGATCAGCGATTCGATGTCGCTGCGCTGGTAAGCGTAGTGATCGGGGAATTCTCGAAATCCGGCGTTTGTCATGCCGCAGCGCTGGAGCGTGTGCTGGAAGCCAGCCGGATTGCCGATGCCGCAGAAGGCCGCCACGCGCCGGCCCGCCAGCGCCGTTAGCTTCTCGCGGACATCGCTGGCGGTCGCCAGGTCGCGCGGACCGTGAACGAGCTCGAGCCAGCCGGCGGCCGGCGCCAGGGTGCGAACTCGCTCGGCAATCCAGCGACGCTCCTCCTCATTGACTTGATCGGCCC
>JAICIG010000659.1 GCA_025924495.1 Pirellulales bacterium | reverse complement strand
ACAGCCGCGTGTTTGTCTTTAGCCCCGACGAAGAAGCCCAAGTCTATCTGGCCAGTGCGGACTGGATGCCGCGTAATTTCTATCGCCGCGTGGAGGTGATGTTCCCCATCGAAGCGCCCGACCTGAAGCAGCGCATCTTGAAAGAAATCGTTCCGGCGTACCTGCGAGATAATGTGAAGTCGCGCATCCTTCGTCCCGATGGCAGCCATTATCGACTGCAGCCGGCCGAGGGAGAGGCCCGCTACCGTTGCCAGGAAGAACTTCTGGCGATTCGGCCGGAGGCCATCGGCGGCGAAGCTCCGATCAACGGCGACGGAGCTCTTGCGGGCGTCGAGCCAGTCGTGGCGCAACACGGATAGCGATGAGTCTAGACTTCGATCCCGAGCAAGCCATCGCCGCATTGTCCCGTTGCGATCGGCGCATGGCGAAGCTGATCGAGCGCGCCGGGCCGTTTACATTGCGTCCCGAGAAGTTGCAAAGCCCGTTTCAGGCCCTGTTCAAGGCCATCGTTTATCAGCAACTATCGGGCAAGGCCGCGGCGACGATTTTGGGCCGAGTCAAATCGCTGTTTCCCGGTAGACATGGTCTGCGGCCCGCGGCGATCCTGGACGTCCCCGACGAAAAGCTGCGCGAGGCGGGCATGTCGCGAGCAAAAATTGCGGCTGTCAAAGATCTGGCGGCCAAAGCGCTCGATGGAACGGTGCCTGGGCTGGCTCGCTTGCGCACCATGGACGACGCCGAGATCTTATCGCGGCTGGTCAGCGTACGCGGCATTGGGCCCTGGACCGTGGAAATGCTGCTGATGTTCCGCCTTGGCCGGCCGGACGTCTTGCCGGTCAGCGACTTGGGAGTTCGCCGCGGCTTTATGCTGACCTACCGGACCGACGAGATGCCAAAGCCCAGCGTGATGCTGGAGCATGCCGAGCGTTGGCGGTCTTATCGATCGGTGGCGAGTTGGTATCTGTGGCGCGCGGTCGATCTGCATAAGAAGATTGAAATCATCGATCAGCGGAATCCGCTCGTCTCTTGAGCACGCGGGATGATCGCTCGATCTGCCTGCCTCGTGCGGCAAGTTTTCCGCCAGACGCGGCGAGACGTCCGTGATAGACTAGGGCGGACCATTGAGCCTACCCCAAGCCACGTGCATCAAGAGCAATGATGGATTTTGCCGCGAAGTTTTCGCAAGGGTTGTCGTACGATGAATTCCTCAGCCGACACGGCACGGACGAGCATCGCAGACGTTGGGCCGCCGTGCACGCAGCGGTCAATCTCACCGCTGCCCAGCGAGAGCTGCTCGGCGGGTTTAAACGCCAGATGCAAGTCCTTTGCCTGGCCGGCGCCTGGTGCGGAGACTGTGTCAATCAATGTCCGATCTTCGATCACTTTGCACACTCGGCGCCAACGCTGGCAATCCGTTACTTCGACCGGGACGCCCATCCCGACTTGAGCGCAACCTTGAGCATCTGTGGCGGCGCTCGAGTGCCCGTGCTCGCATTTCTAAGCGAGGATGGGCAAATGCTCGGCTGGTATGGAGACCGCACCATTTCGAAGTATCGCCAACTGGCCGCAGACCAGCTTGGCGCCGCTTGCCCGACGGGACTCGTCGTACCCGACCAGCCGCTGCTCGATGCAGTGACGCAGGATTGGCTGAATGAATTTGAGAGGTTGCAATTATTACTGCGCACCTCGCCTCGTTTGCGAAAATTGCACGGCGACTAATGGGAAACCAGAAGCGAGCCTGCTCAGTAACCGGAGGCAACAATGACCGGCAGCCAGATGATCGATGGGGCGCGCGTCTGCACGCGTTTGGTCTTTACCGCCATCCTCCTTTCAATCGGATTTGCGACGCAGCTTGCTTCAGCCGCGGAACGTCCGAACATTATTTGGATCACCTGCGAAGACATCAGTCCAAACTTAGGCTGCTATGGAGATCCGGATGCAAAAACGCCCCACCTCGATAAGCTAGCAAGCGAAGGCGTTCGCTATACACACGCCTTCAGCGTCGCGGGCGTCTGTGCGCCCAGCCGTTCTTGCCTGATCACCGGCATGTACCCTTCATCGTTGGGCTCGCAGCACATGCGCTGCTCGGCGCGATTACCGGAAAACATTCGCTGCTTCACCGAGTATTTGCGCGATGCGGGCTACTATTGTTCGAACAACGTCAAGGAAGATTATAACATTCGCACGCCCAAGACCGCTTGGGACGCGTCGAGCCGGCAAGCACACTGGCGGAATCGCCGCGAGGGGCAACCGTTTTTCAGCGTCTTCAATTTCACGACGACCCACGAAAGCCAGATCCGTCTGTCCGAAAAGCAGTTTGCCGAGCGCACGGCGAGTCTCTCCGCCGAGGAACGCCACGATCCAGCCCGGGTTCGCGTGCCGCCGTGGCATCCCGATGCTCCCGAGGTTCGCCGCGACTGGGCTCGCTACCATGACCTGATTACGGCGATGGATCGCCAGGCTGGCGAGTTGCTCAAGCAGCTTGAGGACGACGGCCTGGCGGATTCAACCATTGTCTTCTTCTATTCTGACCACGGCGTCGGCTTGCCGCGCGGCAAACGGTGGTTGTACGACGCGGGCACGCGCGTGCCGTTGATCGTCAGATTTCCGAAAGCTTTCGAACGGTTTGCCCCGGCCGCACCCGGCACAATCTGCGATCGACTGGTCAGTTT
>JAICIG010000658.1 GCA_025924495.1 Pirellulales bacterium | reverse complement strand
CGGAGGCTTGCTGTGACGGAGAAGAATTCGATCGCGGCTTCCGCGAACTGACGAAACGCATGTTTCCCGAGCCGGAATATGCCTTGCATTTGCTGCCCAAGGATCATCCAGCCTACAGCGCCGAAGAGCGCGTCGATGTCAGATACATCGATCCCGAACTGTATGGCGTCGACGTCGGTTGCCGCACCAGCATCATTTACGCCCCCCATCGGCTGCGTTTGTCGTGCCTTTGGGAGTTGTCGCGACCGGGCCGCGAAGGCAAGCTTCCCGATGAAGTGCAAGGCCCTGTCGAAGCCGGCCGCGCGATTGGCATCAACGTGCTGGCCTATGCCACCAATCGCGAAGTGAAATACAAGCTGGAGATCGACCACACGATCGAACCGGAAGAGGCGCGCGATCCTTTCGATCGCGCGAAGCTCTATATCGCCGCGATACAACACAATGGCGGCTGGAACGCAGCGCCCGGCGCCTTGTCGAATCTGCTGCGAGTCATTTCGCATGAAACCGGGTTGCGCGTCAGCACCGACCGTCGCGAGTTGTCGTTGGGCGATCCGCAATTGTTCAGTTATCAAGTCGTGTTCCTGCATGGCAGGCAATCGTTTCGCCTGAGCGATGCCGAGCGCAAACAACTGCGAACGTACGTGGAGCGCGGCGGCGTGGTCATCAGCGACGCGATCTGCGGCAGCGAAGAATTCGCGAAATCATTCCGTGCCGAAATGGCGGCGATTTTCCCTAAGCGCCCGCTGGAAGCGATTCCCGCCAATCACCGCATGTTCACGACGACGCTGGGTGGTTTCGACCTGAAAACGGTCAGTCGCCGCGAGCCGCAACGCACCGAAGGCGGAGCGCTGAAAACACAGGTCCGGCAAGTCGAACCCGATCTGGAAGGCGTACGGTTCGACGACCGCTATGGCGTTATCTTTTCCCGATACGATCTGAGTTGCGCGCTGGAAAAGCACGACTCGCTCGAGTGTCCTGGGTATACGCGCGAAGACGCCGCTAAGCTCGGCTTGAACGTCGTGCTCTACGCGTTACAGCAGTAGGCTGTCCGTCGATGACATGCGACGTCATCGGCCGGCGGCATGCCTGCGCCAGCGCTCGGCCTCGATTTGGCAATTGCCGGCGGCCCCGATATTCTGTCAGGCGGAGCGTCGCGGCTTGTCGGCGCAAGGCGGAATTCATCTCCAGCGGGAGCAATGCACGTGAATGCCGATCGATTTGAAACGACGATCGTCTCCTTGTTCTGCTCTCAAATCGCCGCTCGCCCCGAACAGCGGGCAATTCAGTTCCGCCGCGAGGGGATCTGGCAAACGCGTTGTTGGCGCGATTTAGGCGACGAAGTGCGGCGGCTGGCGGCGGTGCTTGCAAACCTCGGCGTCGCTCCAGGCGATCGCGTAATCCAACTCTCCGAAAATCGTTACGAGTGGATCGCCGCCGACCTGGCGATTCAACTCGCTCGCGCCGTTCATGTGCCCGTGCACGCCTCGCTGGCCGGTCCGCAAGTTGTATATCAGATTCAGGATAGCGGCGCACGAGCGGTTTTATTGTCAGGGCCGGACCAGGCGGCCAAACTGACCAGCCATCTGGCGGCGCAGGACCATCCGGCCCTTTCGCCGCAACTCAAGTTTATTGCCTACGATGCCTGTCCGGGCGCGGTCGGCCGCTATCCGCTCTCTCAACTTGACAGGCTGATGGGCGAGACCGATGAATCAGCCGGCAAGGAACTCGAGGCGGCTGCGCTGGCACACGTCCGGCCCGGCGATCTGGCTACGATTCTCTATACGTCAGGGACGACCGGCGAGCCGAAAGGCGTGATGCTCTCGCAGCGCAACCTGGCTTCGAATGCGCTGGGAACGCTGGAAGCGTTTGGCCAGCAGGCCGACGACCTGCGGCTGAGCTGGCTGCCGCTGAGTCATATTTTCGCGCGGACTTGCGATCTGTATACCTGGATCGCTTCCGGCAGCGAGTTGGCGCTGGCGGAAAACCCGGAAGTAGTAACGGCGGTCTGCCGCGAATTGCACCCGACGCTGATTAATGGAGTCCCCTACTTCTTCGAGAAGGTCCAACGCTATCTCTCAGATAATGGCCTGACCGATCAACCCGGCGTGTTGGCAGCCGCCTTCGGCGGGCGATTGAGAGCGGCCTGTTCCGGCGGCGCGCCGCTGCCCGATCATGTGGCGCGGTTTTACAACGATCGCGGCGTGTTCCTGTCCCAGGGTTACGGCCTGACGGAAAGCTCGCCGGTAATCACCGCGGGCACGCCTGCGGCCATGAAGATCGGCACGGCGGGCCGGCCGATTCCCGGCGTAGAAGTGAAAATCTCTGCGGATGGAGAAATCCTCACTCGCGGGCCGCACGTCATGCTCGGGTACTGGAACAAACCGCAAGCCACGGCCGAGACGCTGCACGACGGCTGGCTCTCGACCGGCGATATGGGCGAAATCGACTCCGACGGATTTCTCAAAATCACGGGCCGCAAGAAGGAGATCATCGTCACCTCGGCCGGCAAGAACATCGCGCCGGCGCATCTCGAAGCGCTCTTGAAAGCCGATCCCCTCATCGAGCAGGCCGTCGTCATCGGCGACGCCCGCAATTATCTCTCGGCCTTGATCATTCCTAATCGCGACGCTCTGCAGGCCGAGCTCCAGCGTCGCGAGATCCGAATGAGTTCCGCGGCTGAGACGCTCACCCAT
>JAICIG010000657.1 GCA_025924495.1 Pirellulales bacterium | reverse complement strand
GAGGCGGCAGATGAATCGGGCTTTGGAAATCCGCAGGCTTGACCGCCAGCAACGAACAATGCACCGACGTCGCCAGTCGCTCCGCCGTGTTACCGATGAACACGCCGGGAATACCGCCCCGGGCCATGGTGCCCATCACCAACAGATCGATCTGCTGATCATTGATAAAGTGTAGAATCGCCGTGTCGGCGACGACCACGCGCTCAGTGACATGCAGACGCAAGTCCAAGCCATGATCGTTGCCTAGCACGCGCTCGACCAAAGACTCCAAGCTGTGCCTGGCTTCGGCGATCATTTTGTGATGATATGCTTGCGTGTTGAAGTCGGACAACGCCGTGCTCCACAGCCGATCGAGCGGGCAGTCGACCGCATGCAGCACGTGCAGCTTGGCGCCAGTTGCGGACGCGATGCCGGCCGCCAGATCGAGCGCTTCCTCAGTGACCGGGCGAAGATCGCTGGCCACTAAGATGTTCTGCGGATGCTCGCGATGCTCAGGACGCGTGATCCACACGGGGCAAGGGCAGTTGTGCAGCAGCTTCATACTCGTGCTGCCGAACAAAAATCGCTGAACGCCGCCGACGCCGCGCGCCCCGGCGACGACCAGATCGTGATCCTGGCGGAGCACCTCGCGAATAATCTCAATCCAGCCGGTCCCCGACGCAATGCGCGTGGCTGCGGCTACGCCCTGGGTCGCCGCACGAGCGGCCAGTTCAGCCAAAACCTTCTCGCCTGCGTCGCGGAGCTTGCCCGAAAACTCGTCTAGCTCTTCGCTGGAAAAGTAAACGCCTTGCGCCGGTACGTCGATGGCGGCGAAAAAAGTCAGCTGCGCCTGCAGGTGTTTGGCGATCCAGATCGCTTCATTGATCGCTTGCTCGACGGGCGGATAAAAGACCGCCGAACCAGACCGTAGCGTTTGCGAAAGATCGACGGCAGCCAGAATATTCTTGAAAGTCTTCATCGCGGCATGGTGCTCCTCGGGTTGCTCTCTCTCTATCAATGTTACTCTGCAGAACATGCCGAGGACACCTGCGGCGGAGAAATCTGGGAGCCGATAAGGCGTAGGCAGACGCGAAGTAGTTAACGAAAAATTCAGAAAACTGTGAGGAAGTTTGGGCATCGCATTCTCGCGGCGCGGGCGATTCAGTAGACTGACGGCGGCGCGCCTCGCAGGCTTCTGCCGTGCGGGCGCTTGATTGGCTCTCTGAGGCGATTCATGACGGCGTTTGACCCGGCGAAAGAACACGAACCGCATCCCCACGCGTCTCCGTCCATCAATCCGACAAGACGCCTTGAATTCCTCGAGCTCAGCCAGGCGGATGCCGAGCGGTTGCGGGGCATGGCGGCCGACTATCGGATCTGGGCCCAGGACTTTGTTGAATCGTTTTATCGTCATCTTTTCGCTTTCGAAGAGACGGCGAGGTTCCTGCAGTCGCCGGAAGTCGTGTCGCGTCTGAAAGTCATGCAGCGCGATCATTTGGAGTCGATGCTGCAAGCCGATTGGAGCGAGGCCTTCTTTCGCCAGCGGCGGCAGGTAGGCCACGTGCATGCCGAGGTCGGCATCGAGCCGCAATACTTTCTCGGCGCCTTCAATCAGTACGTGGGCTACACGTTCGAGAAATTGGCGGACCAACACCCGCACGACGTGGCGGCCTTTAAGGAACAGGCGCTCTCGCTCTTGAAGGCCGTGTTCCTCGATATCGGCTTGACGCTCGACGCCTACTTCGCGCAGTCGACGCGAAATTTGCGACATGCACTCGACATGTTCTGGCGGGCCAACGCCGAACTGCGTCAATTCGCCCAATTGACCTCTCACGACTTGAAAACGCCGCTGGCTACCGTCGCGAATTTGTGCGACGAGGCGCTCGACGAATTCGGCGGCCAGATGCCCGAACCCGCGCGGCACTTGGTGGCCGCGGCCAAAGACCGCACCTTCCGCATGAGTCGCATGATCGACGAGTTGCTGGCTTCCACGCTGCCCGACGAAGACGATCAATCGCGCGACAACGTTTCCGCTCAGGAAGTGCTGGAAGACGCGATCGACCTGGCTCGTCCGTTACTTGCCAAAAGCGAGGTGGAAGTCACGATTGCCAGGCCGTTGCCGCGCGTGCAAGGCAACAAAGTCCGCTTGCGCGAGGTGTTCGGCAATCTGCTCTCAAATGCCGCTAAATTCATCGACCGCCGCCCCGGCCACGTCACCGTCGACGTAGAAGAACGCGATGGGCAGTGCGTGATCATCTTCGCCGATAACGGTCCGGGGATTCCTGCCGAAGAGCGAGAGCGGCTCTTCGCCCCTTTTCGTCGACTGGCGATGCATCGCGATCGCCCAGGTTCGGGTTTGGGACTGTATTTTACGAAAAACCTCGTGACGCAATTGGGCGGCCGGATCTGGGTCGAATCGGAGCCCGGCGCCGGGAGCCGGTTCCATGTCCAATTGCCGCAGGCCGCGAGCGCTCCCCCGCAAGAACTCTAAAGCTGCAGGGCCGCAACGCACGCTTCAGTTTCAGGCAATGCCGTACTTTTCCAGCAGCCGGTAGAGGCTGCGGCGATTGATGCCCAGCACCCGAGCGGTCCTGGCCTGATTGCCCTTTTCGCGTTCGAGCACTTCCAGGACGTGGGTCCGCTCGATGTCGTCCAACCGGTCGCCGCCGTTGCCGTTCATGCTGTGGCTTTCCGAGGAGGGCCGGCGCAATTCGTGCG
>JAICIG010000656.1 GCA_025924495.1 Pirellulales bacterium | reverse complement strand
GTTGGCCACGTGAAACCGGGCCACGCGGTCGCCCGGGTGATCGGCGATGCGCAGCAGCGATAGCACCGCCACCACCGCTGGCGAGTCGGTGAGCGGATTGCCCCCTTCTTCGCTGGCCAAGATGTCCTGGTTCCGCAATTCGTAGATTAGCCGGGCGACGGCGTTGTTGTCGCGCACCAAGACGCCAATCGAGCGACCGGGGGCTTCACGGGCTAGCCGGGCAATCTCACCGGCAGCGAAGGCCAGTGTCATCTCTCCCTGAGGCGTCGGCTCTTCGGCGGCCGGCGCCGAAACCATCCGGACATAGCCGGGCATTTCGCCGTGGTTGGTACTGTGTTCCTCGAAAGCCCGCTTCCAGGCCGTCACGGCGTCGCAGCAATGACTGAGCAGCGGCGAGGTTTCGAGCGCGCCGAAGACGCGGTTGACCGTGGCGATCACCGGCGGCGATGAACGAAAACTGCGCGCCAGCGACCTGGCCTGCAACTGCTTCCACTCGGCTTCGAGCGTATCGAACAACTCGGCGGCGCCCCCGCGCCAGCCATAAATGGCCTGCTTGGCGTCGCCGACGCAGAAAAAGGAGCCGCCGGCCATGACCTGGGCGGCGAATGAGGCGAGCACGCTCCACTGCGCCAGCGAGGTGTCTTGAAATTCGTCGAGCAGCAAGTGAGCCACTCGCCCATCGAGCCGACGGGTCAGCAGTTCGGGCTGCCGCGCCAAGGGCGACGTCCCCAGGCTGCGCGTCACGTCTTCGAAGCGCAAGCCGCGACGCACGAGTTTCAGCCGTTGGTAATGGCCGTCGAAGCGGGCCAGCAACTGGCGAGTGGCCTCAGTCTGATCGGCAAGTTCTATGATAAGCACCGCCTTAGCGTGCGCGACCAATGAGTGATAGATCTCGAGTAGCTCCGCGCTGATGGGCTTGCTTGCAAAGGAGGTTTCTCCCGCAGCAATTTTTTTGGCAATCCCGCCGGTGATGAATCCGGCCCAATCGCCCTCTTGTGCTTTCGCCGTATCGCCTGCGCGAGCATTCACGAATCTCTTATCGGGCGGCAGGGCAGCCTGACCAAGAGCTTCAATGGCCGCATCCAGTTTCGCTTGCGGCAATCGCGTCGGGCGCGGCACGGCCTTCCAGGCGTCGTCGGTCGTCTCCAGAAAAAGACCGTACAGCCCGTTGACCTGCGAGCGAACCTGTTCGCTGATCGAGCGAGTCGCCTCGCCCTTGGTCAGCAGGCTCAACAGCAGCCGGATGTTTCGCTCATCGGCCGCGGAGCCGTCGCCGGCCAGCACGGCCTGGATGGCCTCGGTCCGCAATCGCTGATCGGCGGTTTCTTCGATGATCCGCCAGCCGGGCGGCAGGCCAAGCTCTAGACCGAACGATGTGGCGATCTGCGCGAAAAAAGCATCAAGCGTCGAAATGCGCAAGCGATGCAGGTTGCGGACGAGCGTTTCGAGCAGCTCGGCGCAACGTGTTCGCGTCAACCCGCAATCGGGCAGAAACCCGGCCAGCTTGCGACACTTTTCCTCCTCGTGGGCCGCCTCGGCCAGCCGTGTGAGCACGCGGTCGAGAATCTCGCCGGCCGCTTTGCGAGTGAAGGTGGTCGCCAGGATTTGGTCTGGGGGCACACCGGCGGCCAGCAACCTCAAATAGTGATTCGAGAGTTGGAATGTTTTTCCCGTCCCCGCCGAAGCGCGGATCATCAGGTGCGGAAACACTTGCACGGAAAGCTCAGTCATTCATCGCTCCATCAAGCACGCGCGCACGAAGGCTGTTTGGACAGACGGCAACGAAGATAACGAAGAAAGAAACGCAGGACAGAGGCTTGAACCGCCTTCATCTCTATCCTTCGCTTCCTTCGTTTCCTTCTGTTCAAATCCCTTCGTCATCTTCCGTTGACACTCCAAATTGTTCGTCCAGGCAGATGGCGGCAAATTCTTCCGTAAACTTGGGCGGCGGCTGCTTCATGGGCGAGAACTTCTGCGACCAAATGCCGCGGACCACATCCTTCGCGATCGCGTCAGCGGACTCGAGCTCGTCCACGCCCCATTCTGCCAGATGCCCGGTAATCTTTTTGAGGTCTTTCGGCAAGACGATGTAGCCCAGCGCGGGTGACTCGCCAATGCCGATGGCCGACGCCAGGTAGCGATAGAGCGGCAGTTGCAGATCGACCCATTCGCCTTTCACGCGGTGTGTCTTCTCGGGCGGGTCGCCACTGTCGGACGTCTTGTAATCAAAAATCACATGTCGCCCGTCAAGGTCGTTCCGGTCAACGCGGTCGATCCGCGCTTTCAAAAACATTGGCCTGCCGTCAACCAGCAACGGCGCTTGCTCGTCCTTAATCTCGATTTCTGTTTTCACAATCCGCCAGCCCTGCTTAGCCCAATCGGCCTGCCACTCGGCAAAAGCCTCCAGCCTTAGCCGTAAATGTTCGACTTGTAGATCGACGGCGGGCAAGCGGTGCCGGCCAAAGCGCTCGCGGACCAGCCGTTGGAGATCGGCATCAAGCCGCTGGCAGATCGCTTGGGCATCGGTCAACAGCGAATTGTCCGGGTCGGCGCCAAACTCGCGCAGCACGTCGTGGGCCAACGAGCCGAACGCCGAAGGCTCCAGCTCTTCCGCTAGGTCATCCAGTGAATGCAGCAGCAGCACGTGCCGCAGATAAAAGCGATAAGGGCACGCCAAATAATCGCGGAACTGCGTGACCCGCATTTCACGGATCGGCTTTTCCGGCGGATTCGGCTTGGGTG
>JAICIG010000655.1 GCA_025924495.1 Pirellulales bacterium | reverse complement strand
TGCACTGGCATGCTTGCCACCCAGCTTTAGCTGGTGGTAAGAGAGCCATTCATGAACCGTCGTGCACCCGGCTTTAGCCGGCTTCCACTTGAAGTGGGCGCCGTCCATGTCGAGTCATGTCTTCCAGGAGATTTATCTCCACGTTCGCGATCGCCTGAAGGCTTGCACAAGTCGGCTGAAGCCGACTGAAGACAACAAATGTTCTTGCTCGAATACCACCAGCTAAAGCTGAGTGGCAGACAGGAAAAAGCCTGGTCGCTGAATCCTCGCGCGCTGGGGATTGGGAAGTTATTTAATCTCCGTTGCTTAATACCACTGGTACGCGTAGCGATGAAACCGCTCGAGCGCCGCGGCGCGGAGCGAGCGGTCGCGATAGGCGGCCCAACGGCTGCGGTTGGCGCGGAGCTGCTTTAATACGAGCGAGTCGGCGACTTGATAAGAGGTCCAGCCCAGCCGTGCTTGGCGCTCGGCCGTTGCTTCGGCCTCGTCGTCGCGCTCGGCGAGCATGGCTCCCACCCCTTCGCGAATGATTGGGTCTTCACAATCTAACAGCGGTTCGAGCAGCAACACGCCTTCGGAACCGATCGGATGGACGCTGATCTGCACGCAAGGCGCCGGATCGCCCGCTAGAATCCTGCGCACATTGTACTTGACCGCAATGGCGTCGACGGGCGTTAGCGCGAACAAGTAAACGGCCAGACCCAACGCCCATAGTTGGCGCCGCACCAACCAGACGAAGCTGCGCTGGCGACCGATCTTCCACAGCACCAGCGCAAAACCCGCCACGACTGCCGAAATTCCATACAGCCCGACGATCCGCATCGGAGTCATGCCGTTGAACTCGACATAGATGGCCATGCGGTGATACACGGCCACGGCCAGAATGAAATTCTCAGCCGACCAGAGCCAGCCCAGCCGACGCAAGCGGGGCAAGCGCGAATCGCGCAGCACAGCGCCGCGAAACACGAGCGACAAGACGGCCGTGGCCAGCGCCAAGGCGAACGTCAACCACGCGGCGCCTTCGTGGGCGTAACCGGAATAGTAGAATCCCTGTGGGAACTCGCGGAACCAGAGCGTGCGGAACTCGAACGCCAGGTAGGCTGCAAACAGCGCGATCACCGTCAACAGCGTATTGCGGAACGCCGGATAGAGCTTCGCTGCTTGGGCCGATGGCGCCTCGCCGCCGGGCTCGGCCACCTCGGCATCGACCGGCGTAATGACGCCGCCGCCAGAAGCTTGCCTCAGCAAGCCGACAGTAATCCAGGCGGCGGCGCCCCAAAAGGCGACCTCGCCCGGCGAGATGTTGAGGAGCCATTCTCGCACGCGTTTGATAATCTGTTCCGAGGTCGTGGAGACCGACGCGAGCAGGTCCGGGTTGGCAAAGATGAAGACCGTGCCGAAGGCGGCCAGCGCCGCAAGCGGCATCGCCACGTTAACGACCGACACGCGCATTAACGATGATGTGGCGGCGCGCCGGCCATAGTGACTCAGTCGCTTATAGCCGGCGGCGATGGTTAGCGACGTGAACACGGCCGTTTCGGCGACGTAGGGCGTTTGTCCCGCGAGGGCCATCACAAACGCAGCCAGCAAGGCGAAGCCCAGCCCTACGATCAGCGACGATCCGCACCAGACCGCCTTGGCGGCCAGCAGCAACAACATGGTTCCGAACAACCACGCGCTAGCGCTGAACCGTGGACGATAAGCGCCCCAGGCGAGCACAAACGGAGAAAGCAGAAATAAGGCGGCATAGCCGCTGAAACCGTACCCGCGGTAAATCGCCAGGTCGCAGAGCACGACGACGATCAGCACCGCCAGCAACTCTCGCCATCGCACCGGCGTGGGATCTTGGGCCTCCGATGCCGGTCGGCGCGTGGCGACCGAGGGATCGACTATCTCGCGCTCCACGGGCTCCGCCGCAACATTCGGGGAAGGCTCGATCGTCATGACAAGCTCGCAGCAGACGTGGGCGAGTATCAATTGCGCCAGGCGCCTTCTCGAAAGGAAGCCGCCGTGAGCGCCTCTGTCGTTATCTTACCGCGCGGGGCAACGGTTTTGTAAAGTTGCATGCCGATCGGAACCTGCTGGCAACTGATCCGCCCCGTCACAAGGCGCCTAAGTGCGTCGGCCCGCTTCAGCGGCCGCCCGAAGTCCGTCTGCAGGAGGAATTGAAAATGGCGCCCCGGCCAGAACTTTCTCAGCACCGATCAAGCATGCTTGATGATGCCAAGCTATTTTGTGATTTATTCGCTCAGCAACGTGGCGTTCGCTATGATATTCGACGACCTTTCACGGTCCCATTCTCGTCAGATCCCTGTCTTTGAGCAGGAGTGGTCTATATGTCTCATTCGGCAAAGTCTTCTGCCGCACCGGCCGAACCAGAGAGCCAGATTTCCGCATTGCTGAACGCGGGCATCATCGGCGCCGCGGCCGGCGCCGGCGCCATGTTTCTGGTGATGTACTATCTCGGTTTCCGGACCAGCCCCGATAGCGCTCCAGTCCTCGTTTCGACGCCGCCCGACCCGGCCAGTTTTGTTGCCGTTCCTCTGCCGGGCATGGGCGGCCCGCAAAATAAACGCCAACTGACATCGCTCGTTGGCCGGATGGAATTGCTGACGCGTGACAATCTCGATCTGCACGTCGTTCTCAGCGCCGACCAGGCGGAAAAGATCGCCGTGCATCTCAAGCGTCTCGATGAGATTGCTCGAATGTCCGACGCGGATGCCGACTTGGAACGCCGGCAATTAG
>JAICIG010000654.1 GCA_025924495.1 Pirellulales bacterium | reverse complement strand
TGCAGCAACTTGGTGGCATACTCGTCTTTCTTGGCGAGTACTGCGTCCGGAGCCATAATCCATTGCTCCAGCCAATCGTGCTGACGCCTCTTGGTCACGTCCTTAAGATCGGGACCCACGAGCGGACCCTTGCCAATCGTGTGGCAGGCCGCACATGTCTTGTCTTGGAAAAGTTGTTTTCCCGCTCCCGCATCGGCGGCGTTAGCCGCAGAAGGTAGTGCGGTCCACGTGGCTGCAATCGTCGCAAGCGCAACAACAGGCAGTAATCGCCTTGACCCAACAGGCTTCTCGTTCATCATCCCTCGTCCTCAGATCCACATGATCGGCGGGGCGGCAAAATTAATGACCCGTCGTTCTCAGATCCATATGATCGGCGCCGGTCTGTGAACGCTAAACTAATGGTCATGGATCTGCAAGGGGGAACTACCCCTCCAAATACGTATTTTTTTCGCATCTTATAAATTATTTTTTTGCATCGTATAACGTGAATGACGCGCGTGCTGCGGCGCGATCAGCGCGTCCCACGTACCAGTTCCCGTTACATTCTCGGCGATATTGCGGTATGTGGGCTCACCGACGAACTGGTGCGCAGTACAGATTGCAATTCACGTTCAGCTACTTATTAGTGGATCACACGGCAGACGATCGACGCAAAGCAAGTGGGAAGCGGGCATCTGTGCTCGATGCGCTGTGAATTCAACGAAGCCCGCGGCCGAACAACATTTCGAAGACCATCGCCTTGCCCAACCGTTCAAATGCTTCCATACGCCGCACCAGATGATGCAGCGTTCCTCCAAAAGCAGCCAATCGCTGCAACTTTACGCATCGCGGCGGCGCGGCGAAAGGCCGCAATCGCCGCCTGCCGATCCGGTTCTGTCATTTGTCGTGAGCAAGCCGACACTCCGCGGTCGATCGACAATCCATCAATCACATTGAAATCCCACCGTGGAACCTTCAATCCTACCGAATTCAATTCGTCCCCACGTCCAGGAGAAAATCATGGCGAAGAAGCTGTTGCCCGCGTTCCTGGAGGAACACCCGGGCCTTGGTAGGGTGGGAAACGTGGAGGTGCCGCGACTGAAACTGCTTCAGGCATCGTCGCCGGAGTTGACTGAATTCAGCGATGCCAAGCAGGGCGAGTTTTGGCACAGCATGACCAATGAACGGATCGGATCGACCGTTCGCATTTGCCCGGTTTTTATCAGCTGGTGCTTTATCCTGTGGCGCCCGCGCGAGGCGGGCGGCGGTATTCTTGCTCGTGCCGACGACGGCAAGCATTGGATGCCCGCCGATTCCGAATTCACGGTCAAGCTCAACGGCGGCCACGAGGTGACGTGGCGGACCGCCCATACGGTGGCGGCGTCGGGTCTAAACAAGAAGGGCAGCTATGATCCCAGCGATCCTAATTCGCCGGCTGCGGCAACACGCATGTATTCGATCGTCTGTTCATTTCCGGACAGGAAAAATTGGCCGCCTGCGGTGCTGACATTGCAGTGGGGGGCTCTCAAGGCGGCAAACAAATTGATCGATCAGTTGAAGGTTCTGCGCGCCCCTTCATTTGGCGTGATCATGGAAATGGCCTCGTTTAAGGACAAGTCGCCATCCGGCGAGTTCTATAACTATGCCTTTGAGCTCGGCGGGCCCGTGGAGGAAAAAGCTTTCTATGAGGAGAACTCTACGCAATACCGCTTTTTCGTCGAACACGGGCTCAAAGTGAAGGATCTCGAGCGCGCGCAAGAGGATTAGGCAAGAGAGCCAGTTAGGCAAGAGAGCCAGGATCGTGCTGAGACGAGGCTTGATGAAGCCGGGATCAGCAGGGGCACACAGCGTCGACCAGCGTGAATATAGCCCGCCGACGCGGGCGCCGCGAGCACCTCTGCAGACGCGCCATGTCATTGTGAGGGAAAATCACGTCTCGCGATCCGTTGGCGCACGCCCTCGATCATCAAAATGACAACGGGTCCGACTGAATGAGTTTGGAATCATCCGAGTCGTACAAACGTGGCTCGGCGAAACGAAATAGGCACAACGGTTCATAAGGTAATTTGTCCGATCGACGGACAGTCGGCCCACGGGTCGACGACGTTTGCGAGGTCACTTGCATCGGGCCTGCCAGCCGCTGTCGCGGCCGTTCGAGTTGGGCTGCCTGGCCCCTCTAGGCCGCGCTGGCCCGCACGACTATCGCGTGATGGCCACAATAAACAAAGGCATGGCGCTCGTGAGCGCCATGCCTAATAACATCTATCTCTATGAACCGACCTTGCTGTTGCTCGGCGGCTGCTGCCGGCGAGCTACTTCTTCGGCCGAGCTACTTCTTCGGCAACGGCTGCGGATTCTTTGACAGCGTATTGAGATAGGCGATGACGTCCGCGCGCTTCTTCTCGCTTGAGATGCCGGCGAAGGTCATGGTCGTGCCCGGAACGTCGGCGCGTGGATTGGTGATCCATTTGTCAAGCGCCTCGAAGGTCCATTTGCCGCCCTTGGCCTTCAAGGCAGCAGAGTAGCTAAAGCCTGCCTCCGAAGCGACTGGCCGGCCGACGACCCCGTAGAGATCGGGACCGATCTTGGCGCCTTTGCCTTCCTCGACATTATGGCAAATCTCGCATTGCTTGGCGGTCTGCGCTCCGCTCTCGGCCGAAGCGCTCGCGAGAGCGGCGTTGAGCGCCCCTCCGCCAGCTGCAGGCTGCTCCTCGCCGGCTGTTTTCTTAGCTTCAGAGGCCGGCTTCTCATGACCAGGCAAGAACATCGCGTCGAC
>JAICIG010000653.1 GCA_025924495.1 Pirellulales bacterium | reverse complement strand
TCGGACCGGCCGGAATTCTGGCATGGAGTTGCATGGCGCCACGATCTCCCCTCATGACACGAAGCCGGCCAATACGGCCAGCGGAATGGAGATGTACCCAGCGGTGATTGCGACGGTGATGACTGGCGCCAAGCCGCGGCGAAGGCGCTTGTAACGGGGACTGCTGATTCCCAGCGTGTGGAGCATGCTCCATACGCCATGGTACAAGTGCATCCCCAACACTAGCATGGCGGCAATATAGATGCCCGAAATCGCCGGCTGCTGAAAGGCCAGCACGACGTTGCGATAGACATCGGTGGGGCTGTAGCCAGGACCGGTTGCCAGGAAGGTGAACATCAGCAGGTGATAGATCGCATATAAGAGGATCAGCGGCCCGCTGATCGCCATGGTGCGCGCCGCGTAATTCGTCTCGACGTCGCGTTTGACCGCATAGGGCACGGGCCTAGCGCGCCGGTTGGCCAGCATCAATTGCGCTGCGGCAACGGTGTGAACCGCCAGCGCCGCGAGCAACCCGATCCGGGCGAGCCACAGCGCTTCCGGCATACGCTTGAGCAGTGCCGCGTAGCCGTTGAGCTTTTCGGCGCCGAGAAAGATCTGCAAGTTCCCGGCCAGATGACCGAGCAGAAAGACGAACAAGACGATGCCGCTCGCCGCCATCGCTGCCTTTTTGCCGACAGTGGCGCGATAAAAGGCGGCGAGTCGATTTGGCGAACGTTGGCCCAGCGTTGGGTCCTCCATCTTAGGCGCCAAGTCCAGCTCATAGCATGCTGGGCGAAGGATTGTGATCGACAGCGTCGGGGTCGTCGTTGGCGGGCGCTTCAGGGGCATAGCTCCAACTTTGGTAGCCCGCGAGCGAGCTGCCCTGCTCGAACTTAAATACCTCATCATTTTCCGACAAGGTAGCCCAGCGCACGTAGGCCAGCAATTGTTGCTCGCCATCGAAAGTTGCGACAAGCTTGCGCGGAGCGCCGCGCTTCGAGCCGTAAAGATAGTACATTCGCGTCTTCTTCCCGGAGGTGTGCCACATTACTCGCGACGTCGACTATTGTATCAGAACATAGGGGCGGCCGTAGGTCGTTATTGCCTGTCGCGTCTCCCGGCGCTCGAGGAACCTCTTCAAAGCCCGTCGATCGGCGCCGGCATGTGTCGCGTGCGGCCGCCCGAGCGAGTGACGATTCCGTCCGTGTTGCTGACTTATGCCACGACCGAAGGAATCGGCGGGCCTCCGCAAGCCGGCTTCTTTGGCGGCCTGCTCGGGCGCTCATATGACCCGCTTGTGATCCACCGAGACCTGAACTCGCCCGATTTTTCGGTTCCCGAGTTCACTTTGCAGAACGAAGTCAGTACCGATCTCTTGTCGCGGCGTGCTTCGCTCGAAAGTGCAATCAACGCCTCATTTTCAGGACTGAGCGCGCAGGCCAGTGACGCGGTCGACCACTACCGGGCGCGAGCGTTCGACCTGCTGACATCGACGGCCGCGCAGCACGCCTTTCGACTCTCGCAAGAGCCCGACCGCACGCGCGACGCATATGGCCGCAATATTTACGGTCAGAGCGTGCTCTTGGCGCGGCGGCTGATCGAGGCGGGCACGCGCGTGGTGACGGTCGCCTGGGCGCCCGACGCCAACGCAACCTGGGACACGCACTGGGACCATGTGAATCGATTGAAAAATGAGCTATTGCCGCCGTTGGACATGGCGCTCGGCAGCCTGCTCGACGACCTGGTCGAAAGAGGATTGTTCGAACGGACGCTGGTCGTAGTGATGGGCGAATTCGGACGCACGCCTAAGATCAGCGCCGTCAACGAACCATCAATGCAGATCACCAAGATTCCCGGCCGCAGTCACTGGCCCTTCTGTTACAGCTTGTGGATGGCGGGGGGGCCGATCAAACAGGCTTCCACAGAAGGAGCCGGATTCTCGACGAGAAACAACACGCGCTTAGCGATATTGGCCGCCAGATCGCCGGTGCGCTCCAGGTCGTTGTTGATTTTCAGCACCGCGATCACGAACCGCAGATCGCTCGCCGCGGGCTGGTAGAGCGTGAGGATTTTGAGGCACTCCTCCTCGACTTCGATCTCGAGCTGGTCAATTTGCCTGTCTCGCTCGACGACCCTCCGCGCTGCCGCCGCGTCTCCCATGGAAAACGCACTCACCGCCCCGGAGATTGCGGCTTCTACCAGCATGCCCACCGATAGGATTTTCTCTTTCAGCAGATCAATTTGTCGCAGTACGTGTTTTGCCATTCGCGCCATCCTCCTGTGGCGAACCGACTGCGCAGGAGACAGTCGTTCGGCTACAGGGATGAGTCAGGTTGCCAGGGCCGGAAGCCCGCTCAAGGAAGCCGGATTGGGACGGAAAACGGGCTTGAACCAGATTTCAGCTCGTTCGCTCCGTCGGGCGCGGGGCGCAAAGCGCCTTCATCATTCATTGCAAAGCGATCCTGCGGGGTCACGACGACGTTCAAGATCCGCCCTTCGCGGTTCAAGCAAAGCTCGATTGAGGGCCAATCTCCGGCGGTCAGCGCTTGTCTGACTTCAAACAGATCACTGCCGCACACGGGCCGCCGGCCCGCCAGCAGAATAATATCGCCGGCTTCCACCCCCGCCGTTGCCGCAGGGCCGCCCGGCGTAACCGATTTCACCAGCACTTGGCCGGCTTCGGCCGTCAGAGTAAAGCCGATAATCCGTGGATTGTCGGGCGACTCGTGGCGCTTGCCCGAGGATAGAAACGCCGTCTGGCGAGGGAAATCGAGCGTCAGCAAATAGC
>JAICIG010000652.1 GCA_025924495.1 Pirellulales bacterium | reverse complement strand
CCGCCTGCCGGACGCCTTCAAAGGCAACCCCCAGGGAAGCGGGCAACAGAAGCAGCCAGGCCAACAGCGTCTTCAGGTTAAAGCGCAGGCGGGACGTCATAACCATTAGCGTTTCGAGCAAATTACGGCGTAGCTGCCTAGGCGTTCATAGGCCAGCCCAAATAAGCGAGCCGATTTGCGAACTGGCCGCGGTAGAAGCGGGTCGTGAAATGTGATGGATGCCGTGGAGATGCGTGTTGGAATGACCGTGTGAATCCTGGCGGCCCGCAGAGAGTGCCGCGCTCGGGCAGCCGGCCTCAAACCGAAGACGGCGCGGTCGATGAACGCGATCGGCAGTCGGCGCTCTGACAATAATTGCTGGAGCTCGTCGATTGTCACCTGTCGGATTGACGCGGTCAGCCCGAACTTTCTCGCCAGACGCTCGAGTTCCCCGATCGCGGTACCACCGTGATCAACGTGCGCCTCGTTTTCGAGTACGCTCTCCGGGACGTCAGTGCCGTAGGCGGCAAGCACCATACGCAAGCATGCCAAAGCGCACGTATTACTTTTCTCTTGCCGGTAGAACGGGATCTCGATACTCATTCCATTTTTGAATGCCCTCGGGATCGGCCTCGACTTTCCGCGCGCGTTCGCGCATCAACTCGATTGCTGTTAACTCACTGAATCGAGTTCCATTGAACAAAAGGTCCCCCAAGTAGCCTTCAAACCCAGTGGGATAGCGCAGGTGAACTGCAATGATCCAGCGGCGAGAGCCATCGGGGGCCCGCTCGTCTTCTCGGATGCCCGCGACCGTCCAGAGCAATGGCCGCCGGGCTTCAAACAGCAGATAATTCTGCGCCTTGGCAAGTATCCGCTCTTCTTCCGCGTTCTCGAGGCCAACGCTATTTTTTTCCGACGTTTGCCGAGGAACGGCGCTTGCGGTCTTCCGTGTCATGGAAACCTCCCTTGTCAGCGGCGCCGGCGACGACGCCCAGAACTTCTACATCACCAACCGCGAAAGCGCTAGTCTAGCAGAGGCCGCTGAACTCGGCCAACCAAGCCCGCACCCGCGCCACACCATTTGGCCTCAACACGCCCACGTCTGCGACCCTCCGGCGACGCGGATCACTTGCCCGCTGATGAGAGAATCGCGACAATCTGTGTAGCGGAATTCGTGAGAATCTCGACCTTAACCCGCCGCCGCGGCCCGACTTCTCACGAAGTCAGCTACGGGCCGGTCGCCATGAGCTTGTGCTGCCTCCAGACGAACCTTTGGGCTGGCGATGGGCGAGGCCGCGAAAGGCGAGCGGCACGCGTCAGCGCGCCGGTAGTATTACCGGGAGGCTCACGCCTCCCGCTCGCCGGTGTGGCGCGACACCAAAATTTAATCTGGATCGAGCACTAGAGATGTCAGCCGGCTAAACTGAGTGGTCGCCGAGCGCGGCTTGGCAACGTGCAAGAAGCCTGTCCATTTTCTTGGCCTGTAAGCGTGGTTCGGCGCGCCGAAAATGCCGCCGGGCAGCGGCGAGATCGCCCGACATGGCCTGGGCCAGCGCCAACCAAGCCTCGATCATATCCACCGCCGATGCCGAGATCGGGTTTCTAAAGCGCCGCAGGCGTTGTTGCGCGTCTTCGAGCCGTTCGATCGCCAGCGGCGCATCGCCCGCTTCCATGGCCACGACTCCTTGCACCTTCATCAAATAGACGCGGGTCTTGTCGCTCATCACCTGCTCTCCTGCCCGCTCGATAAGCTGCCGCGCACGATCCGCCTCGCGCCCTAGCACCAGCAACTCATCGGCCAGGTCGATCAGTAGCACCGGATCGTGAGGCGCGCACTCCAGCGCTTTTTTCTTGAGTTCGATCGCTTCGTCGTATTGCGATGCTGCCCAATAGGCGCTTGCCCGAGCCGACCAGAGGGCCGCTGGGGCGATTCGCCGGTCGTAAGTGAGCGGCCGCAGCACCGCCAATGCATCGTCGAGCCGGCCACTGCCCGCCAACGCTTTGGCCTCATAGCGCGCGGCAATTATGGGCGATAGCAAGTGGCGGACGCGGGGCAGCAACTGCAGCGCCTGCGACCAGTTCTCCCACGCCAGCGCGTTCACCAGGCGGTGGTATCGAAACGATACGCGGCTGATGCAAATCGCCTCGAGCGGCGGATAGGCAAGCATGGCGACGACGAGATAATCGAGCAGGTTCCAGCGGGCATCGATTCCGCGGCGAACGAGCAGAAAGGCCACCAGAAACGCTGCCAGCTTCCAGTCGTTGAGATAGATTCTCGCGACCAGCGATGCCAGCTTCGCCAAATGGCCCCGGTATTGCCACGCCACCGCGTCGCGCGGTGTGTGGCCGGGGCCGAAGACCTCCCGCGTCCTGATTTTCGCGGAGTAATCGTCGGTGTGCAGGACGAGGTCGCGCCAACCGCGCGCTTGCAATGTCTCCAACGCCGCTTGCGCCGACTTCGCCTTAACGCACTCGGTGGTTTGCTGGCCGGATGGATCAAGCCCGGTGATCAGATATTGCCACATGTGGCCTCCGAAAATGAGCAGCCTGACGAACGCGGGTACGGGTCGAATTGCCGGCGCCTCGAGCAAAGATAGCATTTTCGCCGCTCCATGCTGTCACGAACCCTGCAGCGTCAGCATGGAGGATCGTAGCGGGCGGGCGAGGGGTATTGACGCCGCGCTTGTGTGGCAGTACATTGCCAACTGGCAACTTACTAGCACATGCTCTTGCGGAGCGATTTCATTCATGGCCAGGCGAACGGCTGCGGCGGACCTGGGGCGGCGGGAACGCCAGATCATGGACTGCATCTACCAGT
>JAICIG010000651.1 GCA_025924495.1 Pirellulales bacterium | reverse complement strand
GGCAACGCCCGTCCGGCCGCGCGCTGCCGAACTGCCACACCACTCTTCCACCGGCGGCATCATAAGTCCTTGCCGCTGAAGCGGTTGCGATTCTACCGCCAAACAAATGCTGTTTTTTTTCTAGCACGCTTTGGGGACGCCGGAGCCGGATTCATCGGCGAGTCCACGAGCCCGCCTCTGATTGTTTCCGCACCTGTACGCTCTGCGTGACGAAGACGCGCGCGTATAATCGGAGTTCAGGCACCGCTTGCCCAATTTTGGATCGTCGTCCGGCACAGTTCTGCTGGCAGGAACTCTTGCTCAAGTCGTCCGCGGGGTTCTTGCAGGAGTTGTCTGTAGAGGCGCTGCTCGGCCTGGCTTAGATCGGCAGGTGCCTCAGTACCCGCGATAACTGGCTCGGCAACCGCCAAATGGCCGAACTGCTCATAAACTTCTGAAGTCATCATGAGCGGATGCAGATGTCGGATCGCTTTCCTTGCTCTCGCAAGGAGTTGCAAGCCCCACGTATCGATGTCGCCCCAATAAGCGACCTGCTTCGTAGACGCCCAATCGCCTTCAAGCCATGCCACGTCAAATCCGCTGCCGAGGACCGCAATGGTCTGCGATAAGGCAGGAAGCTGATGCTGGCAGCTCTCATTCTCGACGATCAACAGCCGAGTGCCGGGCAGCGTCGCGTCGCGGAGTTCGGAACTGCGAACTCGCGCCTTCTTGAAGGGAAGCAGCGATCCGTCCAGATCCATCAGCAGCAGCCAATGGTCACCGTCCACAAGAGCCCCAAGAAAGTCTTCCAACCCCATGCGGCTAACTTCGCCATCGAACCGCTCATCGAGAAGCGCAATGACCAACGGTGTGTTGCGCTCGAAGAATTTTGTATCGATTCCTTCGTTTGACAGCATTCGCAATGGCCGTCCTTGCGCGCAGTTGGGTTCCAACGCCAGGGCGAGGCGCGCCGCCTGGACAACTTCGGCGATCGGCTTGCCTCGCCACAGTGACCGCTTGCGAACGAGCAGCGAATGAAATGCAGAGTCGATATGCTCGACGAAATTCGCCAGCGAGTCGAACTCTTGCCGCATCGCCGCGTCGGAACACGCTTCCAGCCATTCACTCGGCATTCGCAGACACCATTGCGCCGGGATTTCCACCGGATCCGACGTCGCGCGATAGCGGACGGCTTCCCAGATTACCTTTCCGACTCGCACCTGCCTCCAAGCGCCGATGTGGCGCTTGACGGAATCGAGGTCCGCGTTGAGCTTCTTTGCCGAAGGACGCCCGATGGAGACGAGAAGCGGCCAGGCCTCTTTGCCTCCCAGCAGGCGGGCTTCTCGGCGCGCGGCGTTTTCCCATTGGCGCCGGAGCATTACTCGTATTTCAGCCGGCGACTTCATTGTGGACGCGCGAGTTCTTCCAGCGTTTCCCAGGAGATCGACGCCAGGCTGGCCTCCTTGCCGGGCCGCTGCACACAGATGACCTTTCGCGTATGCTGTTTGAGCAAGCCGATTTCCTTGTTGGGCGTTATGAAGATCGGGTGCAGGCAAAAGATCCGCAGGGCCTCGATGATGCGGGCGGCCGCCGAAGGCGAGCTCTTCGAGAAGGCTTCATCCAAAACGACCGTGCCGTAGAGCGGCCGACTTGCTTCCGACGGACAGAGCGCGTAGCTCAAAGACGCGGTCAAGATGTGACTTGCCATCAGTTCTTTCTCGCCGCCGCTGCCGCTCTGCGACCCGGTGCGCGGCGGCGAGCAGTCCTGTGTCTGCCGATCGACTTCGACGACAAAGAACTGCAAACGGAAGCGGGGGTCGAGCAGCGCCTTGGATCCCTGCAACTGGCGTTTCTCGCCCGCCTCGCGAAGAATGCCTACCATTTCCTGCAGGGCCTTATAGTGGCTCTCGCCGCCGTCGTCTTTTAAGGCCGCCGTGCGCACCTTGCGGACGGCCGCGTCGAGCGTTCTGAGTCGTTCGTCCTTGATGCGCTGCGGCTGCAGTTGCAGATAGCGGCCCGATCGAAAGTCGACTTTGACCAAGGTCTGATTCAATTCTCCAATGCGCTGCTCGATGGCATCGACTTCTTCATGGATGCCGGCGAGCAATTGGGTCACGCCTTGATCCGACGAACGGTTCAGATACTCGAGGAACCTGGTGCGCTTTTCGGGCAATGCTTCTTCGCTCAAAACGCGCAGCCGTTCCAGATAGGCTGGAATATCGTCAATTTCCGATCCCGTGTCCGCCAAAGCGCCTGTGTCGACCTGGCGAGCTTTTCCCATAAGACGCACCAGGTCCAACTCGAGGGCCGTGACGGCGTCGACGTGCTTGTTGAGTTTAATCTCAACATCCGTTGTCAGGCGGCGTTCCTCGACGTCCAATCGCTGCGCCGCCACGTCGGGCGAAACGGTCAAGTGCGCCTTTCCAAGCGATGTTTCCTCATCGGACAACCCGGCGCCGATCCGCTCGTCCGCCTTGCCGCGTTCTTGTCCTGCCTGATCTTGCCGCGATTCGAGCACCGCGATTTCGTTTTGTCGTTGGCTGATGTCTTCGCGCATCGATTCCAAGGCGCGATTCTCCGCTTCGTACAGCGCCTTTGCCTGGCTGGCGTCCGAATTCGGGTCAAGCAGCGCCGCGAGCCGCTCGCTCGATTGCGCCAACTCGGCCTCGGCGCCCGGCAGGTCAATTTCCGAAAAATCGAGCCGGGCAATTTCGTCAATCACTGTTAGCCGCTCAGCAAGCAGCGTCAACTCCTTGCGATGCTTCTGCGCCGCGGCGCCGCTTTTCTCCAGCGACTTCCGCACCGCTTCCAATTGACCGGTTAAGGTTTCAAGCTGATCCTTGTTGTCGAAGCCGGTCATC
>JAICIG010000650.1 GCA_025924495.1 Pirellulales bacterium | reverse complement strand
TGACCAGCCGGGGCGGGGCATTTCGCATCAAGCGCATTACGATCGGCCAGGCCCGCAACGATCCCAGCTATGCCTTGCTGGAGATTGGCGCCCCTGCTGCGGAGCAATTGCAGGACATCCTTAATCAGATCGCCGACCATGGGGCGGTCCCGACCGCTTCGCAAGATTGTCGCCTGGTTGCAGCCGACATTGCCGGCGCTTTTCCCGAGGGCTTCTACAGCACGACGAACCAGCGCACGGAAGTGCGTCTCGACGGCCACTGGATTCAGGTCGACGACCAGGAGATGGATTGCGGCGTGGCGGTTAACTCGCAAGCAAAAACGGCCCGCGCGGTCGCCATGAGCGATGTGCGCGTGGGAGATCTGTTTGTGGTCGGCCACGCGGGGGTGCGCGTGTTCCCCGAACAGCGATCTACAGATCATCGGCAAATGTTCGAGTTCATGGGCAGCAACGTCTCGACCGAAAAACCGAAGGGTCTGGCGATTCGCGAAGTGGCGCGCGAGCTGCATAAGACGCGGGCTGCGGGGGGCCGAACGCTGCTGGTGGGCGGGCCGGCGATCGTCCACACGGGCAGCGCCGAACATCTCTGCCAACTGATTCGCCAAGGCTACATCAATGTGCTGTTCGCGGGCAATGCCTTGGCCACGCACGACATCGAGCAAGCGTTATTCGGCACGAGCCTCGGCATTCATATGGACCGCGGCATCCCTGTTGAGGAAGGTCATGAGCATCATCTGCGAGCCATTAACCGCATTCGTCGCGCGGGGGGCATTCGGCCGGCGGTGGAGACGGGCGTACTGACCAAGGGCATCATGTACGAGTGCGTCCGCAACGACGTCGATTTTCTGCTGGCCGGCAGCATTCGAGATGATGGGCCGCTACCCGAAGTGATTACCGACGTCCTGGTCGCCCAGCACGAAATGCGACGCCTGATCCGGGGCGTGAACTTTTGTTTGATGATTGCCACGACGCTGCATTCCATTGCGGTCGGCAATCTACTGCCGGCCTGGGTCAAGGTCGTGTGCGTCGACATCAACCCTTCCACGGTCATCAAGCTGAACGATCGCGGGTCCTTCCAGACGGTCGGGCTGGTGACCGACGTCGAGCCGTTCTTGCGTTCGCTGGTGGGCGAGTTGACGGCGCTCGATCAAACCGCACAGACCTGATGAAAATTGTGAAACCGTGACAACTAGGCGCTCGCCGATGAGCGCAAGGAGCAGAGGAGTCGGGAGCATGATGCAGCCGCATATCTTGATGTGCCCGCCGGATTACTACGGCATTGAATATGAGATCAATCCCTGGATGAGCCGTTCGCGGCAGAGCGATCAGGCGCTGGCGCAGCGACAGTGGTCAGATTTGAGATCATTGCTGGAACAAAGCGGGGCCAAGGTCTCGACGTTGGCGCCGGTGCAAGGCCTGCCCGATCTCGTGTTTACCGCCAACGCGGCGCTCATCTATCGCGACGTCGCTGTCCTGGCGCGGTTCCGACATCCCGAACGACAAGGCGAAGAGCTGGTCGATGAGGAATGGCTCGCCGCCCACGGTTTCCGCGTGCGGCGCGTTCCGGACAGCGTGCACTTCGAAGGCGCCGGCGACGCCTTGTTCTGCGGCGATACGCTATTCGCGGGCTATCGCATACGCAGCGACGCCCGGGGGCATCAGCAGATCGGCGAAATGCTTGGTTGCCGAGTGATTCCGCTGGAACTAGTCGACAACTATTACTATCACTTGGACACTTGTTTTTGCCCGCTCGCTCCGGGGATCGCCATTTACTATCCTCCGGCGTTCGATGCCTACGGCGTGCAGGTGCTCAAGGAACTTGTCGCCGAGTTGATCCCGGTGCGAGATGAAGAGGCGCGACGCTTTGCCTGCAATGCCGTCGTGGTGGGCAAAACGGTCGTGACCAATGCCGGCTGTCCCGAGTTGCACCGGCAGTTGGCCGAGCGTGGCTTCGAACCTAAGGAAACGCCGCTCGATGAATTCGTTAAGGCGGGCGGCAGTGCGAAATGCCTCACGCTACGGCTCGATGGCGAAGAGGCGGCAGCGTGGAAGAATGAAGAGTTAGCAGCTCGGAGCGCGGAACTCGGAACGCGGAGCGGCGAGCAGGTTGGCCGACGCTAATCGGGGAAGACGAGTCAGGAAAGGCGAGACCGCGCCAGTTCTCGGCTTCGCCCTCCCAGTTCCGCACCCACGCACTATCTCGGCTGCACGAACATTAGGCCGTTGTTGGCGACGTTGAAGAGCGAGCGGTAGTAGCCGTTGTGGACTCCCGTGCTCGGGCGGCCGGGGAACCAGGCCAGGTTCATGAGCAATCCCCAGCCTTCGTGAGTTTGACCGCCCACGCCGGCGCCTGGACCGGGAATCAGGAAGTTGAACATCCCGTTCAGGTCCCATTGGTTGGTGAGCGGCATGCGGAAGTCGGCGCCGATCATGCCGCCTTTGTTGCCCGTGGCTCCGGCCCACAATCGGCCCCAACTGCCGTTGGGTAAGTTGCGCCGATAGAACAGGTTGTAGTAGTCGATGGTCGTAAAGTTCTGCGTGAACAAAGTGCCGAGCGTTTGATTGTTCTGCAGGCCATGCCCGGGGCGAACATGAAAGGCGCCGAAGAAGCCGAATTCATTTCCGTACCGAGTCAGGTAGCTCAATTCGGCACGCACCTGGCCGACATTGTATTTGACATAGTAGTTGTCGTGCAGATAGTCGAATACGGCGCCCCCTTGGATTCCGCAACGACGGGCTCTGCGAAACAGACCTGCCGTGACGAACTGCTGGTCGCGTTCTTTCGTTTCCAGACCGTTGACCTGGTTTCCGTAGAAATTGCTTTGCGTGAACATGGCGCCGACCTGGTAGCCAATGCCCAAGGGGCCGAGGCCTAAACGGCG
>JAICIG010000649.1 GCA_025924495.1 Pirellulales bacterium | reverse complement strand
GTTCGCCCGATTATCCCCGATCACGCCTGCAAGAAATGACGAGGAGATTGGAATGCAAGTCGGAATTGTCAGCCGTCGGGCGCGCGGCAAATCTCGTCGTTCTTGGGCCAGTTCTTCAGAGACGAAACCGCGAGCAGCTATCAAGAGCTCCCGCGCGCTCTTTGCACTGCTCTTGGTCATCGCTGGCGGGAGCATTCCCTCGTCCCATGGCGCCGAGAGCATCATTCAGGCAGGCGTCGCCAAACGGAAGGTGACGCCGCCGCCGTGGGTTCCGTACCTCACGTCGTCAGGCAATGGCACGCATGCGCCGTTTGTTGGAGTGCATGATGACCTTTACGCCAGGGCATTGGTGTTTGACGATGGGCGGCAATCGCTGGCAATCCTGGCCGTCGATTCGATCGGCTATGATAACTCTATTCTTGGCGCGGGCCGCGACTTTACTCGCGAATTGCGCGAGCGTGCGGCCGCCAAAACCAGTTTGCGGCCGGAATCGATCATGCTCGCCGCTTCGCACACGCATTCGGCGCCCGAGACCATTGGTCTGACGCCGTTTCGCGAGGTTCCTCGCGTGCCGCAGTGGATCGAAAAGCATCTCGAAGACCTTGCTCAGGCAATCATTGAAGCCTGGCAGCGACGCGTGCCGGTGCGCGTTCGGTCAGGAAAAACGCGCGTTGAAAACTTCGCTCGTTACCGCCGCATTGTGACGAAAGACGGCAAGCTGAACCGGCACGGGCCAGTGCCCGCCGAGGCCGATGTGGCGCAGCCGTGGGCGCTCGACGAACAGCTCGGGGTCCTCTATCTCGAAACCACGGACGGCGAGCCGCACAGCATCTTGCTCAATTTTACTGCCCACCCCGTCATCGCCATGCTTCTGCCGCCCGTGTCGGCCGACTATCCCGGCGCGGCGACTCGAATCGTTGAACAGGCTTTACCCGGTTCCATCTGCCTTTTCACGCAAGGCGCAGCAGGAAATATCAACGCGCTTAACGTATCGACGAACTTCGATGATGTCGATGCTGCCGGAAGGACGCTGGCCAATGCGGCTTTAGCAATGATCAAGCAACTGCAGGTCAAACCGTCGCTCGAGGTTGACGCCGTAACATCAATCTCCGAATCTTGCGACCTCGACGCCCGAACGTGTCCCTCGGTATCGGAAGCCGAACAACGCGCGGCCGAGGACCCCAGCGCGCTAAATCAGCGCGTGCTCCGCCTCGCTCGCAAGTTGAATGAATCGCCTCTCTGCGCGGAAGTGCAGGCTATGCGAGTCGGCCCAGTAAAATGGGTCAGTGTGCCTGGCGAACCCTTCGTCGAAACAGGAATGGCCCTGAAACGCTCAGGAGCCGACTTTGTCGTGGGCTATGCCAATGGCTATCTCGGCTATTTTCCCATTCGCCGCGCTTACGCGGAAGGGGGCTACGAAGCCGAGATCGGTCCCTGGAGTCGCGCAGCCCTTGGAAGCGCCGAGCGACTGCAAGAGGTCGGACAAAATCTGTTACAGCGACTTTCTGCCGACGCCAAATAGGCGGCATTGCCGTTCAATTTTTTCCACCACAACGACCAGCTAGGGTTTCGCCACATTCAACTCTCGCCTTCGAGCGCTGGCAGTCCGACGGCATCCAGCAGAAAGCGAACGTTTGTAGTCTGGGCAATGCCGGGACGCAGTTGATAATCGAAGGTCATTCGCACGCGGTCCCCGTCTGGATGGATGGTTTCCTGGAAGTGGACGTTGCGCGAATGGTCCGCCAACGCCGGTTCGCTGCAAAGCGACAAGTCGTGGGTCGAGACGGCGCCAATCGCGCCTGCATCCACCAGGCGCCGCAGAATTCGGACGGCGGCCAGATGGCGCTCCGCGGTATTCGTGCCGTGCAGAATTTCATCGAGCAAGTAGCAAAGCTGGCGGTCGGGGCGCGACGTCGAAGCATTAGCTCGCTCGACCACGTACTTCAAGCGGTTTAACTCCGCCATGAATAACGAGACGCCGCGTTCCAGCGAGTCGGACACGCGCATCACCGTCACCAGCTCGATGGGCGGCAAGCTCATGCGGCTAGCGCAGACGGGCGCCCCGGCCTGCGCCAGCACGACGTTGACGCCGATCGACCGCAACAGCGTGCTCTTGCCCGACATGTTCGATCCGGTGACCATCAGGATTTCGCCCGGCGGACCGACCGAGACGTCGTTGACGACGCGAATCGCTTCACTCAACAGAGGATGCCCAAGATCGCTGGCGCAGATCAGGCGCGGCGCGTCCGTGCTGATTTCCGGAAACGCCCAACCAGGATTATCGTGCACCAACGAGGCGAGAGAACACAAGGCTTCTAGCTCGGCGACAGCGTCGAGCCAGCTGCGATAGAACCGCCCGGCGCCAGATCGCCAGCGCTGGAGTAAGTCGACGACGTGAAAATCCCAGAGGAACAGGAACTGTAGCGGCAAGTAGAATAAGGGCGATCGTCGCAGGTCGGCCAGCGCGACGAGCTTTTCGAGTCTGCTTAGGTGGCGCCTCGCCGTAGCGGCCTGGGCGGTGATTCTGACCAGCATGGCGCCTTGGGCGGGAAAGCCGGCGGACAGTTGAAAGAGGGCATGGTTGAGCCGAGCCTCGAGCGCGCCCGCCGCGACGGCGCGATAAGCGCTGAAGACTCGGCCACCGAAGATCGCCGTCATTAAGATGTTCGCGGTCACGACCAAGGCTAAGGCGGTTCCGCCGACTTCGGCAGGCGTCAAATGCAAGAACAACGCTGCCGCGAGCAACATCACGGCGGCGGCCGAGAGCCTTGCGAGCCAGAGCACCATAGGGCCGAAAGCGCGGCGATTGCCTTCCGCCCACTCGATAAAATCAGCCGGCGGCACAAGCCCGCGCGCCAACAAGCGACCGCAGACTTGCAGCTCCTGGCGCCGATCGAGCTCGGGGGCGAGCGCCGCAACCGCCTGTTG
>JAICIG010000648.1 GCA_025924495.1 Pirellulales bacterium | reverse complement strand
TCCTTGCCGCCGACCAGCTTGATCAACCGGCTGGCTTCGGGCTTGCCGGGCACAATCGCCTTCTCGCCCGAATCGCCGCCAGCCAGCGCCGCGGCGCGCAGGTTGAGTTTGAATCCCCCCTCCTGCGACCCTGGGCCGTGGCAGTCGAAGCAATGCTTTTCGAAAATCGGCCGGATATCGCGGACGAATTCGACTTGAGCCGCCGCTGCCTGCGGTTCCACAGCCGCGTTGGCGGCACGAGGAGCTTCAACCGCCACAGCGACCACAAACGCCCATGCCAGCCAAAAGGAGCGGACCCTGAAGGTCGTTGGGATCATGTTCAAGTTTATCCTAGATTTATGCCGGTCCCGGGCCAGCAAAGCCTAGCTGCAGACTTATTTGGATGTCTGAATTGTCCACATCCGGCCACGCAACGGCAAATTTTTATCTTAGCCTGTTGCTGCGGCCAGCACAGCAGCCGGACGGCGAATGCATCGAGCCAACGCCGCCTTTGGGTCTTCGCCGGCTAAGGTGTAAGCCGATTTCCATGAAGAGTTTGCTACCGCCGGCCACCGCTCGATCGTCGCTTGCTTACAGCCGCGATCCGTACAGTTGGAGTCCGTAAGGCATGAGGAATCAGACAGATTCCCCCTGTTTGGCAGGCCATCCTGACAGCGGCCTTACCGGCTGTCACAATAGGAGCCCACGGTTTACCACGCCATCAACAACAACCTGTTTTCTGGAGTGTGCATGTTCGCAACTTGGAGCAATCGAGCCTCGGGGAGGGCGATCGTCGTCCTGGCCGCGCTGACGCTCAGCATTTCCTCGGCCATGGCGGCCGAACCGAAGCTATTGGTCAAAGGATTGAAGAATCCGGAATCGGTCGCCGTCAACGACGACGGGCGAATCTTCGTTTCGCTGATCGGCGAGTTCGACAAGAATGGCGACGGCTCGGTGGTAGAAGTCGTCGATGGCAAAGCCAAGACGATCGCCCAGGACCTCGACGATCCGAAGGGGCTTGCCTGCTGGAAAGACAGTATCTTTGTCGCCGACAAGCAGCGTGTCTGGAAGATTGGCGCCAACGGCAAGGCCGCTGTTTTTGCGGCAGGCGATGCGTTTCCGACGAAGCCGCTGTTTTTAAATGACCTGGCGATCGATGACCAAGGCGTGCTCTACGTCTCCGACTCGGGAGATTTGAAAGGGGGGCAAGGCGCCATCTTCCGCATCTCGCCCGAAGGCAAAGTGACGCTCGTTACCGACAGCACGAAGGCCAAGGGATTGCAGGGGCCCAATGGGCTGCTGGTCGATGATGCGAAGCATCTGCTGATGCTCGACTTCGTCTCGGGCGAAATCCATCGCATCAGCCTCGACGACGGCAAGGCGCAGCGCTACGTGACCGGCTTCCCGGGAGGCGACGGTCTGGCGCGCGATAAGAACGGCAAAGTCTATGTCAGCGAGTGGACGACCGGTCGCGTCTCGGTAATCGATAAAGAAAGCCACTCGCCGACGTTATTGTCCGATGCCTTCAAGTCGGCGGCCGATATCTGCCTGAGCGCCGATGGCAAGCAGTTGCTCGTGCCCGATATGATGGCGGGCACGCTCTCCTCGCTGACCTTGGCCGACTATCCGGCCGTGCAACTCGATGAACGGCCGCTGCCGATCCAGGCCGCGCGTGCCTTTCCGAACTTGGAATTCGTTCGTCCGATCATTCTAACGCATGCCGGAGACGGCACGAACCGGGTGTTCGTCGCCTCGCAGCTCGGCAAGGTCTATGTCTTCCCGAACGAGCAGGGCGCCGAGCAGGCCGAGCTGTTCTTCGATCTCGAAGACAAGGTGAGCTACAAAGACACGCAGAACGAAGAAGGGTTCTTGGGCATGGCTTTCCATCCCAAGTTCAAAGACAACGGCGAGCTATTCGTCTATTACACGACGACCGAAGTTCCGCTGATGTCGGTGATCTCGCGGTTCAAGCTGGCCAAGGACGGCAAGCGGATCGATCCGAAGTCGGAAGAAGAGATCATGCGGATTCCGCAGCCCTTCTGGAACCACAACGGCGGCACGATCGCCTTCGGCCCCGATGGTTACCTGTACATCGCTCTTGGCGACGGCGGTAAAGCGAACGACCCGTTTGGCAATGGCCAGAATTTGAAGACGCTGTTGGGTTCGATTCTGAGGATCGATGTCGACCACAAAGACAAAGGCAAGAACTACGCCGTTCCCAAGGACAATCCGTTTATCAAGTATCCCGAGGCGCAGCCCGAGATCTGGGCTTACGGCGTGCGCAACATCTGGCGGCTGTCGTTCGATCGCCAGACGGGCGTTTGCTGGGCGGCCGATGTGGGGCAGGACATCTGGGAAGAAATCGACATCATCGTGCGTGGCGGCAATTACGGCTGGAACCTCCGCGAGGCGAAGCACCCGTTCGGCGTCGGCGGGCTAGCCACGCCGCGCGAGGACATCATCGAGCCGATCTTCGAGTACCACCACGACGTCGGCAAGTCGATTACCGGCGGCTTCGTTTATCGCGGCAAACGCGTGCCCGAACTGGTCGGCGCCTATCTTTATGCCGACTATGTAACCGGCAAGCTGTACGCCTTGCGTTACGATTTCGACAAGCAGATCGTCACCGCCAACCAGCCGATCGGCGGCAACATTCTGCCCGTGCTTTCCTTCGGCGAAGATGAAACCGGCGAGATCTACTTCATGACCACGCAGGGCTTCATTCAGCGGTTTGAGCGGACGAAAACCGCCGCCAGATAGTTTTCCCAGGTATTCGACGGGCGGCCTGGTTTGTCGGCCGGCATGTTGGACTGCCCAACATGCACGGAGTAGATGTGTGGCAGCATCTGCGCTTGTGAATCCCGCGTTCGTATGGTCGCAGCGTGAGTTTGCGTCAACGCATCGCCGCAGCGTAGTTCGCGGGCGTGACGCCGAGCAGGCGCACAAAAGCCCTC
>JAICIG010000647.1 GCA_025924495.1 Pirellulales bacterium | reverse complement strand
GCGCTCAACCACTTCGCGATCCTGTTTGAGGGCCGCCTGCCCAAGTAAAGCAAATCACGTTCCCCGCTGGCGTGACACAAAAAGATTTACAGGCTCCCGCACGTCGGATGCTGCTAACGAAAAAGGCGTTAGGCACGAGCCAGTTTGTGGAACCGCTCGAGCAAGTCGCGAGTCACCGGCCCGGGCTTGCCTGCGCCGATCTCGCGATCGTCCACCTTGACGACTGGAATCACTTCCGCCGCAGTGCCCGTTAAAAAGCACTCGTCGGCGATGTAAACGTCGTGCTTGGTCAGCGGGATCTCGCGGACCTCGAGTTTGGCCTCTTTGGCCAGATCGATGACCGCCTGCCGCGTGACCCCTTCCAGAATGCCGGCTTCGATCGGCGGCGTGAGCAGCACTCCGCCGCGAACCAGAAAGATGTTGTCGCCGGTGCACTCGGCTACTTCTCCCTTGGTGTTGAGCATCAGCGCCTCGACGCAGCCCGCGTTCATACCTTCGATCTTGGCGAGAATGTTGTTGAGATAGTTCAGCGACTTGATCCGGGGACTGAGCGCCGCGGCATGGTTGCGGACCACGCTGACGGTGACAATCTTTAACCCCTGTTCATACATCTCGCGCGGATAGAGCGAGATCTTATCGGCGATGATGATCACTTGCGGATCGGAGGTGCGGTTAGGGTCCAGGCCGAGCGTGCCAGCCCCGCGCGTCACGACCAGGCGGATATAGCCGTCGCTGATGTTGTTGACCTGCAGGGTGTCGTAAACCGCCTTGCTCACCGCTTCTTTGGTCATGGGAATCTTCAGCCAGATGGCTTTGGCCGAATCCCACAGTCGATCGAGATGCTCTTCGAGGCGGAATACCTTGCCGCCATAGCTGCGAATGCCTTCGAACACGCCGTCGCCATACAGCAGGCCGTGGTCGTAGACGCTGATCTTGGCGTCTTCCTTGTCGTACAACTGGCCACTGATAAAGATCTTAAGCGACATGGGCAAATTTCTTCGCGTGGAATCGATATTGAAAACAAGGCGCCGGCCACGGCAGCACGAAAGACGGAAAACACGAAAGCAGAGGTGCCGACTCTACCTCGGCTGACGGCCCGCCGCGAACCGAATCGCTCTCTTGGCGATCAATTCGTGCTTTCGCCCTCTCGTGATTTCGTGATCGGCCTGCCAGCCAAGACACGGACTTTCCTGCGTGGATCGCCCGCCCCGACCCGCAATCAGGCGTTTTGCACCTGGCCTTCGACGAGCCGAACCACCCGGTCGGCCTGTTCGGCAATGGCCAGATCGTGCGTCACCATGACTATAGTGAGGCCCTGCTGGCGGTTCAAGGTTCGCAGGATTTTGAGGATTTCCTGGCCCGTCGAGCGATCGAGATTTCCGGTCGGTTCGTCGGCTAGCAACACATCGGGCCCGGCGACCAGCGCGCGGGCGATCGCCGCTCGTTGCATCTCGCCCCCTGAAAGCTCGCGAGGTTTGTGCTTCAAGCGGCGGCCAAGTCCCACCAGATCGAGCAGTTCCTTGGCTCGGGCCATGTGCTCGCGGCGGCGGCGGTAATAGCCGATAGCGCCCGAGGCGATCATCAGCGGCGAGAGCACATTCTCCAGCGCCGAGAACTCGGGCAGCAGGTGATAGAACTGAAAGATCATCCCAATCTGGCGATTGCGCAACTGGTCGCGCTTGGCGGTCGACAGATTGTCGATGCGTTGGCCATTGTAGCGCACTTCTCCCTGGTCCGGGGCGTCGAGCGTGCCGAGCAGGTGTAACAGCGTACTCTTACCCGAGCCGCTCTGGCCGATGATTGCCAGGAACTCCCCAGCGCGGACCTGCATGTCGACGCCGCGCAAAACCGGGATGGTCACTCGACCCTTGCGATAGCTTTTGTACAGCGCGACCGATTCCATTCGCGCGGTCTGCGCGACGGAATCCGCCAGCGCTTCTGGCAACTCGGCATGAGGTCCATTCAGCCCCGGCGCGGTGCGGCGGCGCGGAATACGCGAAGGAGGGGCGACGGGGTGAGCATCACTCATAACGCAAGGCCTCCACCGGGTGCAATCGAGCGGCGCGGCGCGCCGGCAATACGCTGGCCAGCACGGCAATGGCCATCGCGCCGCAGACGATCCAGCCGACCGTAAACGGCTCGATGATCGTAGGAATCTTGTAGAAGTAATAAATCGACGGATCGAACACTTCGTGCCCCGTGATCTTGCTGAGCAGCGAAGCAATCTCGTTGATGCGAACGACGAAGATCAGGCCCAGCACCATGCCCACGCCCGAGCCGACCATGCCCAGCGACAGGCCATAGGCCAGGAAAATGCCCATGATCCCGCGGCCCGAGGCGCCGAGCGCTTTGAGGATGCCGATGTCGCGCGTCTTCTCGACTACAATCATGAAGAAGATCGCCAGAATGCCGAAGCCGGCCACGGCGATGATCATGAACAACAACACGTTCAAGATCGCCGTCTCCATCTGCACCGCAGCCAAGAGCGGACCCTGCTTGTCGCGCCAGGTGGAGATGTTGTAAAGTTCGGGCGGGAAGGCCTCTCGCAGCTTGTCGCGCACCAAATCGCCGTCGCGCTCGTTTTTCAGGCGAATCTGAATGCTGTTGACGTATCCTATGCTGGATGTCGGATCGATCATGCCGCGCATCTCTTGCAGTTTGTCGATAGGCACGAACACGAACGTCGAGTCGTACTCGCTCATCTTGCTCTCGTAGAAATCAACGACCGTGAAATAGTCGTTGATTGCCTTCGGCGGATTGCCGGCACTAGGAAACGTAAGCTGCACGTCGTCGCCGGGCATCAACAAGAACCGTTCCTTGTTCGCCTGATAGCGAAAAGTCGACAGTGCGATGACTAAGACGAGGCCCGTGTGTTGTTCCGTCGCAGGTTTGAAGTTGTTCTCTTCGCTCTTGGTCGTTGCGAAGGGATCGGCCGGCCGGGCCGCGGC
>JAICIG010000646.1 GCA_025924495.1 Pirellulales bacterium | reverse complement strand
CGGCGAGAACGATTTCCGGCGCTAATTGCTCGCTCGGGGTCGCATGTTCCGGATCGATTTCGCGGGCGAGTTGGCGAGCGTAGTGCTTGTCTAGCAGGCGAGGGGGGATGTCGATGAAATCTGGATCGCCTAGGTGCCGCGCACGATCACAAAACGCTCGGCGCATTGCCTCAATAGTCAGATGCATCGCGCGCGGCGAGCAACGCTCGCCCGGCTGAAGGTCGAAGTGCTCGAGGATATTCAAGGCTTCGATGACGCCGATTCCGCCCGAGCTCGGGGGCGGAGCGCCGTAAATTTCATAGCCGCGGAATGTGCCATGCACGGGCGTGCGAATTTTTGCTTCGTAGGCGGCCAGATCGCCGGCGGTGATCAATCCGCCGCCGGTGCGCATTTCGGCAACCAACTTCTCGGCGATCTCCCCGCGATAGAAGGCGTCGGGCCCTTCGTCGGCAATCAGTTGGAGCGTGCGGGCCAGGTCTTTCTGCACCAGCCGATCGCCGGCGGTCCAGCGCTCGCGTCCGCCGGCTTTGCCGAAGACTCGCTGCAGTTCGGGAAAACCGCCCGCAGACGCGACCAGCGCATTCAACGATTCGGCCAGCGGCGCCCCAAGCACGAAGCCTTGGTCGGCCAGTTGAATGGCAGGGGCGACGAGTTGTTTCCAGGGCAGTTTGCCGAACTGCCGATGGGCTAGCTCCAAGCCACGGACGGTGCCGGGCACTGCGACGATTTTGTGCCCATACTTGCTGTCGGAAAGCGAAAACATCTCGGCGGTAGCGGCGGCCGGCGCAGTCTCGCGGTACTCGATGCAGGCCGGTTTCCGCCCGTCGGTTGGATAGACCAGCATGAAGCCGCCGCCGCCTAGATTGCCTGCTTCGGGAAACGTGACGGCCATTGCCAGCGCCGTTGCCACTGCCGCATCAACAGCGTTTCCGCCTTGCTGAAGAATGGACAGCCCCACGCGCGAGGCGGGTTCGGAGTCGGTCACCACCAAATTGTGGCGCGCCTGCACTGTCAACCCGAACTCGTCGGCTCGCAATCTCGCCGCGCTTGCCACGAATCCGGCGCAGGCGATGACAATCAGACACGCTGCTCCAATGCAACTGCGACATACCTTGCGCAATGCGGTTGCAGCCGACACGCAGCGCCCGCCCCTATAACGGAAATTAAAGCCGCTGGTCATTGGATTTCCCGAGATGGCTGGATCCGACAAGAGCACGCCAAAAAGCGCGATCGCGTCGCTAAAAGCGTGGACCCACAAGGCTATGGCTGCTACCATACCCCGCAAACGATTCGCCCACCAATCTTTTTTCAATATCTTCCATGGCGAAAAACCAGCTCTTCGCGAGAAAATCCTTGCACACATTGCACGAAGAGATGGCCGACGGCCACCGTCTCAGCCGCGTGCTCGGGCCGGTCGGCTTAAGCGCGATGGGCGTCGGCGCGATCATCGGCGCCGGCATCTTCGTGTTGGTGGGGAAGGCAGCCAACGACACGGCCGGGCCGGCGCTGACGTTGTCGTTCGTCGTGGCGGGGTTGGCCTGCGTTTTTGCGGCGCTATGCTACGCCGAGTTCGCCGCCATGGCGCCGGTCGCGGGTTCCGCATACACGTATGCCTACGTTACGCTCGGTGAGCTGTTTGCCTGGATCATTGGTTGGGATCTTGTACTGGAATATGCAGTCGGCGCCGCCACGGTGGCTCATGGCTGGTCGCATTACCTGCAAGACTTTCTCAAGTTGGTGAAATGGAGCGTGCCGAAGCAGATCTCCAGTGCGCCGTTCCAGTACGACAGTTTGCTGGGCGAATACGTCAGCACGGGCAACTGGTTCGACGCGCCGGCCCTGGCCGTCACGGCGATCATCACCTGCGTGCTCATCCGCGGCATGCGCGAAAGCGCCTGGTTCAACGCCGCGATGGTGGTCGTCAAAGTCAGCGTAGTGCTGTTCGTGATCGCCGTCGGCGGCTACTACGTCAACCCGGAAAACTGGCATCCGTTTGCGCCGTATGGCTACACGGGAATCAAACTCTTTGGCTGGGACATAGCGGGGCAGACCGACGCAGGCGGGCGACCGGTAGGCGTGTTGGCGGCCGCTTCGGTCATTTTTTTCGCCTATATCGGCTTTGACGCGGTCTCGACGCAGGCCGAGGAAGCCCGCAACCCGAAGCGCGACGTACCGATTGCGATTATCACGTCGCTGGTGATCTGCACAGTACTATATATCGCCGTTGCCGCCGTGCTCACCGGCATGGTTCCGTACGACCAAATCGACAAGGACGCAGCCGTTTCTGCGGCCTTCGGCGCGATCGGGTTGAAGTGGGCACAATTCCTCATCGCCTTCGCGGCCGTGGCCGGCATGACGTCGGTGTTGCTGGTGATGATGCTCAGCCAGCCGCGGATTCTGCTCGCCATGGCGCGCGACGGGCTGTTGCCTAAAGGGTTCTTCGCCACAATCCATCCGCGGTTTCAAACACCCTGGAAGTCGACGCTGCTGACCGGCGCCTTTGTAGGCCCGATGGCGGCCTTGCTCCCAATCGACGTCTTATCGGAATTGGTAAACATCGGCACATTGCTGGCATTTGTCATTGTCTGCGGCGCCGTTCTCGTGATGCGCAAGACGCACCCGGATGTCGAACGTCCCTTTAGAGCGCCGTTGGTGCCACTGGTACCGATTCTTGGCATCTGTTTTTGCCTGCTATTGATGTTCTCGCTGCCTTCCGAGAACTGGTTACGGCTGATCGGCTGGCTGGCGATCGGCATGGTGATCTACTTCGCCTACAGCCGCCATCACAGCACGCTGGGAAAACAATTGGCGAGCGAAGAACCCAAATCGCAGCCGCCCCTCGCTCGCTCGCGTTGAGCGAGCGAGCGCAAGCGTTTGCGGGGAGCAGAAACCAATGCAAGGCGTGCGACGAGATCCGACTCAGGAGATCATCGCATTCAACTCGCGATTTGCTCGCCGGCGTCCTGAGCT
>JAICIG010000645.1 GCA_025924495.1 Pirellulales bacterium | reverse complement strand
CCCGAACCGGTGGTGGCAGGCATGATCAGCTCGCCGGAGTTCTTCGCTTCGGCCGGACAAGCGAATCCGACTCTGTCGCCCAATGCGGCCTGGGTCACGGCGCTTTACGACCGGCTGTTGAATCGTCACCCTGACCAGGTCGGGTTGGCCTATTGGACTGGCAAGTTGGACAGCGGAGCGATGACCCGCACTGACGTGGTGAACGGGTTCAACAGCAGCGTGGAGTACTACCAGAACTTGACGACCGCCTTCTTCCAGCAGTATCTGGACCGCAATCCGACCTCGCAAGAACTGGCCAATTACGTGGCCGCCTTCCAAGTCGGCGCCACGCAGCGCACCATCCAGATCGAACTCATCGACAGCGCCGAGTATCGCAACACCCCGCCGCCGCCCGCGGCCGGGGGCGTAAATCGACTCTCCTAGCCGTTTGATTTGGATCTACCGCATTACATTGCACAGTCGCCGGCGAATATTCGCCGGCGACTGTGCGATGCTTCACGAACTCGGTAACCGGTGCGAGACGCCAAGCACGCGGCAGCAGTGGTAAAACAAGGAGACGGCATGGGAAAGATTCTGGTCCTGTTCGACTCGGCCAGCGGCCACACCGCCAAGATGGCGGCGCTCGTCGCCGAAGGCGCAACTTCAATTGCGGGCTGTGAGGTGCGAGTCCGCCGGGTCGACGAGGCCGGGCCCGACGACGTCCATTGGTGCGATGGCTTGGCTGTGGGCAGCCCGACCAATATGGGTTTGCTGTCCTGGAAAATGAAGCGTTTTTGGGACGAAACGATGTTCAATCACTGGATGAAAGTCGACGGCAAGATTGCTTGCGCGTTTTCTTCATCAGGCGGCTGGGGCGGCGGCAGCGAGATGGCCTGCCAGTCGCTGTTGACCGTGCTCATGAATTTCGGCTTTCTGGTGTTCGGCCTGACGGACTACGCAGGCAAGACGACGACGGCCCATTACGGTGCAGTCGCCGCCCGCGAACCGCGCGAGGCAGACGTTCAAGCCGCTTGCCGCAAACTTGGTCAACGGTTGAGCGAATGGGTTGCCGCTTATGTTGACGGCCGCCGCGATCAGCACCCGCTCAACAAGCCCGAGTCGCGAGCCTGGCCGTCGTGAGTTTTCGAGCGGAGCGAGCGACGCTGGCGTGGGCGGCGATCGGCACGGCCGCCGCCAGGAATGGCAGGAAGTCGCCAAGTAAACGACTACATTTGCTAACTCCTGAAATCAGCCGCGCGTTTGGACGCATTCGGCTCGGCAGACGGTTTGAATTCGGTTGGGCGTGAGACACTCGCTTGCCAGGCCGGCTGGGCGGCGTCGTAGAGGTTGCTCGTGGTCAACCAGAATCTGGTCGATGATCGGTTTGAACATGTCCAGCTCTGGAGTTGCCGCCGGCTTCTTTCCGTGTGCTTGCGAGGCTCCGACTCCGCCAAGCCTCACGCACCTTGCGACGGGAATGATGCTTGATGCGAGCAATAGACCGAATGCTCAGGCCATCCCGATGCGCCCTGCGGTCTCTCCATATTCGTCCAAAATTTCTTCGCGCAACCACGCATTGCACGGCCCAAAATCGTATGCCCTATCAACGCTCGCAACTCTCCTTTGCCGACCATGCACGCAGGAATCTGGGTAGGTGGGACAGCCAGAAGACCGGTTGATGAGGCAGCGGACAAGAACTCGAGCATGAAGCCGCAATCACCGCTTTCAATCGTATAGATGTTCGAGCGTGAAAGCCTCCTGAGCCAGCAAGATTGCCGCCCTTCAAGCCGGCAAAGCCTGCGAAGATCGTGAGCAAAGGTATTGCATTGCAGCAATGACATGGCATCGATCACGGGTTCACTTCATCCATAACAACATCTTCTTCCGTGCAGACAATCGTCGGCCATCCCAGCTTGCTCGTTATGAAACTGGCAAGAAACAATGCGATCTCATAAAGCGCATCGACTTCCGAATACATGCGGCCCGTAAGGGTGGCATAGAGCGAAACATCTAGAACGAAGGAATAGTCGATAAGCCGCCGATCCTTCACATAGTCACCGATTCTCGATTCGTAGAATGCGCCGTCAATTCCCATTGACGAGAACAGGTAGGATTTGCCCACAGGAGTTTCCTGCTTATTGATCTCTACGTTGAGAATGCGACCTAGTTCCTCTTGGCCCCGTTCGACGAGCCCTTCGTATTTGCATCGAACAAGTAAGTGTCGTGACATCGATTCAGTGCCTCTTCTCAGTTGCCAAGGCCACAGCGTCTCTAATGGCCTGGGCGGGGAATTGTACCCAGTCGCTAATTCTTGCCGCTAGCTTGAAGTTTATCTGTGGAGTAATGGGCCTCCTCGGACTGACTGCGGATCGGGGACGCCCAGCCGCGGTTCCTCGCTCAGCGATTCGAGCACCGGCGCCGCGTCGACCAGGAGAACGAATCAGCAGCCGCAGCATTTCGGTAACATGCCGGGTGGCCTGACGGTCACCACGACCATTTCCTTCGACGTCGCCATTAGTTTACCGCGACGCGAGAGTCAGGCGATCACATCACGGCAAGCAACTCGTCAAGCAAAACGGACAAATTGAGCGAAGCGACGAGTGCCACGGAAACGAACTAATCGGCCGGGAGAATCACGAGCTCGACGACAATCGGCTGCGGCGCCAGCCCGCGCGCCGATCTAGCCCGCCGGAATCTCTTCAAACGGCAAGACAGCCGTACCGCTTTTGAAGCTACCGCGGAAGAATCGAGCAATCAATTTGATTGCTTGGGGCGACGAGTTCGCCCCCGCGACTCGGCGAACTACCTGGGGCCGATATCTGCTCTTTCCCGCCCTGCCTAGTTCCACCACCAGTTCTTCGCGCGGCTTTCGTCGACCTGCTTGCGAACGGGCGCCAGTTCGTCGCTGGTTTCTTTGGCATCGGCGGCGCCCCAGCTGTTGATGGCGACTCCGCCCGAGGCGCTGATGATGTAGTTGGTGCGGGTCTCGACGAAGTTGGCCTGGGTGGGAATCACTTTGGGCGTG
>JAICIG010000644.1 GCA_025924495.1 Pirellulales bacterium | reverse complement strand
CCCGCACTGCCAAACCGCACTATCAGTTCCGCATAAAAAGCTCGCTGAGCGGATTAAATGCCCGGCGTGTGCTGAAAGCTTTATTCCTGGAGGCCGCTCTCTTCATAGAACTCAGGAATCCCCCGTCGAGTCGAAGCGTTTTGCTCCAGTCGCGCCGGCCGATTCAACGCACAGCGTACCCGCGACCGCATCGCCTTCGTCGCCGCGGCATACTAACGCGCCTGCGTCGACGGTGATTTGTCCTGGTTGTAAAACGGCGATGTTCGACGACGGCAGCCTCGCAGGGCAGCACGTTCTTTGCCCTTCGTGCCAACGCCAATTTCAAATGCCTGAAGCGTCGCCGCGCACTGCTGTCGCTGGGCCGGGTGAGACTCCGGCCCGAGTTTTGTCCGAGCGGCAATTCTACATCCAGCTGAAAGGCGATCCGCTCGGCCCGCTGTCAGCATCCGAGCTGCAAGACTTAGCAAGCAAAGGTTGCCTAAATTCGCAGACTCCCGTTTCCGAGAACGGCGCTGCCTGGAAACCGTTCGGCGAGTTGACGGAGCTGCTCAGCCCGCTACAACCAGCGCCTCGTTTTTCACTACCGGCGGCGCCGCCCGCTACTTCCCACGCCCTTGTGCAAGTCACGCAAGCTTCGGCGAATTCCAGCGTTTCGAGCGATCCGTCTCGGCGCCGGTTTGTACTCCCGCTGTGGGCGATCGAACTTATTGCGGCGGCGCTTGCATTAGCTGCCGGGCTGCTGGCCTTTGCTTGCATTCATCTCGTGGCTGGCGGATTGGCGAAGCGATTCCCGCGGCTGGCCATTGGCGTTGCAATCTTTCCCGGCGTCGCCGTTTTCGCGATTGTTCGTAATTTGTTTCTGACATGGCGGACGGGCGTGTTTCGTATGCCTCTCGCCGCAGCGCTCGAAGGCGTAATTTTGACGCCAGACGGTCGCCATGCCGTGACGCTGGGCGCCGATCGCATGTTGCGGATGTGGAATGTGCAATCTGGACGGGAGATTTCGGTCTGGGCGGAATCGCACCACGCTGGAACGGCCCTGAGTTTATCCCAGGCGGATCAATCCGTCTGGGTCAGCTGCGCGGACGGCCTTGTCTGCGCCTTTCGGCTCCAAGATCCTCGGCAGAATCGCACGCTCGATCCGTTCGATGGCGAACCGCGACTGCGTTCAAGATCGCCGGTCGCCTGCCTTGCGACCTCGTCCGATGGCCGCTGGATCGCCGCGGGCTGTGACGATGGCATCATTCGAGTGCTGAGCCTTGCCGGCGACAATCGAATCGTGCGACTCAAAGGAACGCAGGGCAAGGTTCGCGGCGTCGGTTTTGCCACGGATTGTCGCAGGTTGATCTCAGGCGGGGAGGACGGACTGCTACGAGTGTGGGACGGTGAGAGTGGTGCGCTATTGCAGAGTCTACGAGCTGACGCCGGACGCCTTTGGTCGGTGGCAACCCTGCCACAGTGGCCCTATGTGCTGGCAGGGGGAGATGGGGTCATCTGGCTCTGGGATCTTGCTCGCGGGACTCCGTGTGCGGTCATGGCGGGACATTCGGGGCCCGTAATGCGACTCGCCGTCAGCGCCAACGGCGCCTTCGCGGCTTCCGGCGGTTCGGATGGCTCTGTGCGACTATGGGACATCGAGCGCGCTGTTCAGCTCGCGTGCTTTCTGGGACACCGGGGCGTCGTGACGGGAGTGGCGTTATCGCCGGACGGGCGCACGATCGTCTCGTGCAGTCGCGATCGCACGGTGCGCTCGTGGATGGCGACCGCTTGAGGCCGGCGCGTAATTTTAAAACCAAGACCTTACGAGAACACAGGACCTAGCAGCAAAGCTGATCGGCAGGCGAGCGACCGGCAACTATATGGAATGACCCAGGAGGGCGAAATCGTGCAGGCCAGTGCATTCCCAAATCAAAACATCGTGCCGCGTTGGTGGCTATTGATTGACGGCCGCCCCGAGGGACCTCACAGCCAAGCCTACATTCTGGCGCGTTTGAACGCCGCTCAACTGCGGGGCGACACTCTGGCCTGCCTGGACGGCGGTCACGATTGGCAACCGCTCTTCGCCTGGCCTCAGTTCGCTGCCTTTCCGCCGCCGCTGCCGGCGCCAGTCGCGCCGGTTATTATCACCCAGCATTCCGCATCGCGTGGCTCAGGCTCTTCGCTTGTCTGGTGGTTGGTCGGGGGAATGGCCGGCTTAGTGTTCCTGTGCGGCTTCGGCATGATGGCATTGAGCATGTTGGGCGGCGTCAACAACCACGCGATCGAAGCGTCCTTCGATGGGCGCCCCACGCTTGCGTACTGGAACCAGGCGAGGGAATCTCTGCGGCCGTTGGTGTCCGTCCCGGCTGGCGCGACGCCCGCTCAGAGAATTGCTCTGATTCGCCAAGCGGCTGCAGTCATCGAGGGATTGCCGACCTTGGATGTGGACCCGGACGCGCTGGAAGCAGGCTTGCGACTTTCAAATTTCTTGCGATTGACCGCTGACAACGTCGAGCGGCAGAACGATCCTGCCCTGTTCTTCGAGGCGATGCTCCGCGGCGCGGCTGGCGATCCATTGGGCACGTACAACGAATCGCGTGCCCAGCAAAACGCCATCGAGCAAGAATTTCGCGGCGTTCTCCAACACTTGGCCATTGTGCGAACGACTCTCACGGCGCGCTACCGAACGGAATTCCCCTCATTCTAACGAGGCCTGGAAAGGTCTCCACCGCAAACCGCTGATGCCGAATCATCCACAAACCCTTTCGCCAGACGGACCTCGCTGGTGGCTGTTAGTCGATAACCGGACCGACGGCCCTCACAGTCGGGCCTACCTGATTGCCTGCCTGCAGACTGGGCAGATCGGCCCCGCCTCGCTCGCCTGCCCGGACGGGGCGCAGGAGTGGCGGCCAATCGCAGCCTGGCCGCAGCTCGCGGCCGGCTTGTCAGGCCTCGCTCCGCCCTCGTATACCGGGCCGCCCGCCTTGCCTTCCGGCGCCCATTCACTCAGGGCGGCTGACAGCGGCGTGCT
>JAICIG010000643.1 GCA_025924495.1 Pirellulales bacterium | reverse complement strand
CGCGGGCCGCGAGCCGGGCCTCTTCCCAAGGAAGCGATGGCTTCGCAGTGGTCCAACCGCGTTGAAGCTCCGGCTCAACCTCTTCGAAAAAAGCTCCCTCGAATCGCCCATGAGCCTCCCAGCCGTACCGATAGGCAGGCTGGTAGTCTTCGTATTTCCTCTCATGCGCCGCCGCACCTTGGCTGGCGAAGTGCTCGCGGAAATAAAGATCTTCTTGCGTGAACGACTCGGCAAGCTGCTTGCCAGCCAGACCGCCAAGGATCGCTCCGATGGCCGCCCCGGCAACGGCCCCAATTGGCCCTGCAATTGCCCCGCCAGCGGCCCCAACCGCCGCCCCAGCAGCGCCTCCGCCAGCCGCCGCGGCGCCTACGGCGACGGGATGCGGTTCCGCTTGGGCTTCGACTTGTTCGGTGACGCTCCGCTCGTCGCGTTTGGTTGATGTTCTTGATTCTGTTTGGCTGCGGTCTGTCATGGCAGTCTCCTCGCGCAAAAACCGAAATAAAATCGAATGATCGCCGAGATAATCAATTCGCAAACATTATGCCGGAACGACCTGCCCGACCGGAGGGGGAATGGATGCAGCTCGAGCGGGGTGTCGCGGGCAGGCCGCCAAGCGTGGCAACAGCGAGTTCGACTACCGCGTAAAAGCTCTGTAAGCTATTGTAAGACGGTAGATTACGTCGCGATTTGACGATCCATGCGGCTCGCCGATCGCCCGCCAACGATCAAATTGCAGGGAATGCCGACATGAGTCTGTTGGGAATCACCATTGGCGCCGGGCTGATCTTGCTGGCCGCCTATTTTACTTACGGCCGCTGGCTGGTCGGCAAACTCAATTTGCGCGCTGACGTCGTGACGCCGGCTTGCGAGGTGAACGATGGAGAGGACTTTGTACCCACGCCAGCGCCGTACCTGTTTTCGCAGCACTTTTCCGCGATCGCCGCCGCCGGGCCAATCGTCGGACCGATCCTGGCTGGACTTTGGTTCGGCTGGCTGCCGGCACTGATTTGGATCTTGGTAGGCAGCATTTTGATCGGCGGCGTCCACGATTTTACGTCGCTTGTAGCGAGCGTGCGGCACAAGGCCCGCAGCATTCCTGACATCGTGCGCGAGCACATGAGCCGCCGGGCGTATCTGCTGTTTTTGTCGTTCGTCTGGATCGCCTTGGTGTACATCATTGTGGCTTTCACCGACATCACCGCGACGACGTTCGCGCCGCCGAAGCCCGACGCGCTACCCGCTAACGCCAGCGCCGCTCAACTGGAAGCCTACCAGGCCGCATTAAGCAGCTACGAGCGCGGGCCGGCTGTTGCAAGCGCGTCGATGATGTATCTGTTGTTGGCGGTGGTCATGGGCTTGCTGCTTCGCTACACGAAGATGTCTCTGACCTGGGCGACGGTCATTTTCATGCCGTTGGTACTGGTATCCATCTGGGCCGGTTGGCATTTGCCTTTGGCGATCCCGGATTCGCTCTGGTACGACGGAAAAGCGGCGAAGACTTGGGACATTCTGCTGTTGGTCTACTGTGGCATAGCGTCGGTAACGCCTGTTTGGGCGCTGCTCCAGCCCCGCGGATTTCTCGGCGGATATTTTCTCTCCGCAACCGTCGCGTTAGCCTTCTTGGGCATTCTGGCGGCAGCCCTGATGGGGCAGCCGATCGACATCAATTACCCGTCATTCATTGGCTGGAACGTGGCGCCCAATGGCACGGCATTGTTCCTGTTTCCCGTGTTGTTCGTCACGATCGCCTGCGGCGCGTGCAGCGGCTTCCACTCGATGATCAGTTCCGGCACGTCGTCCAAACAGCTTCGTTCGGAGACCGATGCCAAGAGCATCGGCTACGGCTGCATGCTGCTTGAGGCGTTCGTGGCGGTGATTTCGCTGAGTTGCGTGATGATTCTCTCTGCCGGATCGAAAGGCAATCCCGACCAGATTTTCGCCCAGGGAGTTTCGCGATTCATTGGCATGTTCGGCAGCGCAGTCGGAATCGATTACCAAACGGCTCACGATTACCTTTACAGTTTTTGCCTGCTTGCTTTTGCCACCTTCATCTACGACACGCTGGATGTTTGCACGCGTCTAGGGCGATATGTGCTGCAGGAGTTCACCGGCTGGCACGGCAAGGCCGGGCGGCTGGCGTGTACGCTTTTGACGTTGGCGCCGCCGATGTATCTGGTGCTGCAAACGATGACCAACCCGGCGACGGGCAAACCAGTGCCCGCCTGGTCCGTATTCTGGAACTTGTTCGGCACCGCGAATCAACTGCTGGCCGCGCTGACCTTGATCGGCGTGACGGTTTGGCTCTTGCGAACCGGCAAGAGTTGGATTTATGTTGCGCTGCCAGCGGCATTCATGGTCGTTGTGACGTTCTGTTCGCTCAGCCTGATTCTTTGGAATTGGGCCAGCGCCGTTCGAGAAGTTTGGAGCCAAGGCCGTTTTGACGTCAATGGCCCCCTCAGCACCGTGCTATTCCTGCTGGCAATTCTGCTGGTGATCGAAGGCGCGGTCGTGATTAATCGCACGCTCCGTGAGCGTGCCACGTCGATCGCGGCGAGCGCTGCGGGCAAGCCAGCCTGAGGCATGTTGTCTCTCCCTTGAGCGCGCTCGCTGTTAAAGGCCCCAACCAAACGCGGACAGCAGCATGTGCTCGCGCAAGGTTCCATTCAATCTCTGAGTTGATAGCCGGGCTCGCGTTCGCGCCGTGTCCGCGCCCGTCGAGCGGGTCAGATTGCTAGCGTGCTCGGCGCCGCTTGCGATAAAAAAGGGCAGCCAGACTCGCTCGCTCCATCAACACTCCGCTCGCGCGATTTGCGCAAAGCACTGCTTTGCAATTACTTATCTGCCGGGCTGAATCGCCGTCCCTGCCTGGCCGCCCTCTGCTGGCATGCCGTCTGCTTTAGCGACGCGGATTGCCGTTTGCGCCCGGGAGAACGCATTTCCTTGGGCGGTGTTCGTGTTCTGCGACGGCCGCAGGATTCGGGCGTCCTACTTCCTTCTGCGAGGCGAAGCTTGGTTATGAGAATCGTACCCCATGTCTCTCTTACAAAGTTTT
>JAICIG010000642.1 GCA_025924495.1 Pirellulales bacterium | reverse complement strand
CGCCGTGCCGACAGGCGCCAACACGGAAATCCGGTTCTTGGTGACGTTGGCATCGTCCGGATAGACCAACGTATAGGTATCGGTATCTCCGCTATCGAGGTCGCTGACCCGTACGGTTGAGTTCATCGTGATGACGTCGGGCGGAACCTTTGTGGCATCGACCGTCTCGGCGCGTTCCAGCTCGTACTCCAGATCTTCGGCATAGCGACGATGAATCAGGTCGAAATTGGCCGAGTCGCCGATGAGCGATCCCAGGCGTCGACGATCGAGATCGGTGACGACGATGGGGCGAGCGAGCATGCTTGTTTCCTCCTTAACTATGAAATCCGTCAACAGTCGCTTTGTTAGGCGATCATGCGCCGATGGTAAAGCACGTGGCGTGCCAATGCGACCTAACCGTCGCATTCGTAAGCCTGCATCGCAGCCGCGCCATCAAGCTCGATGATTCGCGGGTGATTTCAATGCCCCTGCCCCTCTCTTCTTGCACGAGTGCCGATGCACGATAACAATCGCGCGTGGCAACTGGCGAATTGCGTGTCAGCGCTGGCCAAACTTTGTCAGCGCATGCAGATTTCGCAGGCCGGTTGCCAATGGGCGGAGGGTGCTGCCACAATACCGTGTATTGACGTGCGCAGTTGGTTTTTCCCCACGACCCGTTCCGAAATTGACTTCGAATCCCTTGCAAATTGAAACGCTATTGGAATCGATGGTGCAACTCGGCCGGCAAGCTCTCGGCGCCGCTGAACAAGGTTCCTTTCTTGAGACGGCCGCCCAGCAGGTCGCCGCCAACATGGCTGTGGAATTTTGCAGCATCTGGGAACTCTTGCCAGATCATTCGCTGTTGCTGCGGGCAGGCGCCGGTTGGCAGGAGGGAAGGGTCGGCCACCAGGTGGAACGCGAGACCAGTACGCCTGTCTCGCGAGTGGTCCTTTCGCAGGAACCGGTCTTGATTGAAAACCTGCGGGGCGACGCTCGGTTTCGCGAACCGTCTTTGCTCAACGATCACCTGGTGAATGTCAGCCTCAATGTGCCGATTTACGGCCCCCTGAAGCTCTACGGAGTTTTAGGTGCCCATACGGCGAAGACGCGCCAATTCCATCCGATCGAAGTCAACGCCCTCCAGTTGATTGCCCAGATCATTTCGACGATGTTCGTCTGTCGTGGTCATGAATATCAAGAGCGGCAGCGGCGCCTGTTGCGCGCCGAACAAATGGTGGCCCTGGGACAGGTCGCCGCCGGCCTGGCCCACGAATTGCGCAACCCGCTCACTTCGATCAAGGGCCTGATTCAAGTCAACCGCAGAGAAGTTGAAGCCCGTGGCATGCCAAGCGAAGATTTGCAGATCATCGAGCAGGAGATTCGCCGCATGGAGCGATCTCTGCAAACCTTTCTGGAGTTCGCACGCCCGCCGCGGCCCGAGCGCCGCCTGCTGGATTTGGCGCCGTTGATCGAGCGGGTGGTCGCGCTGGTGCAGGGCCGGGCGAAGAAGCAGCAAGTGCAAATTCATTTCATGCCGCCCTCGCCGCCGGCCCGCGCCGAAGCCGACGCCGACCAAATTCAGCAGTTGCTGCTTAATCTGCTGCTGAACGCGCTGGACGCCATGCCCCTCGGCGGCACGATCACCATCCACCTGCGAGCGGCCGCCGAACGGCGGGTGACGATCGAAGTTCAAGATACCGGACCCGGCGTGGCGCCGCACATTTTGCCGGTCGTGTTCGATACCTTCGTGAGCGGCCGAGAGACGGGCGTCGGCCTCGGCTTGCCGGTTTCGCGACGCATCGCCGAAGAACATGGCGGCGCCTTGACCGCCGCCAATCTGCCGGGCGGCGGAGCGTCGTTTTTGTTAACTCTGCCGGCCGCCGACGAAGCCATTTCGATCGCACCAACTAGCCCATGAACGCGGGGGCGCAGCATGCCTACTTTACTGGTCGTCGACGACGAGCCATCCATCCTTCATTTCTTTCGCCGCGCCTTTCAAGGGTCGGAGCTGGACTTGGTGACATGCGCGTCGGCTGCCGAGGCGTTGGCGAAGGTCGTCGAGCGGCGCCCCGACGTCGTCATTCTCGACATCAATCTTTCCGACGAGTCGGGCCTGGACACGTTCTGTCGCATCCACGAGCTCGACGCCAAGATTCCGGTGATCTTCATCACCGGGCGCGGCACCACCGCCACTGCCATCGAAGCGATGCGGCTGGGCGCCTATGAGTATCTGCTGAAGCCGCTGGATCTCGACCAACTCACCGCGCTGGTCGCGCGAGCGCTGGAAATCAGCCGGTTGATGCGCGTGCCGGTGCTCTTGCCGGAACCCGGCCCGGAAGATGACGACTCCGAGTTGCTCGTGGGCCGGTGCCCCGCCATGCAACAAGTCTACAAGTCGATTGGTCGCGTCGCACCCCAGGACGTCACCGTTCTCATCCTTGGCGAAAGCGGCACCGGCAAGGAGCTCGTGGCGCGGGCTATCTATCATTACAGTCGAAGAGATCGGGCGCCGTTTCTGGCCGTCAACTGTGCAGCTATTCCCGAGCCGCTTTTGGAAAGCGAATTGTTCGGGCATGAAAAAGGCGCGTTCACCGGCGCCGACCGGCAACGTCTGGGAAAATTTGAGCAATGCCACGGCGGCACTCTCTTTCTCGACGAGATCGGCGACATGACCCCCTTGACGCAGACCAAGGTGTTGCGCGTCATTCAGGGACAGGCCTTTGAACGCCTGGGAGGCAGCGAACCGGTGATCAGCGATGTGCGGCTGATCGCGGCGACCAACCGCGACCTGGAGGCCATGATTGCCGAGGGGCAGTTTCGCCGCGACCTCTATTACCGCCTGAACGTCTACTCCATCAAGCTTCCGCCGCTTCGCGAGCGGGGTTCCGATATCGCACTCTTGGCCGAGCATTTTTTGCGACGATTCGCCCGCCAGCTTGGCAAAGACGCGCGAAGCATCTCGCCCGAAGCGCTCGATCTGCTCAGCGCTTACGCTTGGCCCGGGAACGTGCGCGAGTTGCAAAGCGTGATCAAACAAGCACTGCTTGAAGCGACGGGCCCGGTGCTCTTGCAGGACTTTCT
>JAICIG010000641.1 GCA_025924495.1 Pirellulales bacterium | reverse complement strand
GCGCGAACCAGGGCCTCTCGCCGGATTTCGTCGTCGGTCGGCCCTGCCGCGGGCGGCAGTCCGGTCGGCGATGGCCAGCCCAGCCAACAGGCCGCCAGCGCGCTGACTGCGACGGTCAGAACTGTGCCGGAAGATCGCATCGGAATTTACGGCCCTGGAAAGAATCGAAGTGCCGCGCCGCGCGTGCCTACTTCTTACGCCCGATCGCGGCACGCAGCTCGCCCAATTATAGAGATTTGCAGCATTCGCCGCGATGAAACCTGACGAGTTTGCGGCTTGCGCTTCGCGTGAGGTTCGGCGCGGCGGATGCAGGAGCAGACCGTTTACTTGGGGGTTATTCGGCGGCGGCGAACAAATCTCGCATGAATCCCGCCGCGCGATCCCATTCCGCGGCCGCCTTTTCAAAGTCAACCTGCATCGCCTTAACGGTTTGCGGCGTTTCGATCCGCGACTTCACTTCGACCTTGTCGTTCAACGGAATCTGGGCGCTAGGCCCTTCGGCCAGCTTCGCTTCGACGCCGGGCGACAATAGGTAGTCGACCAGCTTCCGCGCGGCCCGCGGATGGGGACAGCCTTTGATGATCGCCAGCGTGTTGGGAATGAACAGCGTCCCCAGGCCCCCTTCTTCCTGGTCGGGGTAAACAATGGTTACGGGTCTTCCTCCTTCCTGTTCGCCGATGGCATCGTCGGTGTCAGTAAGACCGAACAGCAACTGGCCGGAGGCGACCGCTTGGGCCACTTGCTTATTGCCCGACATGATCCGCACATCGTTTTCTTTCAGCTTCTTAAAGAAGTCTTCGGCCTGCTCGGCGCCCCAGTAGGCGAACAGGCAGGCTGCGTGCGTGGCCGTCGTGCCGAAAAGCGGTTTGGCGATGCCAATCTTCCCGCGCCAGCGAGCGTCGGTCAGGTCGTGAATCGACTTCGGCCGATCTTCCGCTTTCAGCAAATCGGCATTCACGGCGATGATTCGTGCTCGAGCGGCAAAGCCTTGCCACATTCCTCGCTTGGAGCGAAAAATCGCTGGAAATTGGTTGGCGGCGGGCGCGCGATACACGTCGAGCATGCCCCGCTGTTCAAGTCGTAGCGTATTGAGAATCTCATTATTCCAGAAGACGTCGCAGCGCGGATGCTTGGCTTCCGCCAAGAGCAGGCTGGCGAGTCCGACCGTCTTGGTCGATTCGGCATCGAACTTAGGCAATACTTGGAGCTTGGTGTCGCGCTCGAAGTCGGCGAAGATCGGCTGCGAGAATTCGGAGTCGAGCGAACAGTAAACCACCACTTCTTCCTCCGGCGCGCCCGTCCAGCAACCCGACAGGCAAAGAAATAAGGCGCCGAGGCAGCCCATCCAACAAGGTCGAGATCGAAAGCGGGACTGAGCTGGGTTCGTGCAATTCATGCTTGGCTCTTAAAGGAATGCCGACCGGCGAACGTGGAGGCACGAAAACGGAGTCGTATTGGCTTGGCTCGCCAACTTGGATCTAAGATAACAAACTCCCTGCCCTGATGACGCACTCCCGGCGGCTTTTCTCCGTGTTATGCTGGAATCAGGCGATCGTCCGGGCGCCAGTAGCCGGCGTCGATCGCAACCGGTTTGTGAGTCTATGAGATGCCACTGAGTGTCGGCAGCGGATATATGATGCATCGCCGTTGGGCTCCGAGCTTTCTGGTTGGACTCACCTTGCTGGCGCAAGCCCCCGGTTGCGGCGCACCATCGCCCGAACGCCCCGATGTAAGCCAGACCGAGCACACTCCCAATCGCAAGGCCGCCGCCCCGGCCGCAATCCAGCAACCGCCCGCCGAGGCGATCAAGTCGCCTAAACTCGTTGCCAGCGACAATCCGCCTTTGGAGAAGGCTCCTTCTCCGCTCATCGAGAGAACGGTTCCTGCCGAGGTCGCCTTAACCGCAGCGCCGGCGCCAGATCCGATAGCCGCGATCGATGAGACGCGAGTCGAGGCGCAGGGCATCCGCAAGCTGTCGAGCAAACGCTTGACGTTGTACACCGACTTGCCGCTCGATGACGAACTCAAGGCTTTGCCCGAGGCGTTCGACCAGGCGTATCCCCAGTGGCGTGAGTACTTTGGCCTGACCCAAGGCGTCGAGACGCCCTGGCGAGCTGTCGGCCGACTCATGAAAGACGAAGAAAAGTTTCGCGCCGCCGGTCTTGTGCCGGATGATTTGCCGCAGTTCTTGCATGGCTACACGCTCGGCAACAACTTTTGGTGGCGGGAACAATCGTCCGCCTACTTTCGTCGCCATCTAATGCTGCACGAAGGGACGCATTCATTCATGTTCGCACACTTCGGCACGTGCGGCCCGCCGTGGTATATGGAAGGAATTGCGGAACTTTTGGCGACGCATTCCTGGGGCGACGGCAAGCTGAAGCTGGATATTTTTCCGGCGAGCCGCGAGCAAGTTCCTTACTGGGGGCGAATTAAGATTGTGCGCGACGCAGTCGCGGTTCACAAAGCATATCGTTTAGATGAAGTGCTTAATTTTGCGCCCGGCTTGCACTCGACCGCCGAGCCCTACGGTTGGTGTTGGGCCACCGCCGCATTTCTCGACGGCCATCCGCGCTATCAGCAGCGATTTCGCCAACTGCCAGCGGAGCTGAAGGAAGCCGAGAATTTCAATCGCCGCTTTAGGGAGGCATACGCCGAAGACTGGTTGGATCTTGACGAGGAATGGCAGGGCTACATTCTCGACCTCGAGTACGGATATGATCTCGTTCGCAACGCAATCGACTTTGCACCCGGCAAGCCGCTGCCAACTTCCGGCGGCCGCGTCGCCGTCGCCGCTGATCGAGGCTGGCAGGCGAGCGGCATTCGACTAGAGGCAGGAAAGACTTATATGCTTCGCGCCCGAGGGCGATACCAACTGGGCCAGCAGCCGCAGACTTGGTGGAGCGAACCGAATGGCGTGACCCTGCGCTATTACGGCGGCCGGCCGCTCGGCGTGTTGATGGCGGTCGTGCATCCCGATCCGTATGACTCCGTCGCGGTTAGTTCGTTGCTCTCGCCGACGATCGTCGGCCTTTCGGCAGAGCTGAACCCGACAGAAAGCGGCACACTCTATTTGCGCATCAACGACTCGCCGGCTGAACTGGCCGACAACATCGGCGAGGC
>JAICIG010000640.1 GCA_025924495.1 Pirellulales bacterium | reverse complement strand
TAACTTGCCCAAACGCCGCCTTGGCGAATGCCCCGCTTGTTTGCCCAAGTGATATGGCTTACAGATAACGCCTCGGCTACCTGCCAAATTCGCAGGATCCCAGAGCCATTTGGCTCCGACGTCAACCTGCGAATTTGGCAGGTATTCTCAAAAGCGCTAAAGATTCGGCGGAACAGCCGATCGAGCGAGAATGGACGAAGGAGCGAGAGGCTCTACTTCGCCTGGCGCATTGCGCAGCTACTAAGTCGTCGAGTTCAACGACAGGTAGAAATGGATCAGCTCGGGAACGCTTTGCATTTGCATTTTGTCGAGCAAGTTATTCCGGTGAAAATCAACCGTCCGCACGCTAATGCCTAGACGCGCGGCAATTCCTTTGGGAGTGCAGAATTCGGCCAGTAATTCCAGCACTTCTCGCTCGCGTTCCGTTAACAAGCTGAGCCGCCGCACGCTTTCCGCTTGAGCCGCGGCTTCCTGACGTTGCCGTGCATCGAATTCGATTGCCGCTCGAACTTCGCATTGCAGTCGGCGCGGACAATGAGGCTTCTCGATAAAGGAGAAGGCCCCCGCCTTGATGGCTTTCACTGCCATGGGAACCGATGCATGGCCGGTCAGCATGATAACCGGAATCGACGGCGATTTTGCCGCCAGCGACTGCTGTAATTCGATTCCGGTCATGCCCGGAAGCTGCATATCTAGAATCACGCAGCCGGGCGTGTCGGGACGATACGACTGCAAGAAGCTTTCCGCGCTAGGGTGCGCCACGGCTTCCAATCCCGCAGCCTTCACCACTTCGCAGAGTACGCCGCTGACCTCACGATCATCATCGACGACAAACACGGTAGCGGGCTGCATCATCGTAATCCTCAGAACGCCGCAGGCGTGCGGTCGCTTAAGGTTCCATCCTTGGCGCTGCACAGCAGTCGGTTGCCTTTCGGGCACAAATTTCAACTGCCCCCGTTACCGCACCTTCACGGGCCCTCTTGCCCACTCAGTCAAGCCATTTCGTTTGGTAAATTTATCGCCTCGCCAATGGACCGACTTCATGAAAATCAGCGCAGGCTTGTTGCGCAATTGCGCAGGCTAATGAACGTGTGACAGAAACGCACAGCGAAGAGACGAGAAAGAGCATCCGGCCGCATCGACTGCCATCGCTAGATGCCGTCGGCGCAGCCAGAGCCGCGATTAATGCGCCTAAGAGCCTATCCGAGAACCTGAAAGGAGGCGAGACGCCTCCTCTACGAGGCCGGTTCTCGGATAGGCTCTAAGCGACAATGCCCTTCGCCACGACGCCTGCAACGTCGGTCAAGCGGAAGTCGCGGCCACTGTAGCGATACGTGAGCTTTTGATGATCGAGACCGAGGAGATATAGAATGGTGGCGTGCAGGTCGTGAATGTGCATTTTATCTTGCACGGCCGCGATGCCATGCTCGTCGGTGGCGCCGTATCTAAAGCCGCCTTTCACCCCGCCGCCGGCCAGCCACATCGAGAATCCGCTCGCGTTGTGGTCTCGACCATCGGCGGCTTGAGCGCCCGGCGTGCGACCGAACTCGCCGCCCCAGATTACGAGCGTATCCTTGAGCAAGCCCCGCTGCTTCAAGTCGGCGAGCAGCGCCGCGATTGGTTTATCGATCCCCGCCGCATTGGAAGTCAGCTTGGCCTGCAATTGCTTGTGCTGATCCCAACCGCCGTAAGAGAGTTCGATGAAGCGGACTCCCGCTTCGGCAAACCGCCGTGCTAACAGGCACTGCTCGCCGAAATTATTCGTGGTTTTTTCGCCGATGCCGTAGGCAGACAATGTCTCTTGCGACTCGTCAGACAGGTCCATCACATGAGGAATGGCGCCTTCCATGCGGAACGCCAACTCATACGATTCAATCACCCCTTCCAACTCGGCGTTCACCTGATCTTTTTCGAGTCGGTCGCGATTGAGAGACTGCAGCAGATCAAGCTGTTTGCGCTGCAGCTCGACCGTGGTACGCGGATTGGCGAGATTCGCCACGCGCTCGGCTCGCTTGCCTCCTTCGGCCCCGAGGCGAGTGCCTTGATACGCCGCCGGCAAGAAGGAGCTGCCATAGTTCTGCGCGCCTCCTGCGCCGCCGGGCGGATTGATGGTAATGAAACCGGGTAGTTCCTGGTTATCGGTCCCCAAACCATAAAGAGCCCACGCGCCCATCGAGGGGCGTACGAACTGGAAGTTGCCGGTGTGCATCTGAATGCTGGCCTGCGGATGGTTCGGCAGGTCGGTGTGCAGGCTATTTAACAAGCACAAGTCGTCGGCATGCCTGGCCAGGTGGGGAAAAATCTCGGGCAGCCAAAGGCCGCTCTTGCCGTGCTGCGAAAACTTGAACGGTGATTTGAGCAGCTTACGGCCCTTGCCTTTGCCATCCACCGTTTTTCCGTTATCGGCGGCGAGCCGCGGTTTGTAATCAAACGTATCGACGTGCGAGGGGCCGCCTTGCATGAACAGAAAGATGACGCGCTTCGCCCGCGGCGTGAAGTGCGGGGTTTTCGGGGCCAGCGGATGCGATGCGTCGTCCGCCTTAGCGTCGGCGCATAAGCCCGCCAAGGCGAGATAGCCGAAGCCGCAGGAAGCCGTTTTGAGCAAGTCGCGCCGAGACAGGGTCGAGAACGGGAATAATCGGAACATGATTCGCATCTCGCAACGAAGTGACGGCCAACATGGCGGCCGCAACCTTGACTCAATATAAGTAGCGAAATTCTCCGCTGGCAAACAACGTCTGGCAAACGCTCGTCCAAGCGGCGACTGCCGGCCCCGCCTTGCTTTCCGCCTCTGCGATCGCCTTACGATATTCATTTAGATATCGCAGCACTCGCGATTTCTCCGCCTCGCTCGGCAGACGACCAATCGCCAACCGATAGGCGAGATCAACTCGCGAGCCAGGCTTCAATTCCGCATTCTCCAGCAGACGCCGGGCCATGCGCGTGGACTGCTCAAGCACGAACGGATTATTCAGCATGAATAGCGCTTGCGTGGCCACGATGGTCACGTCGCGTTTGCCCACAATCAAGCTTGGGTCGGCCATGTCGAAAGCCTGCAGCGACTGCGGCACAAACCCGCGCACGATGGGCAGATAGATGCTGCGGTGGTCCGTCTCCTGCCGCAGCGGCGAGAGATCTTTCTGCTTGCC
>JAICIG010000639.1 GCA_025924495.1 Pirellulales bacterium | reverse complement strand
GACGTCTTTCTCGTTCTCCAGCACCAGCGTGCCGTCGGTTCCCATCACCACTTCGCCATAGCCGCCGAAGCCGTTGCCGTTGATCGACGAGTACGTGACGACGATCTTCTTGTTCGGGTCCTCGTCGTAGTTCGGCCCGGGGAATTCGTACATGCAATACACGTGATCGTCGCACTCGCGATCGAGCGGATAGACGTGGCGACCGCCCACGGCCGAAACCGTGAGGGGCTTGGCTTTCTTGCCGTCTTTGCGCACGGCCGAGCAGAAGATGCCGGCCGCGTCGAGCTGGTGGCTCCCGAGTTCTGCCATCAACCCGCCGCCGGTGCGCTGCCACAATCGCCAGCGAATCAACTCCTCCAACGGCGAGCATTCGTAGCTCAGCGAGCCCTGGGTGAGGGTTTTGCCCTGATAGCCATACTTGGCGGCGTCGACCTTGTCCTTGTCCAGCAAGCGATATTCGAGATCGCGAATTTGCATGCTGACCGCTTCGATGCGGGCGTTGTCTTTCTTCTCGACGGCATCGGCCAGCTTCTTCTGCATGTTTTCGAGTTCTTTCACCAGCCCGTCATTGGGCAGCTTGGCATACCAACTGTCTTTGGTGCGGTGCCACTGGGCGCGGATCGAGTGCAAGTCGCCCAGCAGACCGCGCTTGATCATGTCGACGGCGTTGTCGTAGAGAATGCTGTAGTGCCGCTGATGACCGGTGGCCAGATGCAGCTTCTTCTGGTTGGCCACGCGGCCCATGCTCTTGGCGCGGCCGACGCTATAGCCCATCAGCTTTTCGGTCAGCACGTGCTTGCCGTGGTTCATGGCTTCGATCGCCACCACATCGTGCAAATGCAGCGGCAAGGCGATGATCACCGCTTCGACCGCCGGATCCTTGAGCAGGTCGTTGTAGTCCTGGTCGTAGACCTTCACATGTTTGCGGGCTTCGTCTTCGGTCTTCCAGCCGTATTTGCTCAACAGCCCTGGGCGCGGGCCGAGCGCCGTCGGATCGCCGTGGAAGGCGCGGTGGATGTTGTAAGGACGGATGTCGGAGATGGCCACCACATTCAAATAGCTGGGCGTGTGGGCGCCGAGCAGCACGCTGCCTTCATCGCCCGTGCCGATGACGCCGACGCGGACAGGGTCGCCCGTCAGCTTGCCGTAGCCATAGTAGAAAGAGCCGAGGCCCGCGCCGGAAACGACGCCGGCGGCAATGCTCCCTTCGAGAAACTCACGCCGCGTCAGCTTGTCGCCGATGGCGGAATAGAAATTCGATTTGCCGACCGCTTTTTCTTCGGGGGTCAAAGCCATCATGTCGCTTCCCTCCGGCCGGACAACGGCCGCACAATCAAGTGATGTATAAAGAAATCCAGTCCGCCCCAGCGCCCCACGTGCGTGGTCGCCAGGACAAACATGGCCATCATTTCCACAAACTCTTTATTGACGAACAACGAACGTCCGACCGCCGGATGAGGCGATGGATAGAGCCCGGGCCAATCGGGCTGGGCCAAGACGATCGACAGCAGGAACAATGCGCCGGAAAAACTGGCCAAGCGCGTGAATAATCCGACCAGCAAACAAGCCCCGATCGCCGTCACGCCGTAGGAGACGACCTTGTCGATCTGCTCCAACTTCGTCTGCGGCTTGGGGGGCGTGCCGCGTGCGCGCTGATCATCGTCGAGCACGGAATCAAGATCGTTGCGGAACTGGCCGAAGATCCGATCGAGCTCGCTGAGCCAACCTTTAGCTTCGCCTTGCAGCTTGGTCTGTGCGTCCCAAATGCGCTTCTGCTGAAATGGCGCATTGCGAGCAGGAGACTGTTTGGCCGCGTCGAGCCGATCCAGTTCGTGCAGGAACTTATCGATGTCGTCGGCATTCTCATCAAGGTAAAGGTTGATTTGGGCCCTGCGCGCCGCAGCCGCCTTTTCGGCAGCCGCAAGCTGCTCTTGGCTGGGCTTGTAGAAGTTCTCGAACGCTTTCAGGTACTCGTCGATGCGGGCGGAGAACTTCTCGCGATTTTCGGGATCGAGAGCTTTTCGCCCGTCCCAATCTTCGATTAGCTCGCGATAGCGATCGCCCAAGGGCCCCTTGGCCTGTCCCAGGAAACCTGCCGACGAGAAGGCGGGGTCTTCCAGCTTGGCCAGCCCCTGGTAGAGAAAGTGCCAGCCAATAGTCAATCGCAACAGCACCAGCGCGATCACGGCGGCGAAACCGAGTTGGAATGGATGTCGCCTCAGGGGAGTTCTCCTCGTTAGCCAATTCACCAGGCGCACGAGGTGGGAATTCGGTGCGCCGCAAGCCCTCTATTGTAATCTTTTCGTTAAGCGTGACCAACATTTTGTGATGCTTTTCACGCCGAATCGGCCGCTTTTCATCCGCCCGTTGCGAGCGGACATTTTGCCGCAGCCGTCTCGGGTGGCAGGTCGCATTTCGCTGAGACGGCCGGCACGCGCAGGAGCGGCGCCCCCAACTAGCCGGCGAGAACGCCGAGCGACTTCTGACTCCGCACATCAACCGACCAATCGCAAACCAGCCGCTGGCTCGGCCGAGTCGACCGATGCCCGATTTGTCTGCTGGCCGGCACGATGCGGTTGGGGATGCTCGCGGCGGACGGGCTGCTCGCCGAGCTTGTATCCGCCCGATTCGGCCCAAGCCTCGGCCTCGAGCGTCAGACGATTGAGCAACCGTTCCACCTGCTTGCGGTAATGTTCCAGGCCGTCGCGATCCAGGTCTGGCGGAAGGCGAACTTCCGGACTAATAACGGCGCGGGCTCGTGAGAAAGGGCGCGGCACGGCGAAGCGGTCCCAACTGCGAGCGCGCCAAGGCTGATCGTAGCCCATGCCCAGCAGAACCAGCGGCAACCCTAGCTTCGAGGCCAGGTAAATCGGTCCCTGCGCCAGCACGCGCCGCGGTCCCTGCGGCCCGTCGGGGGTGATCGTCAGGTTCATCTCTCGGCTCTTTTCGACTAGTTCGCGCAAGGCGGCGGCTCCGCCGCGGCGCGTCGAGCCTCGGACGCACTCAAAGCCAAAGTGGTAAGCGACGCGGCTCAGAATCTCGGCATCGCCGTGCCGGCTCAAGAGCATGGCCAGATTGCAGTGTCCGCGCATCACCAGCGGAAACAGAATGTATTCATGCCAGAAGATATAGATCTTCTGCCCGGAGTATTCCGGAT
>JAICIG010000638.1 GCA_025924495.1 Pirellulales bacterium | reverse complement strand
AAGGCTCGCCGCGATCTTGGCGTAGCGCGAAGCAACGTGAGCCGCCTGCAGTCATTTCTTAGCGATGTCAAGAATCGCAAACAGGTGGGGATGGCGACTCGAAACGAGGAGCTAGCCGCCGAAGTATCGTTGGCAAATGCTCGGCTGCGCGAAATCCAATCGCGCAATAGCTTGGATACGGCATGGGCCGGATATAATCGCTATTTGATGCGGCCGCTCGACGTGGTTGTGGAATTGGAAGAGCCGAGCGTGCCGCAGTCGGTCGCCAACGTCGAAGGCCTGACCAACCGGGCGCTGCGCGTACGTCCCGAATTCGCGCGACTCAACGATCAGGAAGTCGCCGCATTGACATCGCAGGCGATCGGCAGGCGTCCGGAGCTCGCGTCGCTCGGGCAGCAGGCCCGGGCATTACGCGCGGAAGCCGAGGTAACGCGCTCGTCAATGCGGCCGCAAGTCAACGTCAACGGCGCTTATGTTTACCTGGGGGCGAACACTCTGAGCAATCAGAATATCCTGGCAGCCACTGCCACGATCGAATGGAAGTTCTTCGACGGAGGCGCTACGCGTCGGCGCGCCGCCGCCTTGGAAAACCAGCAGCGCGCGCTCTTGCGCCAGCGGGCCGACACGGCGGCGGAAATAGCGCTGCAGGTCAGGACACGGTGGTTGAGTCTGTCCGAGGCGCGTGAGCGCGTCACCGTGTCGAAAGTCGCCGTCGACCAGGCGGAAGAGAATATGAACGTCGTACAAGATCGCTATCGACAACAACTCAGCACCTACACCGAGGTGCTTGACGCCGAAAACCAACGACTCCAGGCCTACAGCAATTTCTACAACGCCTCCTACGACGAGGCATTGGCCTTTTTCCGTCTCCGCCGCGCCGTGGGCGATCTCTAACAGGACACTACGCCCCGTCTGCCTGGGGAAATGGTTCCGAAAGACCCATACCATACCCCTGGGGCATGTGCCGGCAATAAGTTCCAAGACGTCCCGAGCAGCGCATGCTCGGCCGGCGTTTTGAGCGCGCGATCGTTTTCCGCATCGTCATCGCGTGCGTATAATCCGGCCACGGGCCACGGCGCAGCCGGGAGACGCCAAATGGACAGGAAGACCGCCAAATTGATGCAGGAATTGCGTGAACTACAAGCTAAGGCAGCAAAGATCGCTCGCGAGCAACAGAAGATCGGGCGGAAGATCCAGGAAGTCGTCGACAACCATCAAAAATGGTTGGAGAGAAACAAGGAAAGTCCGGACGAGCCGTAACTCTTCAATGGTACGGCTGGCGGGAGGCGAATCTGAAGCGGCGGACACGTACCAAAAATCGGAGGCGTCCGCCATGGACGCTTTGCCGCTGCTAACGTTCCTCCAGTCGAGGAGGCTACGATGGAATATGTCGGCGCCTGGGCGCTCGGTATAGTCATTCAACTGGTGGTTTTGATCGCCTTGGCTGGTTTTATCGCAACCATCTACGTGGTGTTGGCCGACGTCCGCGCATACTTGCTGAGAGCCTGGCAGCAGTTCCGGCGGCGGCCGCAGTTCGGACTCGTCGGGCTGTTTATGCTGACGGGAGTGTTTGCGCTCGCATCGGCGCTATTGAGTCATTTCGAGTTGCGCGCCGGCCCATGGTTCGTGGTCCTGGCTCTGTTTACCGTAATTTGGGCGGCAGGATTGTTTTGCGCAGCATACTTCATCGTCACAGACTTAGCTGCCGCTTTGCTGCCGCGTCGCAAGGGCAAGAATACCGACAAGCCAGAGGCGTGGGAACCATTTTCAGTGCAAGAGTGGAAGCAACCCATCTTTGAGTTTTCGCCACTATCTCAAGCATGCGCTCCCAAGCAGATCGCCGACGTCGTATCGACAGACCCGCCCGAGATCGCTGTCAGGCATTAGCCCTTCAAACACAACAAGCATTTGCCGTACGACTTACAGTTACAGCGAACCTTCCTCTCTCGCGCTGGTCTCTTCCTGCCTACTTTACTGTCTCCGGCCTCCTGACTCCTCTCCTCTTTAATTCCGCGATCGATACTTTTGTCGGAAGTGAGTAGGAGGCATGCCGGTTTCCTGACGGAACACAATCGACAACTGCCGCGAATCGGTAAAGCCCGATCTCTGCGCGACGAGCGACATGGGCATGTCGGAGTCGGCGAGCAATTTCTTGGCATGCTCCAGATGTGCACGACGAATCTCCTCAAAAATGCCTCGCTGCAAAAGGCGGCGAAATCGGCGCTCTAATGATCGGCGTGAGGTAGGCACGGCGCGCATCACATCCTGCACGCGAATCGGCTGCATCGCGTGATCGCGGATGTAGCGGACGGCCATGGCAACCTCCGCATCAGGCAGGGCCTGGATGTCTGAAGATTGCCGCACGACCAACCGTATCGGCGGCAGTTCCAATCGCGGCGTTGGCAAACGCTTTCCAAGAACCAGTTGCTCGAGCATACCGGCGGCCTCATACCCGATTCGTTCGCCAGGCAGCGCTACGCTTGACAGCGACGGCCGAGCAAGATCGCAAAGCAAATCGTCGTTGTCCACTCCGACGATCGCCACTTCGTCAGGGACGTTAAAGCCCAGATGCCTGCAATACTCCGAAACTTGCACGCCCTGGCTGTCGTGGCTGGCGAACACTCCCACGGGCTTGGGCAACGATTTGAGCCAGCCCAGCAGCGCAGAGTTCCAACGCCACAGCCCCGTCGGATCGCCCAGTTTCTGCGTCCGGTCGCGAAACACGGCCACGGCGTGTCCGGCAGGTTCAATCTCGCTTCGAAAACCCGCCTCTCGAGCTAGCGAAAAGTCATGCTGCGGATAGCCCACGAAACCGAACTGGCGCAATCCGCGAGATAAAAAGTGCTCGGCCGCTATCCGACCGACCGCTTGGTGGTCGACAAGGACTCGGGGAAATGGCAGTTCGGGCAATACGCCGGATACATTCACGACGGGCTTGCCCAGCGCGGCGAGCCCCTCGGCCAAGGCCTTGGTGAAAATATGAGCAATGAAGCCATCTTGCGATTCCACCAGGGGCGATTCGAGGGCCCGGCAATCGGGCGCGATCGGCGTCAGCACCCAATGCGGTCGCTCCGCCGCCAGCGCTTTTACTCCGTGCAGAATGTCTCGATAGAAAGCCAGGCCAAATCCGAACACCAACCCGATCCGCAGCAACTTGTCGGCGGGCGGCTT
>JAICIG010000637.1 GCA_025924495.1 Pirellulales bacterium | reverse complement strand
CATGAAATAGATATCGGCCCGCTGCGCCAGCGCTCGCGCCAGAAACGTGCGTTGCTGTTGCCCTCCGGAAAGCTGGCCAATCTGCTGGCGCGCCAGGTCGGCCAGTCCGACGTGTTCCAGGCACTGCATCGCCCAAGCGCGGTCGCGGCGGCGCGGGCGGCGGAACCAGCCGAGCTGACCGTAGACGCCCATCAACACCACGTCGAGCACATTCACCGGAAAATCCCAATCGACGCTCTCGCGCTGCGGCACATAGCCGATCCGCCGCCGTGCTTTCTCGATCGGTTGCCCCAGGACCGTCACATTGCCGCTGGCCAAAGGCACGAGGCCCAAAATGGCTTTAATCAAGGTGCTTTTGCCGGCGCCGTTCGGCCCCACAATGCCGACCAGAGAGGGAGCGTCAATCGTCAAATCGACGTCCCACAGCACCGGTCGGCGGTGATAGGCCACGGTGGCGTCATGTACGTCTAACACAGGCGCGGCAGCAAGACTGGAATTTGCCGTTACCTCGGGCGCATGCCCGGTCTGCGATTCTGCCAGCGAGTGTGGACCGGGAACAATCATTCGAGGGCCTTCACGATCGCGTTGACGTTGTGCCGTACCATGCCTGCATAGGTTCCCTCCGGAGTGCCGGGCTGGCCCATCGCATCGGAAAAGAGTTGGCCGCCAATCACGACCTTATGCCCTCGCGCCTGGCAACCCTCGACAAGCGCCTCGATATTGCGTTCGCTCACCGAGGTCTCGACAAAGACCGCTTTGATGCCTCGTTCGCTGATGAAATCGACGAGTTCATTGATTTGCTTGATGCCGGCTTCAGCCTGCGTGCTGATGCCTTGGATTGCTTTCACCTCTAAGTCGTAGGCTCGCCCGAAATAATGAAAGGCATCATGCGCCGTCACCAGCACTCGCCGCGCCGGCGGAATCCGACCGATCTGCTTCCGGCATTCTTGATCGAGCTCGGCGAGCTCTTGGCGATAGGCCTCGGCGCGGTCCCGATACTCCTGAGCGTGCTGAGGATCGAATGAGGCCAGCGCCTCTTCGACGGCGGCGATCGTTTCGCGCCACAAGGCCACGTCGAACCAGACGTGCGGGTCATACAGATCGTCGCCGACTTCGAGCCGCCGATCGCGGGGAATCGCTTCGGCGACGGCCACGGCCGGCTTTTTTCGCCCGAGGCGCTCGAGCACGTCCGCCATTTTTCCTTCCAGGTGCAACCCCGAAAAGAAGATCATATCGGCCCGATTCAATTGCGATACGTCGCCAGGCGAAGCCTTGTAGAGATGAGGATCGACGCCTTCGCCCATCAATTGCGTCACCGCGAGGCGCTCACCGCCGACATTTCGAACGAGGTCGGCAACCATCCCGGTCGTCGCCATAGCGCGGATTGGATATTTGCCGGCAAAGGCGTGATGAGCAGCCTGGCGCTCTGGTCCGTCGGGTTGGCTGGAGTCGCCGGCCGTATTGCAACCTGTTGAGATGAGTGCGAGCCAGACCCAAAGAACAAATCTCGTCATCTCGGCGGGACGCGGCATTTCGATCGATCTAACGGCAAAGATGCCAGTGGGTTTCGGAGCATGGAAAGATTTTTTGGTCAGTCAAAATAATAGCGATCGCGACCCACTTGGGTCAAGCGGAGTTGGCGCCTGTGCATGGTAGAGTCTTGCACTTGCGCACACATTCCGAGCATTCAATCAGCGTCCAAAAGCTTTGAATGCCGGCATTTAAGGCGCCTATCAGCACGGCTGCCGAAGCGACCAACCACCAAACCGCCAGCGAGTTAGTCCGGTCGCAAGCGATGATTACTCCGAATTGTTCACCAGCCTCGCGATAGCCTGATGGAACAGGTTCACACTAACCCGAAGCGCAAGCGAGGAACGGCGGTCGCCGGCTGGAGGCCCTGCGCCCTCGCTTGCGATTCTGGTTGGTATGGGCCAGCGAATAATCCGGGGTAACAGGCGTCCTAGCGCCAGTCAGAATCGCGGCGACAATTGCCGCTTTTCTTACTCAAAATGCGTTGCGAATCGCGAAGGAAAAATCGGACGATTGGATAGTGCGAGCAAATTACAAAGACTCCATAAATGGCGTTGACTGCGCCGATATTCCTTACCGCGACCTTACCGGCCCGAGTCGCTATGGTCGGCGACTCTCATCCCGTTTGGCAGGAGACAAACATTGCACACTTCTACCGAAAGAAGGGAGTTGCCCGTTGCCAAGGATGGCGCAAGTTTCGATCGCCCCCGGCCGTCACGAAGCATCGCAATCTTCGCCTCAGGCTTTGCGATCGGATTAGTCGTGCTCCATGTCGCGGTCACGCGGCCGATGACCCAGGAGTTCGGCAGACTTCAACATCAGATGGATCATTTGCAACGGGGCGTGCAGAAGCTGACCGGTCAGACGGAACAAGCCGCAAAGGCGGGCGAATTACTGGGCCTGCTGGCCGAACAAGGGAGGCAATCGCAGGCCGCTGCCGATGCCCTGGCCGAAATCCGAACACTACAGGCTGAGCTGATTAATGGGCAGGGTGCGACTGCCGACGCCCAGACGGCTTTGAATTCGCTGACGAAGCTTCGACGCCAGGCGCGTGACGCACAGAGCGATAGCGGCGACGTCGCCGCCGCTCTCGACAAGTTGCAAGCGCTGCAGGATCAGTTGATCGGCCAGTACCACTCGATCGTCGGCGCTCAAACGACCGTCGAAGCAATCGCTCGGTTGCGAGAACTGGCCAAAGCCGAAGGGGCCCGCGTCATGGATGCCCGGCGCGCGCTGGAAAGCCTGATCGAACTGGAGTCGCGCACCTTGGCCGAGCGCGAACGAGCCGAGCGAGCCGTGACGTCAGTCGAGCAGTGGGAGCGATTGAACGACCGCCTGGTCCAGGCCTCCGAACATGCCGCCGAAGCGCGCGATGCGAGCGAAGACTTGATTGCGATCAAGGAGACGATTCTCTGCGGCAACGACGACTTGCATCCGCAAGCCGCCCGGGCGGCCCTGGACGAACTTGTCCGGCTCCGCGAGCGGCTGCAAGACGAAGCGACCGAGATCGCCGCGGCGCATACCGGGCTGGATGGCCTGCTGTCGCTCAAGGACAGGATTCTAGCGCGCACTGCCGACCTGGCCGAGACGATTGAAACCCTGGAGTTAACCGGCGACTTGAACCGCCAACTACAGGACGCCATGCGGCAGTTTG
>JAICIG010000636.1 GCA_025924495.1 Pirellulales bacterium | reverse complement strand
TAGTGCTAGCTCGCCGGGCAGCGGGTTTGGCGTCCCTTCGAACTGCCCTGGCGCCGAATCCTCGCGGGTGAGGGTAAGTCCCTCAGGACCATGCAGTCGCAACGCCAGCGGCTCGGCGTGAGTCAGGCGCGAGAGCAAAGGCGGACGCTGGGCGAAGACCGCCATCGCGATGATCGTACCGCGCCGCGCGGCGGCCGCGACGAGGCCGGCTTTCGCATCACGATCCGTAGCGCTCAACAATTCGAGCTCCGACTTCTTCGGCGGGTCGTCTTCATGGCGCCGCAGCACGAGGATCTTCATCACGTCCTGGCCGGCAAGAGCCGCCTCGAGGTCGGCCTTGGTCAACCTCAGCGCCGGTTTCGCCGCGTGCAGAGCCACGATCTCTTCCGTAGACAATTTCCTCGATGTCAGCACAGCGTAGACCGGCGGCGCAGCATCGTCCGGACCGACGAGCTTCAAATCCATCACCGAGTCATCGACCATCGGGATGCGAATCGGCAAGTTCATAGGCTCGGGCGTGAATTCGTCGTCGGCGAAGTCGCCGAAAACAGCTTTCACGCCGTCCGGTCCTTGCAGTTCAATCTCGTACAAACGAGCGCGTTGCTCGTCCGCCAGGCCGGAAATAACCGCCTCATCGCCGTATGGCAACTCCTCCAACTGCGAATCGACCCCTTCAAACGGCTCGTTGTTCAGCTTGAGCGTGGCGAGCACCACGCCCCATTTGGATGCTTCGGCGATGGGATCCTGGCCCGGCTCCAACTCCGCGCTGCTCAGCGTTTCGAGGCGAGCCGCGTCGCTGCCCTCCGCCTTGTTGGGCAGATAGACGACGCGCGCCACCGGCTTGCCGGCCAGCGCGGCGTCGAGATCCGACTTCGAGATGGCAAGCGTCAATCCGTCTTGAGCCAGCGCCGCCCCTTCCTTCGGCTGCGCTGTCAAAATCTTCAATCGCGCGTAGACGGGCTTTCCCGAGGCCACAGGCGGTCCGCCGAGCTTCCAACGCAGCGTAGTACCTCGAAAGCAACCAATGGTAGCGGGAACGGGAATCGGCCGATGGGCATAACGTCCGCGAGCCAACGGCTCGTTGAGGAGCGTCAGCCCTGCGGGGCCGCGCAGACGGAAGGAGATCATTCGCTCGTCATGCGACGAAGGCAACTGCGGCGCCTGTCGCTTGCTGATCGACAACGTGGCGGCGACCGCGCCTCGGCGTGAGGCTGCCGTCACGGGATCCTCCTTGGGGGCGAACTGCTCGCCGCTGAGCACTTCGAATTCCGGCTTTGCCGCCGGTTCGCCTTCGCCACGGCGCAAGACGAGAATCTTGGTCACATCCTTGCCGGCAAGAGCCGCGTCGAGATCGTCCTGGGTCAGGGCGATGGACGGACTTGCCTTGCGGAGAATCTCGATCTCTTGCTGCGCCAACTGTTTCGCATCCAGCATCAGATACAGCGTCGCGTCCGCGGCGCCTGGAATGCCCGCAACCTTGAAACACATGCGTGTTTCATCGAACACCGGCACGCGGGCCGGGACAGTCATAAAATCGGGTCCGAATTTTTCGGGGCCGACGGTCTCGAACAGAAGCTTCAAGCCTTTGGGGCCTTGCAGCTCGATTCTATACAATGCAGCGCGTTCCGCATCGCTCAGTCCTGTCAAGACCTGTTCGTCGTTGATTTCATCCCCCGCCATTTGCGATTCATCCGCTTTGGACGGATCCTTCTTAGCTTCCAAGGCCCGCTGCCGAATGCTCGCAGCCGCTTCCGACCTGGGATCCAGCTTCAACGCATTGTCCGCGTCTGCGATCGCTTTATCGAACTCCTTCATGCCATACCAGCAGTCCGCCCGCATGCGCCAATGTCCTGCGTCGTCGGGCTTGACGCGAATCGCCTCGTTCAAACTGGCCAGAGCCTTGTCCCAGTCTCTGCGCTGCATCCAAAGATACCCGCGCCAATTGTAGGCGTCGGCCACGCGCTTACCGTGGCGGACGACCTCGTCGAGCTGGGCCATGGCCTGGTCGAGTTTATCTTTTCTGGATAAATAATAGGCGAACAGAAAACGGATCTCGTCGTCCTGTGGATCGATCCGCAGCGCCGTTGCATAATCCTCGAGCGCTTCATCCTCCTGGCCTGCGTGCGAGTGAGCTTCGGCCATGTGGTAATAAGCCATCAGATTCTTGGGTTCGATCGCTAGGACGGCGCGGCAATCCTCAAGCGCCTTCTCCAGGTTGCCGCTGAGGCTCCATTCCAACGAGCGTCGCGTGAGACAGCCCGTGTCGCCGGGCCTGATCCGCAACACGGCCGTGAAATCGTCGACGGCCTGGCGATGTTCGCCGCGGCGGCTGTGCAGATCGGCCCGCTGCCAATAGGCGTCGGCGTTGTTGGGGTCGATTTCGATTGCCTTCGCAAGATCGGCGAGCGCCTTGGCGTACTCGTGCTTCTTACGCCAAACTTCGCCGCGGTAGACCAGCGCGACGGCGTGCCGCGGGTCGATCTTGAGCGCCGCATTGAAATCCGCCATCGCGGCGTCGGGGTCGGAGTCCTTCGTCAGCCAGCCGCGTCGAGCGTAAGCGTTCGCGTTGTTGGGTCGCAGCCGCAAGTATTCGGTAATGTCGATCGCGGCGCTCGCATTATCGCCTTTCTTCGTCCAACTTTCCGACCGCGCCCTGAAGGTGTCTGCGTCGCCGGGGTCGAGCGCGATCGCTTGGCTAAAGTCGCTGATTGCCGCATCATACCGGCCTTGTAGGAAGTGGATTTGTCCCCGATTGCGGAACACGACAGGATCAGTCGCGTTCAGCCTGATCGCCTCGTCCAGATCGCCGATCGCGGCATCCAATTTGCCTTGTTGCGCGCGTACGACGCCGCGAATGGCGAGCGATTTGGCAAACTTCGGGTCGGCCCGCAAGGTTTCCTCGGCGTCCGCCAAGGCCTGGTCCAGTTCTTGCCGCCACAGATGGACCACCGCCCGCTCGGAACGCGAGACGGTATCGAGCGGATTGAGTCGAACGGCCTGCGTGAAGTCGGCCAACGCTTTGTCGTAATCGCCTTTCGACTCCCAGCAGAAACCGCGGCCCGACCAAAAATAGAAATAATTCGGCAGGGATTCGATGGCGCGATCGAGGTCGCCGATCGCCCGGTCGTACTCGCCGACCTCGGCTCTCAAGCGGGCCCGCATTTCCAAGGCGAACGGATCGCGCGGATCGATCG
>JAICIG010000635.1 GCA_025924495.1 Pirellulales bacterium | reverse complement strand
GCCAAGTGCAGTTCGTTCGACATCGCTATGAACCTGATCTGGTTGACTTGCTGGCCGTCGCCGCGCACGGGCTGGCAATACTATACGCCGGTTTGCGACGGCGCACACGGCCGTCATCGATGCACCCCAACGAGCGCCGCTGGCAGTGGCAACCTTGGAAGCTCGCTGGATGGCTGGTGGTAGCGCTCTTGTCGCTGGTGCTTTTGGCGCCGGTGATCATCGCGACGGCGATTCTCCTGCCCGCCTATCAAGCTCGCGAGGCGACTCGGCAGTTTCAGCAGGCATATTCGGCGACGGTTGCCAATTTGAAGATGACGTTCGACGAGGATCTGCCGATCGTCGACATTTTGATCGACGGCGCTTCACATGCTCCGATCGAAATCAGTCCCGTCCAAAGCAGCCAGTCACCTGGATCGCACATGGTAACGATCGTCTATACTCATGGCGACCGCAAACGCAGCGTGCGCCAGATGGTGGAGCTTTTCCCCCGGGAAGAGCGAGCACTCGATCTGACGCCGCTCGTCCTCGGAGACATGAAAGCGAGGGACGAGCGGAAGGAACACGCCTCGTCGGCTTCAGCGGCTGCTGATAAATACGGCATCGTCTGGGGCGAGCCGGCGCGCGACATGCAACTTGGCTGGCGGATTGAACCGAAGAAAGAGGCATATCACTTCGGCGATCTGATTACGGTCAACTTATTCCTTCGCAATACAGGACAAACGCCGATTGAGTCGTCCGTGCCGCGCACGGAAATCCTAGAGAAACTTGGGCTCGATATCGACTTGCGTGATTCCAATGGCGTAAAGCTGCCGTGGCGGTGGGGGCCCGCGCATCGGGGCGACCGGAAACTGCCGGAAGTGTCGGGCGCTTTCGGGATAGAATTTCAACCGAATGATCCTTTCGCGCTGCCGCCCTTCATCGTGGCCATCGGCAACCCCCAGTTCGGCAAGTCGGAGACGATCATGGCGGAGCTCGCTGGCGAAACGCCGAACTCCGACGAGTCGCCTACACAGCCTTTGATGCTGACCTTTAAACTCTCTTCCATCGGCATCGCCCGCGGCGACGAGGCGGAGCTTGAAAGCGCCGCTAGCAGGTTTTCGGTTGTCGGGCGACAGTAACCGCGCGTGGCGCGTTGTTTCCCTCTAAGGATCAACGATCACCTGCCCGGCGAGACCATCAAACAGAACTCGCTGCTGATTGAGTACGTCTCGGCCGATCACGAAACAAAACCGCTTCCTCTGAGCCGACAAGGGCGATGTACGGGTGGCCGCCGGCCGCTGCGGCCTCATCCGTCAGCGCAAGCAAGTCCGAGTTCGCCGCGACCAGCTTGCCGTCTCGAACTGCCACCCATTGACCGCGATGGCTGCACAGTAAACTAGATGCCGCGCCGGCAGATGGCTAGAATGGGGGCGATGAGCAGCGGCGAAAAGCGTGAAAACCTCAGCGACCTTGAACAATTCCGGCGGCGGATACCTGTCGGCGAAGGGGCTTTGTTTCCGTTTCGCAAGCTCGGTCCGCCGACCAAGACCGGCTGGCTATTGCGGCGCTGCGACGAATACATCCAGCGCATCAAAGGACATCCGGAATGCCAGAACGTGCAAGCGGCTGGTTACTGGAACATCACACTGTTATCGTCCGGCGTGGAGGTGCGACTGGCGGTGATGGCGATCGGCATGGGCTTCTTGCCGCACGGCCCCGACGACATATCGGCCGCCTTTATCAACGAACATGATTTCGGTTGCCGCGGGCTGTTGGAAAACCTCACGACCCAGGACCGTCTCCCCGTGCTCTTCATTGGAGACACCGAAGCGAACGATTGTTTCGCGAGCGTGAATAACGTGAAACGACAGTGGGCGCAAAAAGCCCTGGCGGCGGTTTCGGCGCTGCCGCCGTGGAGCTGGGACGATTACCTGCGCGCCCGCGCTTTTTTCAAAGAGCAGTTTCCGACGAAGATGGCGATGTGGGAACATTTTGCTCGCCAGTCACCGCCTGATTCTCACTAATCAGAATATCGGGTGTTCCAGTCAACCAGTCGCCGACCGCGTGGACGATGCTCTGTTTGAGGGCCTCGATCGTTTCAGCCTGGGCAACGCAACCAGGAAAGCGCGGCACCTCCGCCCAGTAACCGCCGCCTTTGATCTCGTGAACGTCGGCAACAATCTCGAAAGGAGGCCGCTCGCTTTTTACGGTTGCGCGCATATTGAAACTCAATGTTCCACGAAACTCGCCCATGTCCTGCATAGAGCTTATCGCGTAGCAAAGGCTCCGGGAAAACAGCGATCCGGTTTGTACTGTAGCCCTTTCACGAACTTTTGCGGCGGGTTACGTTAAGGGTTTTCACGAGGAAGTCCGGTAACCATGCTCGATCGAAAGTTCATTGTCGAGAACGCCGCCGCAGTCAAGGAAAACTGCCAGCGGCGAGGTGTGAAAGCCGATGTCGATCGGCTGGTGGCGCTCGATGTTCAGCGGCGCGAGAAACAAGGCGAAGTCGATGAATTGAACCGCCGCGCCAATGAAGTTTCCAAGCTCATCGGCAAGGCGAAAGACGCCGCCGAACGTGAAGCCCGCAAGAACGAAGGCCGTGAGCTGCGGGAGAAAACAGCCGAATCGCAGGCCGCGCTCAACGCCATTGTGGCGGAAATCGACGTGCTCCAGCGAGGCATTCCCAACATGTCGCACCCGCGGGCGCCCGTGGGGTCAGGCGACGAGGCGAGTGTGGAACTACGACGCGGAAAAACGCCGCTGCCCAAGTTCGAGTTCCGGCCTCTCGACCACGTGACACTCGGCGAGCGGCTGGACCTGCTCGACCTGGAAGGCGGCGCCAAAGTGGCCGGGCACGGCTTTTATTTTTTGAAGAACGACGCCGTTTTGCTCGAGCTGGCGTTGCAACGCTACGCGCTCGACCTGCTACTGGCCGAGGGCTTTACGCCCACCATCACGCCCGACCTCGCCCGAAATGAAATCTTGCAGGGCATCGGCTACATCCCGCGCGGTCCCGAAACGCAGATTTACAGCATCGCCGACAGCGATTTAAGCCTGGTGGCGACGGCCGAAATCACCCTGGGCGGCTTGCTGGCTGAAACGATTCTCAATGCCGAGCAGCTTCCGGTCAAACTCTGCGGCATCAGCCATTGTTATCGAACCGAAGCGGGCGCCCACGGCCGTGCGTCGCGCGGATTGTACCGTGTGCATCAATTCACTAAGGT
>JAICIG010000634.1 GCA_025924495.1 Pirellulales bacterium | reverse complement strand
CAAAGCTAACCCTTTGCCGAGTCCGGGCAGCCTCTGAAGAGGGTCCTTGTCCCGGCGAACAAGGGCCCTCATTTTTTTTGCGCGGGGATAAATCGGTCGCAACCAGTATACGGTCTGACGCCTGGCGCGAGTAGGGGCCGAAGCGTGGTTGCCGCGGCGGCTTCTTGCCGGCCGTCAAGCGGCGCCATGCCGCCACGGAAAACACCGGCTCTATTCGTCTTCGCGGTGCGTCTCCGGCGGGAACCCAAGGTCGCCGGCGCCAAACGACCCCCAGCTCGGCGCTTGCGCCGAGCCGCCCTTGGGGGCGAGGCGCCTCGGCGGTCGTCGAGCCAGGATCACGCGTGGTTTGGCGCTCGGCCGGCGGCTGCTGATTGCCAAAGCAACGCATGAACATACGCGATGTCAAAGCGCCGATCTGAGCTGCAATTGTGCGGGATTATGCGCGCACTTTTTCGCGTCATAACGTATTCCGCCTCGGCTTGACAATGGCAATCAAGAGGCGAAAAAAAACTTGCACAATCTCTGAACAGTGCTTGCCCCGCTTGAGCGCTGTACGTGGCTAGGATGTGGTCAGTGTCGCACATTACAAAATCGTAATAGCGCCGCCATTTCGAAACTTTCTTTGCCATCTCTGCGCCGCTGGGCGCCGTTGCGTTTCCTGTCGCTGTTCAGCGACCAAGTCTCGGCAATTTCGATGTTTCACGGGTTTTCGTTCAAGCTTGCACGCAGCGCGGCCGGGCGACGGATGCTTGTTTTGCGGCGAGCCAGGCATGGCGCCTGACGCGACCGCGCGCCTGTCGTTGGCACGGTCGTTGCTATGACAAGTTGACGCATCTAAAAGATCGCCGCGGCTGCTGACGTGCGACGATCGGAATCCTCGAAGAGCGAGCAAAGAGAAAATAATGATTCAACCCAGACGGTTGCCCGTGAAGAAAAAGAATCCGCCGACGACCTCCGTGCGTAGCGCTGCACCTCAGACGTGCGCCCGAGCGCTCTCTTGGCTGGCATGGCTATCCGATCTTCCGTGGCGCCGGCAATTCCAGCGTCTGAGTTGCGTCAAACTTAATCGGTCGCCTTAGTTCTGGTGCAATCGCGCACCGCGCAGTCTTGTGGCTTGGGCCGTCACGTCAGGTTGCCTATCTGACCTGACGCGCTCCGACATGCCGCCGAAGGCTGTAACTACAGCCGCCACCGCGGCATCGCACTTTTTTCCCCGATTGGCGCCATGCCTTCATTGGCATGGCGAGCGCTCGCGGTCTAACGCCACGAGCGCATTGCAACAGCAAAGAAAAGAATCGACGAAGACCTCAACGGAGAGTTTGTGTCTATGAATGGATTGATTCGAGCATCACTGCAGAACCCTTACGCCGTTGTCGTGTTCGGCCTGACGATTCTCGTCATCGGGGTGCTGACCCTGACGATGATTCCGATCGATATTTTGCCTGTTTTCAATAGCCCTGCCGTGCAGGTGCTGACGTTTTATGGCGGAATGCCGGCGGAAGGCATGGAGAAAGACATCACCAACCGCATGGAACGCTGGACCGGCCAATCGAACGGCATCAAGGCTCAGGAATCGCGCTCGATTGTCGGCGCTAGCGTGATTCGGAACTACTTTCACGACGGCACCGATCCCAATGGCGCCTTGACCCAGGTGAACTCTCTCGCGCTCGGCGTGTTGCCGAATCTTCCGCCTGGGACCTTGCCCCCTGTGGTCTTGCCGTTCGACCCGACAAGCACCACGCCCGTGAGCCTGGTGGCGCTGGACAGCCAGAGCGAGCCTGAGTCGATTCTGTATGACGTTGGCCGCTACGAAGTGCGCAATATGATCATGAGCAATCCCGGCGCTTCGGCGCCCGTGGTGTTCGGCGGCAAGCTGCGCGCCGTCATGCTGTACCTCGACCGGATCAAGATGCAGGCGCGTCACCTGTCGCCGACTGACGTCATGAAAGCCGTCGAGAATTACAACGTGTTCGTGCCGGCGGGCGACGTAAAAATCGGCAAGCAAGACATCGCCTTGATGTCCAATTCGCTGTATGAATTCGTCGAAGGGCGAGACGGCATGGGCACGATGCCATTGTCGGCTCGCCACGGCAACTCCGAATACCTGCGAGACGTAGCCCAGCCTAAGGACGCCGCGTTCATTCAAACGAACATTGTGCGAGTGAACGGCCGCCGACAGGTCTATATCCCGGTGTATCGCCAACTTGGCGCCAGCACGCTGAAAGTCGTCGATACGCTCAAACAAGCGCTGCCTGGTATGCAGGCCCGTCTGACCCGTCCCGATATTGCCTTGAAGCTGGTCATGGACCAGTCGGTCTACGTTCGGTCCTCAATCGCCGCACTGGTTCAGGAAGGCGCCTTGGGCGCCGTGCTCTGCTCGCTGGTAATTCTGTTGTTTTTGGGCCAGTGGCGGATGACGATGATCGCCATCCTGACGCTGCCGCTCTCGGTGTTGGGCGCCGTCGTGTGTTTGTACTACACGGGCAACACGATCAATGTGATGACGCTGGCCGGTCTGACGTTGGCCATCGGCCCGATGGTCGATAGCGCGATTATCTGCCTGGAGAATACCCATCGCCACCTGTCGATGGGCGCCAATTCGCGAGACGCAGCATTCCTGGGCGCCAGCGAGGTAGCCATGCCCGAACTCGTCTCGACGATCTGCACCTTTCTGGTGCTCGCGCCGCTGGCGTTGATGCCCGGCATGGGGCAATTTTTGTTCAAGCCGATGGCCTACGCGGTGGCCTTCGCCATGATTGTGGCGTACATCCTTTCGCGTTCGCTGGTGCCGTCGTTCAGCGCCTTGTTGCTCAAGGGACACGGCCACGGCGGACATGCGGGCGACGGTCACGGCGAGCAGGCGACACACGGTCACAGCGCCGATCCACACGCGGCCCCGGCGCCGCTGAGCGAACCCGCTTCCGCTTCAGCGCCTGGCTTGTTTGCTCGCTGGGAGGCTCTCATCGACCGGGGCATCGGCGTCTACGTGCGAGGTTTGGACGTGGTTCTCCGCCATCGCGCGGTTGCGATTGTCGGCAGTTTTACCATGCTCGCGGCGACGATTCTCTTCCTTGGGCCTCGCCTGCGGCGCGACTTCTTCCCCGAAGTCGATGCCGGCGCCTTTGAAATCGCCGTCCGTGCGCCGACCGGCACGCGCATTGAAGAAACCGAGAAAATGATCACCGAAGTGGAAAACTTCGTTCGCGAGGAAAT
>JAICIG010000633.1 GCA_025924495.1 Pirellulales bacterium | reverse complement strand
GTTGTCGTCCGCGGCATCCCAAGCCTGGCGAGCAAGCTTGCTCGCACGACGTCGGTTCTTGTCTCGCTGCTTTTTGGCGTTCATATTCTTCCTCTAGTTTCGCGCGCGAAGAATCCCGGCCAAGGGGGAGACTGGCTTCGCGCAATCGGCGGTAGGTGAGTGCAGAGAATCCCCGCGTTCCGCGTCGAACCGCGGAATGAAGCACGCTAGGCGGGGGGCACTAACTGAGGAAGATTCGAGCGTATCGCATACCAGCAGGACCCGAAATCCGTTCGATAGGTTCGCATGAGTGCGGCGACCTGCGGCTGTTCGGCGACGGGGGCGACAGTCGCACTTTGAATTCCCCGCGGGGATGGCTCGCCCTCTTGCGACCCGCTCATTGCTTGCGATCGGCGTCTCCGATAAGCTGCCAACGAGTCGTCCTATTCCATGAGGAGCCGCCATGCCGTCGCGTTTTAAGGTTGTCATTACCGATTTCCTGGACCATTCGCCGGATGCCGAACGCGGAATTCTCGGCGATCTGGCTGGCATCGAATGCCTCTGTGCTCATCACGAAGAAGAACTTGCCGGGCGGATCGAGGACGCCGACGCGGTGATGATTTACCACTGCCTGAAATTCACGGCCCAATCGGTCAATCGGTTGAAGCAATGCAAGCTGATCGTCCGCTGCGGCGTAGGCTACGACAACGTCGACTTCAAGGCCGCTCGCGCCCGCGGCATTCCCGTGGCCAACGTGCCTGACTATGGCACCGAAGAGGTAGCCGACTCGGCGATTGGCATGGCGCTCTCGCTCACGCGCGGCATCTCGATGCTCAACTCGCTCTTGCGCAGCGAAGGGGGCGATTGGAGCTACTCACACGCCGCTCCTTTGCCGCGGTTGCGGTCGCGCGTGTTTGGCATCGTCGGTCTCGGACGGATCGGTTCGGCCGCGGCGTTGCGAGCCAAGGCGCTGGGCATGGATGTTGTGTATTTCGATCCTTACGCTCCCGACGGCCGCGACAAATCCCTGGGCATTCGCCGCTTGGAAAGCCTCGACGAGTTACTCGCCGCCGTCCATGTGCTGAGCATGCACTGCCCATTGACGAGCGAAACTCGCCATCTGATCAATGCCGAAACGATCGAGAAGATGCCGCGAGGCTCGTATCTGGTGAACACGTCGCGCGGGGCCGTCGTCGACACGAGCGCCATTCCGGCGGCGATCGAGTCGGGTCGTTTGGCGGGCGCGGCGATTGACGTGCTGGAACATGAGCCGCCAGCGCCCAACGATCCGCTGATCAAGGCTTGGCGCGACCCGCATCATCCGGCCCATCATCGGCTGATCGTCAACCCGCACTCGGCCTTCTATAGCGAGCAGGGCCTGATGGACATGCGCATCAAGGGCGCCGAGGCCTGTCGTCGCGCCTTGTTAGGCCTGCCGCTGCGCAACGTGGTAAATTAGCGCGGCGCGGCAATCCGGGAAGCAACTTTTGTCGCGCACCCTGCGCTCGTTGCGCGCTTTGAGCGGCGCGACAGAGCGGGGTAAATGGCGCGCAGGGCGTCGTGGCGCGTGGTTGCCCGTCGAGCATCGGTACGCAACGGCGCCGTACCAGTGTACCAATGCCTTGCGCGCACATCGGTACACACACTATGTAATAGTGTGTACCGGCGTGCGCGCGTGTGGTCAGCCGCCTGCGCATGCTAGGCCGAGTCTGTACCGATGCTCGGCCGTCGCGAGGCTCCCTCCCGGCAGCGCCTTGCCGCGACAATGACCATGCGCCGCCCGTAAGGTTTGCGCAGTCTGCCGCGATCTTGCCAGCAACTGCCCGCAAATGCGCATTTGTCGGATTATTCCACAAGATCCTCAAAAACCTAATACAGCCTACAGCCGTTAAGGTCGATGGGACTTTGGGGGGATTCCGCGCTGCTCACGGCGAGCGGCCGACCCGCGGATCTACGGCGGCGGGCAAACAAAGTCACCATGATGAAATTGCGTTGGACAGCAGGCATTGGCAGCAGGAGTTGTGGGTGCAAGACAGCAGTTTTCAGCAGCCTGATCTGGACGCTCGCAGCAGGTTTGGCCATGGCGCAAACGCCAGAAGGCGCCGCGCCGCTACCGCCTCGAGCTCCTGCTGCGACAGGCGTCATGCGCATGCCTCCGCCCCCGCCCACTGCGAATGGCACGTTCGCCGCTCCGGTCCCGCCGCGCCCGAGCACGTCGGAGTCGTCATTCCGAAATCCTCCGCCTCTGCGCAACTCCATCGCCGCCGCGCGTGCGAATGCCGCGAACACGGGCTTTCAAGCCGCCGAGCCGGCCTCCGACCTGGAAACCCGGCTCCGCGAACTGGAGCAGCAGTTTGACGATCAGCGGTTCATGATCGAATCGCTTCAGCAGCAACTGGAAGCGGAACGCCAGGCCAAGACCAATGAGGCGGCCGCAGAAGAGAAGGCGGCAGCGGAGGCGCAGTCCAAGGGGTACAAGGTCGGCAGCAACCTTGAGATGCGCGCCGGTTGGCAGAACGGTATGGAATTGTTCACGCCCAATCGGGATTTCTGGTTTCACGTGGGCGGTCGAACCCAGGTCGACGGCGTCTGGATGCAGGCGCCGGGCAACTCCCTCAACGGTGCCGGCGGCGTCGGGGCGCAAGATGCAGTCAACCTGCGCCGCGGCCGTCTGCGTGCTGAAGGCACCATGTACGAAACAATCGATTGGTGCTGTGAATACAATTTTGTGGGCACGACCTACTTGAACCCCGGCACTCCGCAGCCGAGCAATCCCGCAGTGCTAGTGGGCCAGGTGGCTGCCGTGCCGAGCTTTACCGACTTGTGGTGGAACTTCCGTCGCGTGCCGATCTTCGGCAATTTCACGATCGGCAATATCAAAGAGCCGTTCGGCCTGGAACGCCTGGAAAGCAGCCGCTATCTCGATTTCATGGAGCGATCGTTCAACCAGGATGCCTTTATCGCACCATCGAACAACGGCTTCGCTCCGGGCATCCTGGTTTGGAACTGGGCTGAAAACCGCCGCATGACGTATGCGGCAGGATTATTCAAGAACGTCCAATACACGCCGTTCGCGTTCGGCGTCGGCGATGGCGACTATGCCGCCGACGGACGATTCACGTTCTTGCCCTACTACGACAAAGCATCCAACGGCCGCTACCTGGTTCACATGGGCTTAGGCGGCAGCTATCGCGGCAACGACTTCCGCACCGTCCGCTATCGTGCTCGCGGATCGTTGCGAAACGGCCCCGACGCCTTGAACTCGGTCTGGGCCGAC
>JAICIG010000632.1 GCA_025924495.1 Pirellulales bacterium | reverse complement strand
GTCAATGAAGACGGGAAACAGCGCGCCGCTTCGTACCCGGGAGATAACCAGCGCGTCTAATCGAGCTGGCGAACAGCGAGCCTCGCGGATAGCTCCTCGGTCTCCGTTCTCTCCGCCGTCGCGCAACTACCGCCCTATGCACAGAGGACCACAATGGCCGTCGATTTAACTTCCGAGCAAGTCAGTGACATGCCGGTAGTCCGGCGACGTCGAGGCCTGGGCCGGGCGTTGCTCGCCACAGTCGCTGTCGCGTTTGTCGCGGCGGCTGGATGGGCATATCGCGACGCGCTCCGTCCGGCCGGCCACACCGAATTGATTGTCGAACGGGCGAAAATGGGAATGTTCGTCAACGACGTCGTCGAACGAGGCGAGGTGGAAAGTTCGGCCAACGTCAATGTCGTCTGCGAAGTGCAATCGCAAACCGCCGAGGGCGTGCGAATCATTCAGATAGTGCCTGAGGGGACGGTGGTTAAACAAGGAGACTTCCTGGTGAAGCTCGATGATGCCAAGCTTCGCACCGACTCGGCGACGCAGCGGATTGCCCTCAACACGGCCGCCGCCGCGCTGAGTGAGGCCCAAAACGAACTCGCGGCGAACTTAATCGCCAGGGACGAGTATGAGTTCGGCACTTCCAAGCAAGAAGAGAAGGAGCTGGAAAACGAGGTGCTCGTGGCTGAAGAGAACATCCGCATCGCAGAGAACACATTAAAGTTCAGCAAGAAAATGGCTTCCCGCGGCTATATCAGCCAACTCAAGCTCGATGCCGACCGGTTTGGCGTCCAGAAATACTTCAAGGAATTGGAAGTTGCCCAGGTGAAACTGGAAGTACTGCGGACGTATACCAAGGCTAAGACGCTTAAGAAGCATGAAAGCGACATCAATATCTCCAAAGCCAAAGTTGCGGCCGAGAGCGCCAAACATGAGATCGAGGCCGACAAGCTGGCCCAGATCGAAAGCCAGCTGGAAAAATGCGTCATCAAGGCCCCCATTGACGGCCAAGTCGTCTACCCCGAGATGGAACGCTGGCGCGGCAATTCTGACGGAGCGATCCGCGCCGGCACCCGAGTGCGCGAGCAACAAGTCATCATCCGATTACCTGACCCCAAGAAAATGCAGGTCAAGGCCAAGATCAGCGAAGCCAAGATCGACCGGGTCAAGCCCGGCATGAAGGTTGACATTCAGCTCGACGCCCTACAAGGCCTCCTATTGCATGGCGTCGTAAATAAGGTCAATCCCTATCCCAGCAGTGACAACTGGTTCATGTCAAACGTCAAGGAATACGCAGCATTTATCGAAATCCTCGACGCACCGGATGCGCTGCGATAGGGGATGTCGGCGCACGTGTCCATCCGCATCGAGGCGATCCCTAGCGCGCTACAAGTACCCATACAAGCCGTAGTCGAGCGTAGCGGGAAATTCTACTGCCTGCTGCGCGATTCTAAGTCAAAGTTGGCGGCGCGCGAGGTGCTAGTCGGATCGAACAATGAGAAGTTTCTGGTGATCCGTGAAGGATTGAACGAGGGGCAAGAGGTTGTGCTCAATCCGCGGGCGCACCTCAATGAAGTAGGTCTGCCACCTATCGATTGCGAAGCACCGGAACTGGCGCTCAAGACCAAATCGCCTGACGCCCCCAGGCCACAGTCAACAGATGTCGTTTCTCCGACGGAAACCGGGACCGAGGGCGGGTCGGGCTCATGAACTTAGTTTGGCTGCAAGCCTGGTCCATGGGGCTCAAGAGCTTGGCCTTACATCCCTTAAGGTCGCTGTTGACCGTGGTGGGGGTCTTCATCGGCGTGGCCAGCGTTATCTGGCTTTTGGCCATCGGTAATGGCATCAGCGCCGCCGTACAAAAGCAGATTGAGAGTCTTGGCGCTGATAATATCATCGTCCGCTCAATCAAGCCGCCGAACGAGTCGCTGGCGGGCCGGGGAGACGGTCCAGTTCCGTACGGGCTGACGCGCGACGACTTCGTGCGCCTGCAGGAGACAATCCCCACAATTGACAAGGCCTTGCCGGTCCGCGAACTGCGCCGCGAGTTCCGCAGCTCCGAACGCTTGGTCGACGGTCGCCTGGTTGGCTGCACCCCCGAATATGCCGAAGTCACCCGTCTCGAACTCGCGCAAGGGCGATTTCTCAGCGACGCAGATTGGCGCGACCAGGCGAACGTCTGCGTACTGGCCGCTGGCACAGCCGAAACGCTTTTTCCATACCAGGATCCATTGGGTCGCACAATCAAGGTCGACTCCGACTATTACGTAGTTATCGGCGTAACTGCAGCCCGTGCACCATCAGCGGGAATCGGCGGCTCTCTCGACTCTCAAGACTATTCGCACGACGTCTACATCCCGATAAGCACCCTTTGGTTGCGGATTGGCGACATTGTGCTCACCTTGCGCAGCGCCTCATTTGAGGGCGAGATTGTCCAACTCAGCCAAATCACTCTGCGCGTCGATAACGTGCGACACGTGATGCCGACGGCGGAGATCGTCAAGAACACGCTTGCCGAACACCATAAGACGGCTGATTACGGGGTGACTGTGCCACTGGAGTTGTTAGAGCAAGCCAAGACCACGCGTCTGATGTTCATTCTGTTCCTGGGCATTATCGCGGCGATTTCGCTGTTGGTCGGTGGCATTGGCATTATGAATATCATGCTCGCCACAGTCACCGAGCGGACTCGCGAGATTGGCATTCGCCGCGCGCTGGGGGCCAAGCAGAGCGATATCGTCAGGCAGTTTCTTCTGGAAACGGTCGTGCTGTCTGTCGTCGGCGGCGTGACAGGCATCCTGGGCGGGATCACGTGCCGCCCCGCTACTCGACTTCTGCGAAGGACGCTAGTCGAGTTGTTCCCCGGCGCGACCAGTAACCTGCCTGATGTGGTTCGCAACCTCGAGCCTTCGATCGTCAACTGGTCGCTGCCGCTGGCGTTCGGGATTGCAGTCGCGATTGGAGTCATTTTCGGGCTTTACCCTGCTCGGCGAGCCGCCGCGCTCGATCCAATCGAGGCATTGCGGCACGACTAGAGTCGGCCTCTTGGGAACTTCCAGTCCCAGTTTACCGATCGGCGTGCAAATGCTGATGCAGCGCTGTGCGAGCAAAATTGCGGCGCAGCTTGTCTACAAATGCGGCTCGTTCTGCAATGCCCATCCTCGATCGGGAGTCGTTCCTTCCTCCACGGGCGGCGCCCGCTGTCACTCGGCGCGCATAACCAGCCAGCGATCGGCAGGTGAAAACCAGCCAACTTAAGCAGAGGAAGATTTGGCGTACAGACTTCCCTAGCGGCCACCACCGCAGAAGGAGG
>JAICIG010000631.1 GCA_025924495.1 Pirellulales bacterium | reverse complement strand
GTGGGAAGGCGCGGCATGATGCATCCTTGCAAAAATGGCAGGTATTCAGAAATATCTGCTGTCAGTGCGCAAAAGTCATGCCAATTGTCGCTCGAAGATGCAAGATCCTCGACATAGTCGTAAAGTAAGTGGCATTGGGCTCGCGCCCCAGGGTTGCGAATCCAGCCGCCCATTGTAAGTTGTTACTGGCATGTCGACTTTGGCGTTGCCGGAATCGCTTATTCGCTTCAGGAGATCCCGATGTTCCGTACTGTTGCCGGGATTGCAATCATGGCCGCCTTGTGGTCGGGCGGCAGAGCCCTCGCGGGCGAGTTTAATGAGACTTTAAGCCCGGGCGACGCCGCGCCCGCCTGGGAAAACCTGCCGGGAGTCGACGGCCAGCGGCATTCCCTAGCCGACGTGGATGCCGAAGTGGTTGTCGTCGTCTTCACCTGCAATAGCTGCCCGGTTGCCGCTGATTATGAGGATCGGATTATCGCGTTGGCAAAAAAGTACGGCGGCACGGACGGGAAGGCGGCTTTTGTGGCAATTAATGTCAATCGCATCCCGGAAGACAGCCTGCCGAAGATGAAAGAACGCGCCGAACAGCGAGGCTTCCCGTTTCCGTATTTGTTCGATGAGTCTCAGAACATTGCCAGGGCTTATGGCGCCGCGTTCACCCCGGAGTTCTTTGTTCTCGATAAAAACCGGCGGGTGGCGTACATGGGCGGTATGGACGATAGCAGCGATCCCAAACGGGTGAAAACCCGCTATCTGGAACCTGCAATTCAAGCGGTGCTCGCGGGCGAGAAACCCGAGACGGCCGAAACCGTGGCGCGAGGCTGCCGCATCCGATACGTCAGCAGGCGCCGTTCGTAATCGCCCGCCGATGTTGCTCTCGCCTTCCAATTGTTCTTGGCTTCCATGTGAGTCGGCGGCGATTTGCATCGGTCGGCACAAGTACAATGCGTGCGCTCGCTCGATTTTGCAGGTCTGGTGCAGCTTGCTTTGGCTGGCCCGCGTGCTGTAAAGCTTCCGCCTGGTCTGGCGCCCGGGGCTGGCGAATATCCGGGCGTGACGGTTGTAGGGCTTATAAGAAGACTTGTGCAACATGCGGCCGGGCTCCACTTTTGTTCGGCGAGCAACCTTAACCTAGCTTTGTCGCGAGTATATTGCGCGCCATAGGCGTTCTTGTTTGGCGCGCCCGGGCAGATCAGACCATCACTGCAAGGCTTCTCATGGATCGCCGACGCTCCCGTTCTGGTTTCACGCTGATTGAAGTCTTGATTGTCGTCGTGCTCGTCGCCGTGCTGGCGGCAACCGTCATTCCGCAGTTCTCGTCCTCCGCGCAGGACGCCAAAGAAAGCGCGCTCAAGCACGACCTGAATTCATTGCGCACGCGGATCGATATGTACAAGCTCGATCATGGCGGGCAGGCCCCGACAATTACCGGCAGCTCTCTCCCGCAGCTCGTGTCGGCCACCGACGCGAATGGCAACATCGGCGCTGCAGGCCCTAGCTTTCCTTATGGGCCCTACATCATCAACGGCTTTCCGCCCAATCCGATTACCGGAAGCGCGATCGTCACCGCCTTGACCAGTTATCCTCCCGCCGCCGAGACGGGCAATGGCGGTTGGTTGTATAACCCGACCACGGGCCAAGTGGCGGCCGACTCTGCCAAGTATCTAACCTGGTAGACGCGAACTATCGTCGCACTAGCTCTGCGAGTCCTCAAGCAGTCTGCTTGATCGGTCCGGCGACCATTGCCGGAGTGTCGCCAGGATTGGCCTGTTTAGTTAATGGTCTGGCTGGCATCTATTGACGCTCGCCGCCGATTCATGATCTATTAACAGGCGTTGATGCATGGCGGATTCAACGACTTTTGCACGCTGTTGGCGCCTGTGTAAAGGAAGCGACCATGATTCGGCCGAACGCAGCAATTTCGCACGATGCCAGCCACGCGCAAAGCGGCATGGCGACTGGGGTTGCACCTAATGATCACGAAGTTGTGCGGATTGGGTCGCGACGCTGGTTCTTGCGCCTTGGTGCGGCGGGATTGGCAGGCATTCCTTTGCATTCCGCACTACAAGCGGCTGGCGCTGCACCGTCGTCCGAGCACCGTGAGAAACGTGCGGTGATCTTACTTTGGCTTTCGGGCGGGCCGAGCCACATTGATATGTGGGATCCCAAACCGTTAGCGCCGAAAGAAATTCGCGGACCTTATCAGACGATTCGCACCAGCGTACCAGGCATCGAGGTGTGCGAGCATCTGCCGCTGCAAGCGAAGCAGATGCATAAACTGTCGATCATTCGCTCAGTCGATTGTTCGGCGAGCAACCATACTCCAATCACCATGCAGGCGGGCAATCCGCTCGCGCGACGCACCGACGACGGCAATGACGGCGGCGGTTATCCATCGATGGGTTCCGTTGCCGCGCGCTTCCGCGGCGCCAACCATCTACGCATGCCCGCTTTCGTCGGCCTCGCCGATTCATGGAAGGCCGACATTTGGGGCGCGGGCCACTTGGGCCAAGATTATGAGCCGGTCAAGGGAGGAGAATTAGCAGGTCGGCTCGCGTTGCCGGAAGGCATTAGCGCTGGCCGCCTGGCGGATCGCCAAGGGTTGCGCGAGCAGTTCGACCGCCTGAGCCGCACCATCGATCGGGCGGGCGTCATGCATCAGGTTGATCGTTTTCACCAAATGGCTTTCGACATGGTGACCTCAAGCGAAGTGAAGGAAGCCTTTGATATTTCGCGAGAAAGCGAGGCCACCCGCGACGCCTATGGACGCGTCAGCGTCGGCGAGAAGGCGCTGCTTGCACGACGCCTAGTTGAGGCCGGCGTAACCTTTGTGACGGTCAGCGGCCGATGGGGCTATTTCGATCACCACGGCGACAATGTGCCGCCCTGGGGAGGAATCGAAAAGGGATTGACGCCCATTCTCCCCACGATTGATAAGGCGTTGACTGCCTTGGTCTCCGATCTCGAGCAACGCGGTTTGCTCGATTCGACGCTGGTGCTGATGATGGGCGAATTCGGCCGCACGCCGATGCTTTCCAGCGACGGGGGGCGAGGGCACTGGACGAATTGCATGTCGATGATCGCCGCCGGGGGCGGTTTGCCGTGCGGCCAGGCGATCGGCAGCACCGACAGCAAAGGTTACGGCATTAAAGACGGTCGCGTGACGCCGTCCGATCTGGCGGCCACGGTGTTTCGCCATCTACAGATCGATCTTAGCAGCCATTGGCTCAACGCCTCTGGCCGGCCGAATGCGATTATCACCGAGGGCGGACGACCGATTCCCGAGCTTTGCTAAGGCTGAAGTCGCGGG
>JAICIG010000630.1 GCA_025924495.1 Pirellulales bacterium | reverse complement strand
GTGCGTTTGTCGGCGCTGTTTACGAGGTCTTCCCATCAGCGGTGCGAGAGCTCCAGCAAGTTGACCCACAGGTCAGGAGAATGGATATTTGCATCACAGCCAGCGGCGCGGCCGCTGGCGCCAGTGATTTCTGTATTGGTTGAGAGGCTTCGGATGACAGTTCACATTCCCAGAGAACCTGAGCCGTGCCCCCAGAATTTACTAGGCACTTTACTACACAGAATAACTACACTCATCATTGTTGCGACCGTGGGAATTTGGTCAATATCTGCGCCGAACACGGCGTATTCTGCAGAAGATGAGTGTAGACCAAACATAGTACTCATACTCGCCGACGATCTAGGCTACGGCGAACTCGGCTGCTACGGCCAGCAGGTGATTAAAACGCCGCAGCTCGATCGCATGGCCCACGAGGGGATGCGTTTCACGCACTTCTATGCCGGAGCTACGGTTTGCGCCCCTTCGCGCAGCGTTATAATGACCGGGCAGCATCACGGCCACACACGAGTGCGCGGCAACGCAGGAGCAGCGAATCCGATCTCTCAGGCGCTCCGACCCGACGACACGACCGTCGCCAAGGTTTTGCAGCAAGCCGGGTACCACACGGCCCTGATCGGTAAGTGGGGCCTGGGCGATGTTGGCGCTGCTGAGACCGGCCTGCCGCGCAAGCAAGGTTTTGATGAGTTCTTCGGCTACCTGAACCAGCATCACGCGCACAATCATTTCCCCGATTATCTGTGGCGGAATGAAGAGAAAATCGCGCTGCCCAATCGCGTGACGCCTGTCGGCGAGCATGGCGGCGGATATGCGACCGAGGCCGTGCAGTATGCCGACGACTTGTTCGCCGACGCCGCCTTGAAGTTCGTCGCCGACAACAAGTCGCGACCGTTCTTCTTGTACTGGTGCATGGTCGTGCCCCATACTAACAACGAGCGGACCCGCGCCCTGAAAAACGGCGCCGAGGTCCCCAACTTCGGCCCCTATGCCGACAAAGACTGGCCCGAGCCTGACAAAGGACAAGCCGCCATGATCACGCGGCTCGACGGCTACGTCGGCCGCATGCTCGATGAACTGCGGAAACTCGGGCTAGCGGAAAACACGCTGGTCGTGTTCAGCAGCGACAATGGGCCGCACAACGAAAGCAATCACAACCTCGCCCGGTTCAAGCCTTCCGGCCCGTTGACCGGCATTAAGCGCAGCTTGCATGACGGCGGCATTCGGGTGCCCATGATCGCCTGGCGTCCTGGCCATGTGGCTGCCGGCGCGGTCTCCGACCACGTCGCTTACTTCGGCGATTGGATGGCGACCGCCGCCGAACTCGCCGGCGCCAAGGCGCCGCCCGGCTGCGATTCGATCAGCTTCGTCCCCACGCTGGACGGCAAACTCGCCGAGCAGCAGCAACACGAGTTCCTTTACTGGGAGTTTCATGAGGGCGGCTTCAAACAGGCGGCGCTCTATCAGGGGCGGTGGAAGGGCATCCGCAGCGGCGCGTCGGACGCGCCCATCGCGCTCTACGATCTGCAGACGGACATCGGCGAGAAGACCGACATCGCCGCAGAGCATCCGGACATTGCTGCGAAAATCGGCGCGTACCTGGCCGGCGCTCGTAGCGATTCGCCCGACTGGCAACCCAAGTGGCAAGCTGCAAAACCCGCAAGGCGCTAACCATCGCAATCCGGCAGATGGGCCATCCGGTTACGCCGGACGCTGCATGCCAGCCAGGGCGTCACTCGGCGGGGGGCAGAATCTCCAGCGAACTGTAGAGGTCCGACTTGCCGCTGACGAGCGCTTCTCGCGTGCGGCCGTCGAGGTCGGACTGGCTCAGTTTACCTCGTTCAACCCAGTACAATTTGCGGTTTTCCACGTCGATCGCCAGGCCATCGGGTTGATCGAGCCCGCTGGCCAGTTGCTCGCGCTCGCTGCCGTCGAGCTTGCTGCGATAGACCGAGCCGGCGGGTGACGTCCAATAGATTTTCTGCTCGACCGGATCGATGCCAAAGGCATAGGTGACGCCCGGCAAGTTTTCGAGCACGGCGGTGCGACCGCTGCCATCCAGCTTGACGCAATCGATGCGCGGCTGGTCGTGGCCGGCCCAGTAAAGTTTCCGCTCTTTGGCATCGATGTACAGCCGCGATGGCCGGTGGATGCCCGCCAAAAAGTCCTTTCGCTCTGTCCCATCGGCATTGAAGCGGATGATCTTGGCTTCGGCGATGCTGGTCACGTAAACGTGCTTATCGATCGGGTCGAACGCCACATCGCCGACCCACTTCAGGTCGTCCGCTAGCAACAGTGGCTCGCCGCCGTCAAGGTTGCCTTGATAAAGCTGAACGAACGCCCCTGCCACGGCCGTCCAATACAGTTTGCCCCCTTCGCGATCGATGGCCAGCGAATCGATGAACGTTCGCGGCACAATCAGCTCGATCTCGCTGCCGTCGCGCGCCGCGCGATAAACGCCCTTCGTCCGATCGGTCCAATACATCGAACCCAGTAGATCGGCCGCTTCGCCCGCCTGAACCAGCGTCGGCGCCACAGCGACGAACACCAACGACAACCAGAGAATTCGAGCCATCGCAATCACCCCCTGTGCAGCAGCCGATCGGATCATCAAATACGCGGTCGCCCAACGAACGGGCGCGTGTGCGTTCGCTATTGAAGGCATCAAGCCGCATGCTACTCCTCGTGAAATCAAGCGGCAAGTTTTTTCTTCTGTGGTGATCGTCGAACCGCCTTCAGCCGGCGCGAATGCATAAAAAACTAACGACGTGCAGATCACAGCCTGGTTTGCACTCGGCACTTGAGCTACGTCGCGTTGCGAACCATTGGCGCCGGTGGGACTTGAATCCGCTCTCCCGAACTTAGCAAGCATGCGCTTTCGCGAGGGGTCGGTCGTCAGCAATCTAGGTGATTGAATGTCGATTTGGTGCGAACCCGTGTTCAACGAACTCGTCTCGTCTCTGATAGAATGCAGGCTCGTAGCGAACCTTGCGCTCGCGGTCGGCTCTATTGAGATACGGCGCGCCGCCGCGTTCCTTGTGGATAGCCGCGGCGCAGGCCAGGATAAGGAGCCAACCGATAGACGAACGGATCAAGCGCGTTCTCGGAAAACTAGACCAGGTGCGTGCGAAAGGGATCAAAACCTTCGGCTGCGAGAAACATCGCTTTCTGCTCTCGCGGCCCTTGTCGCCGGCCGCGCTGGCCAGGTTCGAAGAGCGGTTCGCCGTGAGTGTGCCCGAAGACTATCGGTCATTTCTGCTGGAGGCGGGCGACGGAGGAGCCGGCCCTTATTACGGGCTGTATCCGCTTGAAAGTTGGAACAGGGCGGTCGATGCT
>JAICIG010000629.1 GCA_025924495.1 Pirellulales bacterium | reverse complement strand
TCGATCAGGTCGACCAAGAGCAGATCGAGCCAGCCATCGCGATCTTCGGTCGCCAGGCTGGCGGGCGGGGCCAAGTCATGACGCTTTGCGGCGCCCGCCAGAGCGAATACCGGCGCCGTGTGCGGATCGACTCCAGCGTACCGCTCGAAGGCTGCTTGATAACTGATTGTTTCCGCTGAGCCGCGACCAAGCAGCTTGTTGCCCAGGTCGCTCAACAACTGCATTCCCTCGGCCAGCCCATCGCCACGGCGATACCATTCGACTAGCGTGAACTCGGGATTGTGCAGCCGGCCTTGCTCTTCCTGACGGAAGGCGTGCGTGATTTGAAAAATTGCCTCGCCGCCAGCCGCCATCAATCGCTTCATGGCGAATTCTGGCGAGGTTTGCAGCCACATCGGCCGCGAACCGCGCGAGCCGCAAGGCACATCGACCAGGAACGGCTCCAGGTGCAGGTCGACGACCACATCGGCCGAGAGCAGCGGCGTCTCGACTTCGATGAATCCCCGCTCATGAAAGAAGGCCCGCGTTTTGCGAAGCAGCGCATCACGCAGCCGCAGCATGGGCCAAGAGGCGGTCGGGCGAAAATCGTCAGACATGGAGGGGTCGGAGGCCAGATTTCGGAGGTCAGGGTTTTGCGCAACCTCTCACGTTGGAGCCTACATTAGGGTTCGATCGACAACCCTGACCCCCGACCCCTGAATCCTGACCCCTGCTATTCTTTCGCTCGTTCAATATACTCACCCGTCCGCGTGTCGATCTTGATCAGGTCGCCAATATCGACAAACGCCGGGCAGATCATGTCTGCCCCAGTTTCCAGCTTGACCGGCTTGGATAGATTGGTGGCCGTGTTGCCGCGCACCGCCGGCTCGCAATACTCGATGCGCAACACCACGTGGTTGGGAGGCGTCACCGAAATGGGGTTGTTATTAAACAGCACCATGTTGCAGACCATGCCCTCTTTGATGTACTTCCAGGCGTCGTCGACCTGGTCGCCCGACAGCTCGTATTGCTCGTAGCTGGCGTTGTCCATGAACACGAACGACTCGCCCTGGCGATACAGATACTGAGCGGCGATTTCCGCCACGTCGGCGGCGTCGAGCGAATCGCCCCCTTTGTAGGTGCGCTCCAGCACGGTGTTTCGCAGCAGGTTGCGCAACTTGCACTTGTAGAGCGCGTTGCCCTTGCCGGGCTTCACAAAGTTGCACTCGATCATCAGATACGGATCGCCGTCGATCTGCACCTTCAGTCCCTTTTTGAATTCGTTAGTGGTATAACTGGCCACGAATCGGTTCCTGTCAGGCAAGCCAAGTCAGAAAAATGAACGAATCGGCGATTATAGCAAACGGGGGCGGGTCTGTCCGCCCGGAAATTCGGCTGGCGCCGCCCCCGCGCTGGCAGCGGCTGCTGAAGGAGGCCGTCCGCGATCCCGTGGAACTGTGCCGTATCTTACAATTGCCGCCCCGGTATGAGGCGGCGGCGGTCCGGGCCGATCGTGGCTTTCCGGTCTTTGCGCCGCGGGGCTATATCGACTTAATGCGGCGGGGCGACCCGGGCGACCCGCTGCTGAGGCAAGTGCTGCCGCTGGCCGAGGAACTGGAAGACACGCCGGGCTTCACCGCAGACCCTGTGGGCGATGGCCTGGCCATGCTCTCGCCCGGCCTGCTGCACAAATACGCCGGTCGTGCGTTGCTGGTGCTTACCGGGGCCTGCGCCATTCATTGCCGCTACTGCTTTCGCCGGCATTTTCCCTATGATGATGGACCGAGTTCGCTCATCGAATGGCAGCCTGCCCTCGAGCGGATCAAGGCCGACGAGTCGATTGACGAAGTGATTCTCAGCGGCGGCGATCCGCTTACGCTGCGCGACGAATCGCTGGGCCGGCTTGCCGAGCGGCTGGCGGCCATCAGGCATGTTCGGCGTTTGCGCATCCACAGCCGGCTGCCGATCGTCTTGCCCGAGCGAGTCTGCGACGACTTGCTCGCCTGGCTGCGCGGCACACGGCTGACGCCCGTCATGGTGGTGCATGCCAATCATCCGGCCGAATTATCGCCGGAGGTGGCAGCGGCTTTAGGTCGATTGGTCAACTCGGGCGTGCCGCTCTTGAACCAGGCAGTGCTCTTGGCCGGCGTGAACGACCACGCCGACGTACTGGCTGAGCTTTGCCGGCGATTGGTCGATCTGCGGGTCATGCCGTACTATCTGCATCAGCTCGATCGTGTGCGCGGGGCGGCGCACTTTGAGGTCGCTGAAGAAACCGGCCTGCGTCTGATCGCCGAGCTACGCCGCCGGTTGCCCGGCTACGCGGTGCCGCGCTATGTGCGCGAAGTGGCCGGCGAGCCGAATAAGGGGGCAGTTGGTGGTTAGTGGCTGGCGGTTAGTGGTTGGCGGCCGTTCGGTGTCTGTAGCGAACGCCCTATGGCGTGCCGCAAACTGTGATTCGACGTTGCCGCCCTTCACGCGAACGACCCAAAAGTCCGCGCCAGCGATCGGCAACTCGTGCGGCGGGGCTCGCGCCGCGCAGTTGCTTGACAGCCCACCTTTGGTGGCTATGATGCGTGAACAGTTCTAAACAGTTTAGCCCGAAGCACCGTGGTTCTGCACGCTGCGTCGAGCGAGGATTCCAGGCTTTGTATGCGACGCGCGTTGCGTCAAGCGCGCGAGAGGCAGGTCGCCGTTTCAGTTCGTTCCGCCTTTTTACTGAAAGGATTGGTTCGATGGCTGTTGCTCCGACCGTTGACGAGATTGCATTAGCCGAGCGCTTTTTCCAGGGCGACGACGACGCGGTCCGCGAAATCTTGCATGACCTCGGCCCGCCCCTTCGGTCGATGCTGCGGCGCAAATACAGCACTCTTCTCCCATTCGGCGAAGAAAAATGCCTGGTGCTCATGGCGCTCGACCAGGCGCGGCGGCACGGGCACCTCTACGATCCGACGAGGGGGCCATTGGGCGCGTGGATCTGCGCGATTGCCGACCATGTGACGGCCGATTTTGTGGAATCGCCGGGCAATCAGGCGCGGCTCTTGGAAATGGGAATGGGCCCCGACCAATTGGCCAGCTTGGTGGATCCCCGCGGCGATCTCTTCGACAGCACGGCGGCCTGCGAGGCGGAAGCTTCGGAGCTTGACAAGTTGGTTGACGACGCCCTCGACGCGATTCCCGCGCGGCAGCGGTTCGTATTGCTCGCCGACGCTTCGTCGCGCGATGGGCAGGTGTCCAGCGGCGCCCTGGCCGAGGAAATGGGGATTACGGCCAGCAGCGTTCGGCACTATCGCCAGCGGGGCCTGCCACGCCTGGAAGAGGAGCTTCGCAGTCGGGGCGTCGAAAAACTGCTGCCCGCGCCACACCCCAACCGTATTACTTATAGAGGGACAATTGGAACGGGGAACGGGGAACGGGGAACGGGGAACGGGGAACGGGGAACGGGGAACGG
>JAICIG010000628.1 GCA_025924495.1 Pirellulales bacterium | reverse complement strand
GGTCCGGCGCACCCGTGCCGGAAACTGCACGAACGCCATTGGTCGGATGTATCCGCTGAAAGGGAAAGTCCAGTTCATCACTGGCTCTTCAGGCGGAATGAATTCAGCTCAATGATCCCATGCCACTCACCAACCTTTACGGCTGTTCGTGCGTTGAGCTGAATCGCCGCTCTAGCTCGGAGATTCTGACATAGAGCGATGGGGCCTGGTTAAGACAAGTCATCGTACTCCAAGTCCTGCCCTCTTGCCTGCGATCGCACGGCCATCAATAGCGCGTAGTTCGTCGAGTGCAGTGCATCGTCTGGTTGCGATTCAGGGTGCGTATATTTGATCGTGCGGTTGTGGTCATCATGGACGACCACCTCGCAGGCAAACTCCTCGAGAAATGAGGCGCAATCTTCCAGTCTCGGAAATGAAATCCTCTTGAGCTTGATGCGGGAGAATAAGTTGCCGATGCTGGCCGAACGATGCACTGACCAGTCCCAGAGGACGCCATTTTGTCGCGGCGGCAAGTCGCTGTTGGTGTATACGATTGCATACAAAGGCAGTCCCAACCGGCTGACCAGCAATCGGTTCAGATGAAATCCAGCGCCACCGCCATCGGCTCCGACAAAGCGAATGCGAAATTGCCGGCAGCGCTGCACGACTTGGTTCAGTAAAAAATCCGGATCTTCGTTGGCGGCGAAACTCGCCATATGGCAGACTTCGAAAACGTTGTCGGAGCGCATGTAGCCGATCGTCAGCACGGTTCTGGCCGCCGAGCCGCCGCCCCAGTCGATGCCGGCCAGCAGCTGCCCGTGCAATTGCGGCAACAAGTCGTCGCAAGATGCAGCCATCGGCCGCAGGCTACAGCAGGCCTCGACCTCCTCTCGCGTGACTACGTGTTCGCCCAAGGTCGTCGGCAAACCAAGACATTCATTCTTAAATCTGACTGGGTCATAGGTCTGTTGCTTCTGAAGGATGTCGTGATAATGAAAGCAGGGGACCATCGGGTGGCAGATCCAATACCCGCTTCCCCAACGGGCTTGCGGGTGCTTCGCTCTCCATTCCCCCGTTCGCGGATTGATCGGAAGTTGGCAGAGCGGGCAGATCAGGCCGGTCAACCCCAGCGCACGTTCGCTGACCGTCACGCCCTGCTGGCAATTCTCGCAGGGCATAGTCCACTCGCAGGCCGTCGATTGCCGAAAGACGCCCTCCAGGTGGTTGTCGACAAGCTTGGGCGTACCGGTCAGAATCACGCGGCCGAGCGCTGAATGACTGAGCGTCTCCTGCAGGACGGGCAGATCGCCGCCAGCGATATCTTGGAATTCGTCAATCATTAAGATGTCGGCGCTGAGGCCTCTCACGGCGTCGGCGGAATGAAATGCAGCTCGCACATGTAGCGTCGAGCCGTTGACGAATTGCACGTCCTTGATTCCCAGCTTGCGGCGTTTGCCGCCCAGCAGCGCGCGAGCGATCACGGGGCTGTTCTGCACGGTCGGCATCAAGCGCGTTTTGCTGAATATGCTGGCTTGCTGATCGCGCGGCGCGACAAACAGAATCGTCACGCCGGGCATCGTCACGGCGGCGTGCACGATGGCGTTGACCAGAAAGGTGCTCTTTTCGACTTGTCGGCTGGCGCGAACTACCATCCGCTGCGCCGAGCAATTGTAGACGGCCTTGAGATACTCGCGGCCGGCAAAACTGATCGCGCTTTTCTTCAGAAATATGAAGTTGCGGGCGAACTCAAACCGGGTCACCCTCGGATGCCTCCTGGTTTTGATCATCCTCAGCGTTGTCTTTCAGAATGCTGTCGAATTGTTCGTCGGTCAGAAACGGCGCCAGCAGATTCAGGACGCTGGGATCCCTGCGGGCGATGTCGGCCAAGATCTCATCCGGCACGCCGGATGATGTTTGGCGGGGACCGTCCTGCTGCAGGTTCTGCATCATCAGTTGACAGATCCTTGCAATGGCGTTCGCTTGGGCCGGCTTGATCCAGCCCGCCGCGACCATTCCCATCAGCGATCGGAGACGCTCTTGAATTTCCTCGAGCGTGAGAGGCTTGTTCGCCGTCGAATGGCGTCGACGTCCGGCATTCGACTCGGCTTTGCGCCTTCGCTGGCCTCCGCCGGTCTCGCCGGAGGCCGCGGCAGAAATCGGCGCCTCGTCGTCATTCGGCGGCGGCAATAAAAGTTCGCTCATGGCACACTCCTTTGTGCAGCGGGACGTTTGTTTCAGGAGATTTCTGAAGAGTGATCGGTTTGTTCGGCGCTGACCGGCGCCGTTTCCGGTCATGCGGCTCGGATTTCCGTCGCCGCTGGCCGCTGCCGGCTGCGCCCACCGTCGCGGAAGAGAGCGACGCGTCGCCGCTTTCAGGCGGGGGTAATGCAAGCTCACTCAAGGCACATTCTTTTGCGCTAGAGGAAGGGACACACATTTCAGGAAATGCTTGATTTCCGCAGGAGACCGCTCACTTCTCGATTTCGGAAAAAATTTCGCCCGAGACGCTTGTTTCAGGGACAGCTGCCTCAGGTTCAGTGGTTAGAAATACGTGGTCTAGCCCGGCCAGCAAGCAACTACGGTCCGGTGAGGCCAACGCTGAATGGATTTTTCTCAACATTGCGCGGATTGTCGGCAAACGCCCAACGCGCAAGTCAGCAGCCACTTCCGCGACGCTTGAATCGCGTTGGGTGACGACGATCTTGATGGCCTTAAACCACACGCTGAGCCGTAGCGGCGAACCGGCCATCACCGTGCCCGTTCGCGCGCCAGCTTGTTTTCGACAATGCCCACATTCCCATCGCCGCCGTTGGTCCAACCAGTAGCCGCGCGCGGCGCCGCAGCGCGGGCAGCGATAGTCCGCACCGCGAATCCGGCGTTCCAGATACGCCTCGCAGGCAGCGTCGTCTCCGAATGGGTTCGCCTCAAGCTCTTGGGCTTCGGAGCCCTTGTGGGCGGCAGCACGCGGAACTTTCCGGTCGCCGCCGCATCGGTTAAGATCAGCCAGCGATCGCAGAACGGCAGGCGCCCGCGAATGCTTGAGTTCTTGCAACTTGGCCAGCGCGGCCAACAAACCGCGCTCGTGGCTGCGCCCATAGCTGGTGATTCGTCCGAGGATCTCGCTCGAGACGGCCATCGACAGCTCGGCATCCGTTGCATCCGCCGCGAGCCCAGCCTCAGCAGACTTCAGAGTGACGATTTGGCGGGCGCCTTCGCGCAGCGCCGCCAACTCGGCCCGACGACTTAGCTCCAGAGCTGCAAGGTGGTGAGATATCCTTCCCACCAGAGCCTCCTGCAAGGGCCCGGACGTCCCGAGTTCGTTGCGCAGCGTCGCCGTCAGCCGAGCGTACGAGTCGGCGCCAAACAGCTCTTCAATCAAAGGCGCAGTCAGGCCTTGGTGCAACGTATCGCCAGGTGACGACAAACGGGCGGGCACTCCAGGACGTCCCGTCGAT
>JAICIG010000627.1 GCA_025924495.1 Pirellulales bacterium | reverse complement strand
GACGGCCTGCTGTTGGTGTCGTCGTTCAATCAGTTACGGGCTCAAGGGCTGCCCCTGCGCGAGGCGATCATGCAAGGCGCCGAGCGGCGCGTGCGGCCCGTGATGATGACCGCGCTGACGGCGATCTTCGGGCTGCTGCCCGCCGCGGTCTCGACGAAAATCGGCGCCCAGTCGCAAAAACCGCTGGCGATCGTGGTCGTCGGCAGCATGATCACGACGCTGCTCCTGACGAGATACCTGATGCCGGTGCTCTACAGCTTCTATGGATCGCGCGAGCCGCATGCCGGTTCCGACAGCATGGCCCACTAGTGCGAAAGCCGGGCTTTAATGACCGGCCAGGCCGCAGGCGGCAAGCCGTCTCGCGAACAGGCAATGGTCGTATGATCTCCGGGCACGACGACAAAATCGTCGACCCCATTGAGGCGGGCGCTCTCGACTTCCACAAGTCCGTCGTGACTGCAAGGACGCTCGCGCAGCGCGGCGGCCCAGGCGAAGAGGTGCTCTCGGGCCGCCCCGTCCGTCGCTGTGTTCCAATCCGGAATCAAGCGAGCGGCAAGCCGCACGCTGCTCGCCGCATAGCGCCATCCGCAACTGCGATTGCCCGCAATCACTGTGTAACGAACTCCTTGGCGTCGCGGCAATGCATTGAGCGATTCCAAGAATTCCGAGTCCTGCTGCATGTCGTCTCCCGCTTCGCCGACGCCATCAATAAATGGCCAGCTCCAGTGCCAGCTCGGATGGTTGCGCCATAACATGAAGTGCTCGGCGATTTCCGAGCAGCAATTCCACCGGCTATAACTCGAGCCGTGGTTAGGCGGAGCCACGAGAATCAAGCGATCGACGCCCCCGGCGTACGCCGGACCTTCGACATAGTTGCGAGCCACGAGCCCGCCCATGCTGTGCGTAATTACGTTAATTTGGCGGTCGCCGCGTGCAGCGCGCAAGGCCGCGAATTCGCAGGCGAACAGTTCGGCGCTTCGGGAGATCTCTTGATCGTTGGGATAATCGAACGTGGCAACCTGGATTCCCTCCTGCTCGAGCAATGCGGCCAGATCGCTAAAGTAGTCGGAACCCGAATCGAGGCCGTGGATCAACACGACGAGCGGCCGTTCCGCGCTGAGCGACTCGGGCAGTTGCAGGCCGTAGCTGCGCTGGCATTCCGTCGGCGTGCAGCCCAGCGCCTTTTCCTGCACCCACTCCATCGCCCGATCCGATGCCGCGGCGATTTTCTTGCCTTGGGCGGTCGTAAAGGCGCCGACTCGATCGCAAGCGCGAGAGGTAAAGGCCTTGGTGCTTTCCCAAGAAGTCTGCAGCCATCCTGTTTCGGCTCGAGCCGCCGGGGCTGAGAAAAGGAGCAGGCAGGCAATCAACATGACTCGGCGCATGGCTATCTCCCTGTTCGACAAGCTCACACTCAGCATACCGCCAGGCCGATCTTCGCAACAACTATCTGCTATGTCTGATGGCGATACCGTTGGCGGACGAATCAACGAGCATCGCATGAATTCTGTAGGGAACGCCTTCAGCGGCGTTCCGTGGGGCGCGAAAACCGTCGATTGGCAATTCACGGAACGCCGCGGAGTGCATTCCCCACAGCGAATGTCCCCAACAGGCCAATTCGTCCGTCGGCCGTGAATATTGCGATGCGCAGTCTAGCTGACCAGCCTTGCCAGTCGCGGCAAGTTCCAGTCGAGCCGTTCCAGCACCGCTTGGCGATTCTCGAAATGCCGTCTTTCCAAGTAAATCCACTCGAGCCAATTCAGTCCGGCCAGCACCGTGTTTGCCTGATCGAAGGCGCCTGCTAGCGTCGTTTCGGCATCTGATAGCGGACGAATCCTTTGATATGCCGCCAGGCCAGCTTCCCACGCACGCGGATCGTCGCCTGCCATGCTGCCGAGCAGACGCGCGACGTCGGCGGCGACGCTATCAGGTCGCATCGCGCCGAAGTCCACGAATGCACTGACCTCGTCTCCCAAGTACAACACGTGATCGTGCCAAATATCGCGAATGCAGGGCTGCAATGGGGCGGCCAGCACTACGGTTTTCGCCAGGTTCGGTTGCACCCGGGCGATCGCCGCGCGCACCAGCGCCAGCCACTCTCGCGCGCGGAACTCAAGTTCCGGCCAATCGCGCGGGCCGATCGCGGCATTCAGTTCTTCCAGTCGGCCCGCGGACCAGCCTTGCAATCGCTCAAAGCGCTCGGCAATCCCTGGGGAAACCTCGTGGCTCGAGTTTGGCAACGGGAAGGATGCCGCCGCATGGTGGAATTGCGCGAGCGCTGCCAGCGCGGCCTGCAACTTTGCCGGACAAGGTTTGCGGTGGTAGTCCGCTTCGCCCGGACACCAAGGCGTTAATTCCCAAAGGCGTCCAGCTTCGCAGACATACCCGGCGTGCGTTCGGGTTTCCAACGGCAACGGCAGACGGCGAAATCCTTCCTGGTGAACGTGCCAAAGGACAGCTTGAATGAATTCCAATCGCTCGCGGCTGGGATGCTCGCGCGGCCAACAGCGTAAACAAAGCATTCCGCGGGCCGTCTTAAGCCGCCAGAAGCTGGCGCCGCTGAACCCGCCCGCGCCCGCGAGATACTCCGCTTGCACCGGCTGGCAGTCCTGCGGGTACGCCTGAAGCACACGTCGGAACGCGACTTCAGTCGTCATCGGCCGGCCCCTGTACAAGCTAAATTCGGCCTGTTTCCGAGTATCGGCGGCCGGCAGCGAACGAAATCGTGACGATTGCCGTAAACCATTGACAGGAGCGGTAAACTTGAATGCCGGAGAAGCGGCGCCCGAGCCCCCCTTGGAGTTCGCCGCTGATGATTGTATCGATTTGTCCTAAATCCGGCGCTCCCTTTTGTTTGCATCCCGCAGACTTGGTAGGATGGGATATATTTAAGGGATTGTCCTTGACTGGCGGCTTGAAGGAGTCGCGCCTCAGCGCGGGCAATCCATTTCCCCTAGAAATTCTTTGAGAACCTCACAGATGAAGGCCATGCTCTCTCGTTCGTGGCGTCAATCGCATGCCGTCGCATGCGCGGCAACCCTGTTCGGCGCCTTTACGGCGATGTCGTCTGCATGGGCGGAGCCAGCGACTGGCGACGCCAAGCCGAATACCGAAACGAAGCAAGCTGCCGGACCTGCCGTGGCGGCCGATAGCGGCAGCACCGCCGGCAGTTCTTCAGGTTCCTCGGGATCGAGTTCGTCGGCGTCCAAACCCAAACATCCGCCCTACAGCGACGTGCTCAAAGAATTCAAGGCGGTCGACGGCTTGATCAAGCTGCATCACAAAGACAACCAGGTCTATGCTGAGTTGTCCTCCAGCCAGCTCAATCGCGATTTCATCGTCTTGATCTCCATCGCCAAAGGGATCGGCGAAGGGCAGTTATTGGCCGGCATGACGTGGGGGTTCGGCGATGACTGGCTCTGGCAATTCCGCAAGGTCGACGACAACAT
>JAICIG010000626.1 GCA_025924495.1 Pirellulales bacterium | reverse complement strand
CGCGGCAAGGCCAAGTGGAGCGCGCCAAGTCGCTCTTCGGTCAGGTGACCGCCAGCCATCCCGACCTCGACGTCTTGCCCGCTGCGCGGTTGGCACTGGCCGAAGCGGCGCTTGCCCATCAAGATCCCAGCTGGTCGAGCGAACTGTTCGCCGAATTGGCCGCGGGCTCCTCGCCCTACGCCACCCGCGGTTTGTCTGGCTTGGCTTGGAGTCAATATAAGTCGGGCAAGCTCGCCGAGGCAGCGGCTAGTTTCGAGCGCCTGATTGCCGAACATGCCGACGATCCGTTGGCCGCCGAGGCCGCGCTCGCGCGCGGGCAGATTCTCGAGCGGCAGAAACAAGACGAGGCGGCGCTGGCGATGTATCAATGGATCATCGAGCGTCGGCAACCGGTCGCGCAACTGCCGCAGGCGATGCTGTTGGCCGCTCGGCTGCACGAACGGCAGGGGCGGCCCAAGGAGGCGGTCGAGTTGTACCAGCGGCTCGATCAGCAGCTTGCCAGTGCGGTCGCAAATCCTTCGGCGGCCGATGCAGACCGCGCGCCGCTCGCCGACCGCGATGAACTTGTCTATCGCTGGGCTTGGGCCAATCGCGATCTGGGCGAGCACGACAATGCGGACGAGCTGTTCGAGCGGTTGCGCCAGGCGACGCCGCGTAGCCGGTTTTGGGCCGAGGCCGTTTACCGCTTGGCCGAGCGAGCGTTTCAAACCGAGCAGCTTGATCGCGCGCAGGAACTCGTGGCCGAGTTAACCGCCGCCGAAGCCGATCCGCAGGTGATGCCACACGCTTTATTGCTGGCCGGCAAGATCGCCGCCGCTCGTGATGATTGGAAGCAAGCCGTGCCGCCGCTTAAGCGGCTGGTGGAGCAGTTTCCCGAAAGCGCCCCGGTGCCGCTGGCGGAATACTTTCTGGCGGAAGCAGCCTATCGCCAGGGCGATTACGACAAGGCGTTGGAGCAACTGCGGCAGCTTTCGGAAAGCCCGGCGGGTCGCGGCGAGAAGTGGCGTCCGATGGTTCCCTTGCGGCAGGCGCAAATCTTGGCCCGCAAGGAGCAATGGCGCGACGCGCTCGAGATCGCTGCGCAGATCGCCACCGATTACGCCGACTTCGAGCAACAGTACGAAGCCGACTACGTCATTGGCCGGTGCCAGGCGAACCTGGGCGACTTCGATGAGGCGCGGGCCGCCTATCGCCGCGCGGTGGAAAGCAAGACGGGTGAGAAAACCGAAACCGCCGCCATGGCGCAGTGGATGATCGGCGAAACCTACATGCACCAGAAGAACTACGAAGCCGCCTTGCGTGAGTACTTGCGGGTGGAAATCCTGTACGATTATCCGACCTGGCAGGCGGCGGCCTTATTGCAGGCCGGCAAGTGCCACGAGTCGCTCGGCGAGTGGCCGCAAGCGAGCGAACTTTATAACCGCATCATCAAGGATTATCCTCAAACCGAGTTCGCCAAGGACGCCGGCGATCGCCTGAAATCAGCGCAAACTGCTGCGCAAGCCACGAGTTGACGCCCAAGGGAACTATGAAACATCGTAAACCAGCCACCGTGTTCTTCAGAACGTATGTGCGGCTGCTCATTGTGGCCCTGAGCGCGTTTGTGGCCATGTCTGGCGTGGCATGGGCGCAGACCGACGGGCCCGCCGCCGACGCCGGCCAAGCAGAGACCGCAACTGAACCGGGCGCCTCCCCGGCATCGGCCACCGCCCCCGTGGCCTCAGGCGATCTGATTCCGCAACGCAATTTGTTCGACATTCTCAAGGCGGGCGGGATCTTGATGATCCCGATTATCTTCTGCTCGTTCATCACGCTGGTCTTTGTGTTTGAACGGGCAATCGCCTTGCGGCGCGGGCGCGTGATTCCGCGGCCGTTCGTCAAGCGGTTTCTGCACCAACTGGGCGAAGGGCAACTCGACCGTGAGCAGGCCCTGGCGCTGTGCGAGCAGAACGGCAGTCCGGTGGCCAATGTGTTCGCGGCGGCCGCCCGCAAGTGGGGCCGGCCGGCCGTGGAAGTCGAGCAGGCGGTGCTCGACGCCGGCGAGCGGGCCAGCAACGGCCTGCGGAAGTACGTGCGGGTTTTCAACGCCGTCTCCACTATCAGCCCGTTGCTGGGGCTGTTGGGTACCGTGTTTGGCATGATCAAGGCGTTTAACGACATTTCCTCTTCCGACGCGATGGGCCGCCCCGAGTTGCTCTCGCGCGGCATCAGCGAGGCGCTGATTACGACGGCAGCGGGCCTCTCGATCGCCATCCCGGCGCTCGTCTGCTACCTGTTTTTCCTCAGCCGCGTCGACCAGCTCATCATCGAGCTCGACGCCTTGGGCCAGGAGGTGGTCTCGCTGATCTCGGCCGAGGCGCTGCAGCCCTCCGGGCAACCCAAGAGCCGCTCCAGCCGCCGCGACTCGGCAGCTTGAAGTAATGTCTTGAGGAATGGAAAAAAAGGATGAAGGATGAAGGATGAAGAAGTTAGGAGTTAGGATTTTGCAGACGGAACCGCGTTGGTAAGCACGCAATATTGGGAACGAAGAACGACACGATCCATTTAGAAGGATAGGGATCGGAAACATTCATCCTTCATCCTTCATCCTTCATCCTTCATCCTTTCTTCCCATGCCTCTCAAGACGCATCGCGACGAAGCGCCGACGCTCAACCTGACGTCGATGGTCGATGTGCTGTTTTGCTTGATTTTGTTCTTCATGGCGGCCAGCAAGTTTACGGAGCTCGAACGCAAGATCGGTTTGCAAGTGCCGGAAGTCAGCGACCGAGGCGCACTCACCGACGCTCCGCAGGATAAGACGATCAACGTCTATCGTGACGGCGTGATCGAGATGGACCGGCAGGTGGTGCCCAACCTCAGCGACCTCATGGCCCGGCTGACGGCCGCCCGTCAGCAGTATCCAGAAATCGGCGTGTTGGTGCGTGGCGACGGCGAGGGGCGTTTTCAGCGGGTGGCCGAGGTGGTCAACGCTTGCACGCAGGTCCGTATCGCCAAAGTGTATATCTCCGTCAAGTTGTCAAATCCGCCACGGCAGTAGGCGGCACGGCCGCAACTGGCAGTGTTAATTGAAGTTGGGTTGCGCGTTCGTAAACGCGTGGTAGCCCGACGCGTCGCTTCGGGTTTCCCTGAGCGGAGCAAGTCAACTTTAAGCCACTACCAACAGGCTCGCCCGCTGTCGCTCACGAATAGCCAGGACTACAATGGGGTCTGGCGTGATGTGTTCTTAGACCTATCAAAGAACCGGCGGGACAGGCGGGACGCCTACACCACAATGCCCGTTCTCGGATCGGCTCTTGAACACCGTTCCCGCACCTGCCTGCTGTCGCCTCTGGACGCTTGAGGGAGTGTCATGTCGATCATCAATCTGCCGCTGCCGGGCACGGCCCGCGATCCCCTCTATCCTGATTCCGATGGAAAACCGATGGCGGAGACGGACTTCCATGCCGTGGCGATGGCTGAACTTTGGCAGGCG
>JAICIG010000625.1 GCA_025924495.1 Pirellulales bacterium | reverse complement strand
CTAGCGGCGACCGCCATCCCTCGCTGGCGCTTCGGGTTAGTATGCTCGAAGGGTCGCCTGACGGCGACCGCCATCCCTCGCTAGCGCTTCGGGTTAGTGTGAATGTACTCCATCGGGCTATTGCGGCGGGAAATGAAGCGCCTAGGAAACGGCTCGATAGCTGCGCAAAAAACAAGGGAAGGACGTCATCAAGACCTCCTTCCCTTGCCATGGTTCGCGTCGGCCGTCGCGGCGCGAGCAATTCTCGCGGCCGCTAGGCGGAGACGACGGCTAAAAAACTACTCAGCCTTCTCTTCGGCCGGCTTCTCGTCAGCGGGCTTTTCGTCGGCCGGCTTCTCATCGGCGGGAGCGGCTTCGTCGGCCGGCTTCTCGCCTTCGGCGGGAGCTTCGTCGGCGGGCTTCTCGTCGGCGGGCATTTCGTCGCCCGGCTTCTCGCCTTCAGCGGGCTCAGCGGGCGTGGTGGTTTCGGCCGGGGCAGCCGGCGCCGGGGCGGGCTTCGGCTTGGTTTCGCCGCAGCCGATGGTGAACAGGCCCATGCCCAGCAGCATGCTCAACAGTGCAAGCTTCTTCATTGGTCTTCCCTTTGTGTTGTGTCGTGACGTGTTGTTTCGTCATCATGCCTCACCGTGCGCAGGTCCATCCTGCGCTATTTCGAGCGATTCGGCTGATTGCACCTTGTTTGATCCCGGTGGTTGGGGATTTATTCCCGAAGGGGTAAAATTATTTCCGTCCTGGTCGCATGTGCTGCGCTAAGGCCGAGCCGTTTTTCGCGAAATCTCATGAGGATGGGGAATATTTGGTTCGTCACGAGAATCTGTAATCTGGGATAGGCGATCATGGCGGAGAATGCCCCGGCTTTGGATATTGCGACCCTGGTCACCGAGCACCACGCGGCCATTTACCGCTATGCCTTTCGGCTGGCGGGGGACGTCTGCGATGCCGAGGACTTGACGCAGCAAACTTTCTTGGCCGCCCAACTCAAGCTCGATCAGTTGCGCAATGCGGAGCACGCGAGGGCGTGGCTCATGGTCATTCTGCGGAATGCCTACTTCAAGTCGCGCCGCAAACGCGTTCCCTTTGCAGCCGCCTGTCTCGAACTTGATTTGGACAGCATCGCCGAAGAAACGCCTGTCTCGCTGGAAATCGATCAGCAACGGTTGCAGAGCGCCATCAACGAACTGCCTGACGAATTCAAGACGGTGCTGCTGTTGTTTTATTTCGAGGGTTGCTCCTATCGCGAGATCGCCGACAAGCTGGGTTTGCCGCCAGGAACGGTCATGAGTCGCTTGTCGCGCGCCAAAGGTCATCTCCGCTCGCGATTGTTCGAGCCAGAATTGCACGCCGTAGCGGGCCAGCACCGCGGGGCGCCGGGGGCGCGAGGTTAAGTCCATGGAACGTGAATCGAAGCCGAATCGCTCTGACGACGCTGCGCCTGAGGCGTTTCGCGAGGCCATCGACGCTTGCCGTCCGGCGCGGTTCGATCCGACCGGCGGCGACTGGCGATTGCCCGAAGTGGCGCCTCTCGCGGATGAGATTGCGCGGAACCCGCAATGGAGCGCCGTGCGGTCTCGCGTGGCGAAGTTCGATACGGCGATTGCAGCGGCCGTCGATCAAGTTCCGGTGCCCGTGGGCCTTGCCGATCGGTTGTTGGTTCGCCTGCAGCGAGGGGCTGAAGAGAACTCCGGCACAACAGCCCATGCGGCTGAGGTCCAAACTGAGGCGGCAGAAACAATCGCGTATGCCGCGGCTCGGCCTGAGGAGCGGCGCCGGCGGCTATTGCGTCGCCGCTGGTGGTTAAGCGGCGCTGCGGCCGCATTGGCGGCACTCTGCGTCGCCGGTTGGTGGTGGATGAGGCCGGCGGCCACGCTCGACTACGACCAGCTGTTGGCCAGCGCCAAGGAGTTCGATCAGACAAACGAGTTTGGCGAGTGGAAGTCAGTGCGGAAATCGCCGCCGCAGTCGTGGTATGCCCTGCCGAATGCCATTGCTTCGCGGACGGCCATGGAGTGGCAGAAAGTCAGCAACTTTTTGCGACGCGCCGGGGTAGCCTATAAATTGACGGCGCCAAACGGCGCTGCTGGTACGCTATATGTCGTTCCCTTGGACGGCATCGGCGGTCTTGGGTCGGCGCCGGGCGGTCCGCAACAGACGGGCGGCGTTGCTGCTTCGGCCTGGACCGACGGCACGCGGCTATACGTGCTGGTTGTGCGCGGGAACGAGCGCGATTATTGGGGCTTCCTGAGTCCGCGCAATGTTGCCTAGCCTGGCCAGATTCTGATCACCGCCCCCGCCGCACCGATTATTCGGCAATTCCGGCACATTCTTGCTTATCGTTCGGCGCCGAAAATGCCGAATGCGCTACTAAGGCGCAAGGCATTGCCAGCCGAGCGACTGGTTGCGGACGCAGCTTCAAGGGCTTGCCGCCACTAACCGAATACTTTTTGCCGAAGAGTCGACCTATGAAGAAACTTGCTTTTCTGGTTGCGGCCGGTGCGCTGGCGCTGGCCGGGCGCGCCGAAGCGCAGCAGCCGCGCAGCTCGCTCTCTTTGCGTACACAGGCGCCCGCGCCATCACGGACGCAAAAATCGAATGCTGACCTGGCAGCAGAGAGCGCGGCCTCGCTCGGCCAGATGACGCCCGAAATGTGGTTCTACCAGCAAGAGCTGCGTCGCTACGAAGATCCCAAGGCCGCTGTGCGCCGCAAGGCCGAGTATCGCGCCGCTCAACGCCAGCGCCGGATCGCGGCCATGGACTGGTACGGCTATTCCAACTTGCGACCGACCGCCAACCCAACTCCGTGGTTTGGCACATACAGCCCGGGCTGGGTCTCGAACAACTATCGTCATCCGTACGAATGGAGCGGTGCCGGCCGCACGGCCGTAATCGCACCGCGCGGCGGCGTCGGAGTGCGTTAATCCAGCGGGTTTTGAATCGCAGGTAGATTCATCTAAGATTCTGAACTCCTTCGCGGAGTCGCTCAACGCCGGGGGGCTGAGCGGCTCCGATTTTTTTTGCGCGCGAGGCGAATTCGCCGCTCTGGCATCGCTGGCGCATGGCGATGATTGCGCTTGGCGATTATGTTGGCGTTAGTCTTTCGAATCTATCGCCGACGCGCGGTAAACCGCCCAGGATCGCTCGATGCAAATTGTCGCCCGACGCTTTGATAACCGCCATTTCGTTGAGCTCGAAATCGTCGAGGGATGCATTGTGCGCGCCGCACAACTCGCCGAGAGCGATCGATGCGTGCCGTGGATCTCGCCGGGCTGGATCGATTTGCAAGTCAACGGTTACGGCGGGCAGGAGTTCAGTTCGCTGGAGCTGACGGCCGAGAAAGTGGCGTCGATCGTCCGTCAGCATTTCGCCTTCGGCGTGACCTCGCTGTGCCCGACGCTGACGACGCAAAGCTTCGATTGCTTCGTGCATGCGCTGCAGACGATAGATTTTGCCTGCGGCAACTTTCCCGAAGTCGGCCGAGCAGT
>JAICIG010000624.1 GCA_025924495.1 Pirellulales bacterium | reverse complement strand
TGGCCTCGGTCGGCGAAGAATTTCAGGCTCTGCACGCGCTGCTTGCCCGAGTTCCAGTTGATGATCACGACGGACTTGTCGAGGCCTTGGGGCGCCTGGACGCTTTCAGGCGGAAAGCATAGCGATAGGCGGTCGAGCTATCCGACGGCGTTAGCACAAGCCGGCCTAATTACGCTCATCGGATTGGACCAAACCGTCTCGCAATCGCACGATCCGTTTGGCGCGTCCGCCCACGTCTTCTTCGTGGGTGACAATGATGATCGTCTTGCCGGCTGCATTCAGTTGGTCGAGTAACGCCAGAATCTCCCCGGTCGTTACAGAGTCAAGATTTCCGGTAGGTTCATCGGCCAGCATGAAGTAAGGGTTATTGACCAGGCTGCGAGCGATTCCCGCACGTTGCTGCTGTCCGCCGGAGAGTTGCATTGGCCTGTGATTCAAACGGTCGCCGAGACCGACTTTAGCCGCCAGCCTTCGGCAGTGCTCTCGGCTTTCCGGCGTTAACTGGCCGAGGTAGTACAGCGGGACTTCGATGTTTTCGACTACGGTCAACTGCGGGATCAGGTTATAGGATTGAAACACAAACCCAATCCGAGATGCACGAATGTCCGAAAGCTGGTCGTCGTCGAGTTGAGCAACGTCGACGTCGCCCAAGAAAAAGCGACCCGAAGTCGGCCGATCGAGACAGCCGAGCAAATTGAGCAGAGTGCTCTTGCCGGAGCCCGACGGCCCCATGATGGCCACATAATCTCCTTCGGGTATATCTAGGCTTACACCGCGGAGGGCATGCACGACTTCGCCCCCTAGAACGTAGTCTTTATGCAAATTGATGATCCGCGCGGCCATCTTCATGGGTACGTTTCCGGTACTTGAAATCGTTTTAACGTGCTACCTAACAAGGTACTTGGTCGCGACGGCTGTGTCACGCCGGGTAAATTGGGCAAGCCGCGGACGCCGATTTTCTGCAGTTGGCGTCAACTTGGAACTTCCGCCGGGCCGATTAAACCGAAGAGAAGGGCTCAACCGTTAATCCGGGTAAAGACCGCGCTAGCACCAGGCGCCTGAATGGTTCCCGGCAGGGCCGGGAGCTGCGGCGCGGCGATCCAAGGAAGGTTATTCGTGCCACGCCTCTCGATCCTTATTCCCTATTTAGGGAACCGCGATTCCTTCGAAAACACGTTGGCCTCGGTGCTCCAAAACCGTCCTGCCGGGGCTGAAGTCATCGTGGCTCTGGGGTGTGATTACGACGATCCCTACAACATCGACGAAGAGGTTCAATTCGCCCGCGCCGAGGCCCGACGCGGACTGAGCGAGCTTGTGAATTTTGGTTTTCGCGCATGCCAGGCCCCCGTGGTGCATGTGCTGGCCTGCGGCGTCACGGTCAGCGAAGGCTGGGTTGAACCGGCGCTAGCCCACTTCCGCGACCGCCGCGTTGCCAGCGTGGCGCCGCTGATTGTGGACGCAGCAGAACCAAGCCGGATCTGCGCGGCCGGCCTGCAGTATCATCCGGGCGGTGCTCGGCTGCGGCGCGGAGAGGGCCAGCCGGTCGATCGGCTCGACGGCATTGCGAGCAACATCATCGGCCCGAGTTGGGTCGCAGGTTTCTACCGGCGCGCTTTGGCGGGCACGGGTCAGGGGCCTTTTGATCCGACGCTGGGCGCTGGCACGGCCGACGTTGATTTGGCGTTGCGATTGACTCAAGCGGGTTATGCCACCGTCTTCGAACCACGTTCGCTCGTTCAGCAGTCCGCTGCGGCCGAACCGCAAAGCGGCGGGTTAGCCGCGGCGCGCGAGGGGGAACGGCTCTTTTGGCGTCATAGCGCCGTGCACGGCTCGTGGCAGTCCGTTGCGCCGCACGGCTTGTTGATTGCGGGCGAATTCATCCGCGCGCTGCCCCGGCCACGTGCCGCGTCGGAACTGATCGGTCGACTGCTGGGCTGTTGCGAATGGGGAAATCGCCGCCGGCAGCAATTGCTGTTGCAACTGCCGGTCGCGGCCGACGACGCCGCATTCGAATCGCCCGGTTACCGGCTCGATCGTCCGCATGGCGACCGGTCGGTGCGTCAAGGCGATTCTGCGCCGGTCCGCGGTCGGACGAATCCACCGCTCAACGATAGGCGTCCGTAGATCGGACGCGATGGCCGTTGGTCTTGGCGCTGCTTTCCGCGCGGCCCGAAAAGCCATTCGACCGGCGGTTCTCTTTTCCCGCGCGGACAGCATAGCCGTTGCCCTTGGAGCGTTCGGCGTGCTGGCCTTCGGTCGACTCCGCCGATTGTAACTCGGGTTGGAAAGGCGCTGGCAAGTCGCGTTCGCTCGCCACGAAGAACAGCTCAATTGCTGCGTCCAACAGCGCCAAGGTTTCCGGATCAGCCTGCTGCGATTCGAATTTTTCACGCAGCTTAGCGACCAATGCCGGCCCTTCGGGCCAACGGATTTTGACGATGGTGGCCACTTCGCCGAGCAACTGGTAAATGCGCGCTCGAGTCAGGCCCATGCGCTGCGCCGCCTGACGGACTGAGGAGCCGCTCGGATTGAGCCGGCTTTCCGCCAGCCTGGCAATCTGCTGCCCAGCGTCAATGCGCACTTGCTCCAAGAGCGGCGCAACCAGATGAGCGCGCAGTTCGTCCTGCGCGGGGATGCCCGGACGCTGCAGGCATCGCATGATCCAGCTTTCCAATTGAACGACGAACTTTGGCAGAATGCGCACTCCCAGTTGAGGATGCGAGCCAAGATGCACGACCATATGGTGCAGGCTGCCGAATACTTCCAATACCCCCGCCACACGTTTCTCGCCGTGCGTCTTTAGCGACCGGATCTCGGCGAGGCTCAGATCCAAGTAGCCCTCCAGCGGCGCGTTCCAAATCACCCGCGGCAGTTGCTGCAAGCTAGACACGTAACGGCCTAACGTTTCGTCAGCCAGACCATGTTCTTTGACGCTGGCTCGCCACTGAACCCAAAGAGCCTCCGAGACGATGGCGGGATCGACTTCCGTTCCCTTGCGCTTGCCCCCTTTGGCGATTGGCGTAGAAACCCGTTCCAATTCTTCGTCGGGCAGCGGAGCGACGGCGCCTGGCGGATGCGGCTGAGCCGCCCTCGCCAGCAAGCTGATGAGCGTTCCGATTTTCTTTTGCCCGATTCCCGGGGTCGCATAGAGCTCTTCCAATCGCGTATCCAGCAACTCGCGCAGGGTTGTGCCCATAAATGCCAGAGGCAATCGTCGATCAGTCGCCACAACCCAATAGGCAAGAGGCTTGTCCAGGCGGTCAGCATACTTGGGGCGCAAAAGCTTCTGCTTGACGCTGTCGAAGCTCGCCACCAACTTGTAGTCAATAATCACGGCCGACTTCATCAGTTTCATATAGGTCAACCTTTCACCGGCGTCTTCCGCGGGAAGACGTAACGTACACTTCGCCCAGTGCGACTATTTGTCGCTAGTCGGCCGCAACGGCGGAGCAGATTCGCAAAAGAAATAACTTCAAAATTCTC
>JAICIG010000623.1 GCA_025924495.1 Pirellulales bacterium | reverse complement strand
GATCGCGGCAATCGCCGCGCGACGGTAAAGGCCGCCGCCGTTCAGGCACCCGACGTCGAGCATGCTCTTGGGTCGAGCGCGGCCATGACGCTTCACCCGGCCTTTCACCTCCAGGTTGTCTACTCGCATCTCATGGATATAGCCGCCGACCCCGGCGACATCCGGCTCACTGTCGAGAATCGCGACTGCCTTCTTCAGAAAATCGGCCTTCAACTCCATATCGCCGTCGAGAATGTAGACATAATGGCCGAGGCTGTGTTGGAAGCCGAGTTGGGGACCGATGCCGCAACACCGCTCGTCGGCGCGCCGAAGCTGCACGATTGAGGCGGGAAATCGTTTCGCGACTTCGATCGTGCCGTCGGTCGAGCAACTGTCGGCAATGATCACCTCGCCGTCAAGGGACGCAGTTGCCGCCAGAGAACTTTCAATCGCTCGCCTGATATTCGATTCTTCGTTAAGTGCTTTGATAATAATGCTGACTTTCACCACCGCTCACATTCCTCGCCATGGAAAGATTAAGTGCAATCCCTTGCTAGCACCTGCGCAACTGGTATGACGGCGTAAATCACGCTCGCAGTCCGCGCTTCGTGTTTGTGCGCCCGTCATTTTCTGCATCGGATATCGGTTCGATTTCGTCACTCGGCACCATTTGCGGTTCCAAATGCCTGCTGCTCGACGGAGGCAAAGCTTGAACCTCGTGCCGTAGGGCCAATCCAGAGAACATCGGTCCGGCCGCCGGTATTACCACCCCGATAGAGCCCCTGCTTGACATAGATTGAACGCAGCCGCGGCACTGGCGAGTGGCCAGTCAGAGCCTCATTGAACTTGCTCTGGCCTTCATCGCGCCGCCAAACAGTATAGGCGCCGCTACTCCACTCGACCAGGAAGACGAAATCGGTCCACTTGCCCAAGGCGATGAGGCCGCCATCGCGCAGCGTCGAATTGTTGAAGGCATATTGCTGGGGACCGTTGAGCGTCCGCTGTCCTGCTGCGAGACCGCCCCAACCGTAGAATTGCCAGATATAGGACCAGCTATTGCAGGCGGTCTGGACGGAGGTCGAGCAGTCAATTGGCGCGAACGCTGACCATGGCAGCTGCTGTCCGCGCCAGGTTTCGGGAAGAAAATAGCTCGTTGCATAATATTGCGTGCCGCTGGCCGGGCCTTCGCGGATCTCCCGGCCGGATGCATCCTGCATCACCGACATCTCGGCGCGCTCGCTGTTCGCATGCAGGTCCAGCGGATCGTCATTGGGCTGCACTTCGACCCGCACGGCGGCCTTGCCGTGCCAAGTGCGAACGCCGTCCGGGTGGATGCGGCAGTCGTCCATCGCTTGGCGTCCGTACCAGCCGCCGGAGGCCAACTCGCCCCAGGCCGTCGCAAACGAGATACCGGCGGCGGTGTCTTTATTTGGTGGTAACCGGGAGCTCTCGCGCTGCGTTCGGAGCGCGGCTGGGCACTGCTTTGATATGGATTGTGGTGACGCGGCTGCGGGAGCGGCCTGGGCAAACACAGGCGGCGGAGCAGGCAAAAAGCCGAAGAGAGCGGCAATTAAAGAGCTTGGAACCCAGTCATGGATCCATTCCCGGTTGGATCGCATTTGCAAATTCCTGCTCGGCCAATGATTAATGCACCAGTAGTTTTACGGGTTCGTCGTTACGTTTCGAGAATAGAGCAGAAACATCGAATTTAAATATGAATTCGTTCGCTGTTTTTCTATTCCGTTAACGCCTGATTAAACCAACTGCAGAATAGTTTGACGGAGCGAATGGCCCACCGCGCCTTGCGGCGGGACGGTGCCGGTGCCCGCAGGCTGCAAGCAACCTCAGAGCACGACTGGCCATCGAGCGCTGGAGTGCCTTGAAGATCTCGTCAGATTTATCGGATGCGGTTTGCCTTAGAGCCGGCCGGGTTTCTAGGCGCTGCTGGGTGTGGTTTTACTGAGACACCTCTACTGCAAAACGCGGAGTTTCGCATCGTTGGTATCTGGCCCCGGCGAAACATCGTGTTAAGCAGGTGGCGACATTTGGGGGGCAGGATGACTTTCAGCAGGCGGTTTCCGCTGGGTCTGGTCGTAGCGGTGGCCGGCGCTATTTTGAGTGGCTGCGGGATTACGCCGGTATCCGGCCCAGAGAGTTGGGATATTGCGAAGGGTACGGAAACCGAACTGCCCTACGGGCTTGTCAAACTGAGGCCGGATACGGTCAATTTTCTGGCCGCCCGCGAGCCGCGACTCGTCGGGAGATTCAATGATCGACGCGGGCCCCAGACTGTCGTGATCGGTGTGGGCGATATTCTGGGCGTCACGATCTTCGATACTGGCGCCGGCCTCTTCGTCCCTGGCGATACCGGAATCCGACCTAGCAACGTGATTACCGTTCCGCCCCAGGCGGTTGGGATCGATGGCAATATCACCGTGCCGTCAGCGGGAATCATTTCTGCGAAGGGCAAGACCGTTGCGCAGGTGCAGCAATCGGTCGTCGCGGCGTTGAAGAACCGGGCGCTCGAGCCGAATGTGGTCGTGACCATCCTGGATCAGCGGGCGTCCGCCTATACCATTCTGGGTGACGTGCGCGGGTCTGGTCGCTTCCCTGTGCTTCAAAGCGGCGAGCGCTTGCTCGATGCAATCGGACGAGCTGGAGGATTGACGGGCCAGGGCAATGAAACCTGGGTCGTGCTTGAGCGTCAGGGCAAGCGCGCCCTCGTCCCTTTCGGCGCTCTGGTCGACGAGCCCGCGAACAACATCTACGTACGTCCGCAGGACACGATCTATGTGTATCGTGAACCGCAGACATTCCTGGCACTCGGCGCAGCGGGGCGCCAAGGTCAGTTTGCGTTCGACGCCTGGCGCGTGTCGCTGTCGGAGGCGATCGCCAAGGCGACCGGATTGAGCGATGTTCAGGCGAACCCAGCCGCTGTGTTTGTCTACCGTGGCGAGACGCGCGAAGTTGCGCGGGAACTGGGCATTGATATCGCCGGGTACGAGGGACCGGTCATTCCCGTCATCTATCAGCTCGACCTGCGAGACCCCGCGGGATACTTCCTGGCTTCGAAGTTCCAGATGCGGAACAAGGACGTAATCTACGTCTCCAACGCCGCCTCGGTCGAAGGGACCAAGTTGCTGACCTATATAAGCCAGATCGTGCGGACGGCCCAAGATCCGGTCAACCTCGGGATCAGCGGCTACGCTCTGAAGGCCGCGATTGAGGGGAAGGGGGTTGGTGCAGCGATTGTGACCGGAGTAGGCGGAAATTAAGGGCCTGCCTGCAAGTCGCGCTAAGTCATACCGGCCTGTTGGCCCGGCCCGGCGGTTTCGGTCGGCCGACGGGAAGGGCGTGAACGAGATTGCCGTGGCGGGCCATCTGCTCTAGCCTCTTGCCGTCCAGTAACGGTTCGGCGAGCACGCCGAACTGCATGCCGTGATTACCTCGGGAAGCAGGCAAGTACTATACGGCCTGCTAATGCGGCGCCCGACTGATGGAAGGAGACCGAGTGATG
>JAICIG010000622.1 GCA_025924495.1 Pirellulales bacterium | reverse complement strand
GCCAATTTCCTGGCTGAAGCGTTTGAGCGTCCAAAAGCCGTATCGCCGCGTTTTGTGGCTCAACAGCGAATTCATAAGAAAACTCGTGCGGTGTTCGATGCCGTCGACCTGCCCCGTGTCAGGAGCGACGAACGCCTTGCGGAAAGAAGTGTCGTTCGGGCAGCGATAAATCTCCTGGCTGGCAGTCCAGACGCCCTGCCGCGCCAAATCCTCGTCGGCCTCTTGGGCGCCGCCGATGTACGGCATCAATTTGTCTTCCCAATAGATCTCCGCGAACGAGTTGCTTAAGCCGACGTTGAGAATGACGTCGGCATCGAACGGATGATGCAGGAAGAAATACTCGCGCCACGCATTGTAGTAGGCATGTACCGCGATGCCGATCTGCCGCTGGTGCGAGAGACAATCCATCCGCCGCGCCGATTCTCGCGCCATTTGCACGGCCGGCAGCAGCAGTGCAATGAGCACCGCGAAGATGGCAATCACAGTCAACAATTCGATCAAGGTAAAAGCCTGGCGGGAAACACGTAGATAATGTCGTTGCGCGTTCATCGTTGCAGAATTCAAAAAGGCTGCAGACAGACAGACCACATTCCAGCTCGGCTTGGGCTCTGCCTTTGCGTCGGAATGCCGGCATTTTGATTACCTGGAAAGGCGCATGCAAGTCATAGCCCCTAGTAGCCGGCCTTCGCCGAGCCCAAACCTGCGAGATGCAGATATTTGCCAAAATCCGTCTCTCCGAGCGAGTCCGGCGCCGCGCCCGCGGCAGGCTCCGCCCCCAGCACGTGCCTCTGGAAACGTTCTCGCCGATTCTTGTCTCGCCGGCAATCAAATCACGTGTCGCTACTCAATAACCGCAGAACCGACGCCGTTCGCGCCATAGAATTTGCAAAACCGGATGAATCGCTTTTCCAATTGCAATTGGAGCGACGGTTATACGGAATTTTCCGGCGAAGCTCAGCCGCGCTGGTTGACTCATCGGCCGCCATCCGAGGCGCCGCGACGAGTCGGTCGCGCCATTTCCGCACGTATGTACGAAGGTAACGGCGCTTTGGTTTGACCGTTATTTGATTTCGAACTACGGTTCCCAATAGGCGAACGCCCAAGCCCATCTTTCGCGTCGCTCAACAATCATTTCTCAGACGTCGCTCGCAGTCGCACAAGCCATTCTTGCTCGTGTCTTAAGCGCTGCGCGCGAGGTCAGTCGTCCATCACATCTAATGCAGGAGTTCGAATGCTATGAGGTGCAGCATTTCGGTCGTTCCTCGGAAAGCCAGCGTTTGGCGATTCGCCGTTCTTCTCCTTGGGGCAATCTTCTGCGCCGCGGCGTGCGAGGCGGTGCAAGCCCAGACGGGACTCGTCGGCGTTGTCGTCGTGGAAGAGGACTGGGAATTGGTCGTCAATACGCCTGAAACCTACGATAACAGCCCGCAGGTTACCTGCGTCATCGCTCCGGTGACTCTGGATCAGGGCTATATGGCTCTGGATCTCAATTACCACACGCAACCCGACTATTCTCCCGGCGGGGTTCAAATGCACGTGTGGAGCCCGAACACGCCGATGGTCGTGGCGAACTCGGCCGCAACCAACATGCTCCAGAACCAGAATGAGACCGTCACCTGGACGACTCGCATGAGGCTCAATCCGGGCAATTGGCTGCGATTCCACGTCCTGAACGGAAAATCCACGACATGGGGCGATTTCGGCGGCAATGGAGAGCTTGCGATCACGGTCAATACAAGTTTGACCGACCTTGCTTCCTACAATTCAACCGTATCGCTGGATAACTCGGGCGTACCCTACGCAAGCAATCTGGTGACGTCGCTCACGCTCACCGCGGTCCGTTGCTACTCAGCCTCGGGTGCGCTGCTTTATGAGAACAACACGCCTCAGCTGGTGCATCCGCAAGAGTGAAGTCGGAATGCAATGGAGCACTGGTTGAAACAGAACATTATTCGGGAGAACTTCAACAATGTCCGCTCGCTTTCATCCGTCCGCTCGCGACCGCGCCGGCAACATCTCCGTGTTCGCGGCGCTGTTGACGATCGTGTTCGCAGCCATGGTAGCCTTCGCCGTGGACCTCGGCTACCTGAACAACAGCAAAACCGAATTGCAGCGAACGGCGGACTCCGCCGCATTGGCTGCCGCCTCGGACCTGATTTACAAGGGCACCCCTGGCACGCCCGTTAACTTAACGACCGGAATTGCCAGTGCCCGCACCGACGCCGTCGCGTATGCGTCGCGGAATCCGATCTGCAGCTCGGCGCCCAGCCTTAGCCAGGCGGGCGACGTCGTGATCGGCTACATGGCCAATCCGCGCCAATCCGGCGCCACAATGACGTTCGACAATCCGAATCAGTTCAATGCGGTGCAGGTCACCGTCAACCGCACCGACCAGGAAAACGGCAAGGTGCCGTATTTCTTCGCCAAAGTGTTCGGCATGACCGGCCAATCGGCCTCGGCCTCGGCTACGGCAGCGCTGATCAACAACGCCGGCGGATTTCAGATTCCCTCGGGGACAGCCGGCGCCTACAACCTGCCGATTCTGCCCTTCGCGTTGGATAATGTGACTCTCGGCTATCTGATGTCGGGCAACTATACAGCCGCCACCGGCGCGCCGGTTGGATTGACCGACAACTATTCATGGAACGCGTCGACGCAAAAAGTCGAACCCGGTCCGGATGGCATCCTCGAGTGCAATTTGTTCCCGCAAGGCACCGGTTCCCCCGGCAACCGCGGCACCGTGAAGATCGGCACCACGAACAACAGCACGGCCACCGTGGTCAGCCAAATTCTTAATGGCATCAGCTCGTCGGACCTGTCCAATTATCCGGGCGGACAGCTCGTATTAGACAGCCAGTGCCAGCTTTCGCTGCCGGGCAACCCGGGCATCAGCGCCGGTTTCAAGAGCGCCTTAGCGGCGATCGAAGGTCAGACTCGGGTTATTCCCGTCTTCAGCCAGGTGACTGGCAACGGCAACAACGCTCAATTCACGATCTGCCAATGGATGGGCATCCGCGTGCTGGATGTGAACTTGACGGGCTCGATGAGCAGCAAGTACCTGATGGTGCAGCCCGCCAACGTCTATGTGAAGCAGGGCGTCGTCCCCAATACGTCTGGAACTCAGACGAGCTATGCCGTTTATTCTCCCGTGTGGCTGGTGAAGTAACTCACCGCTTGCTGGAGAAAGAGGAATAAGGAATTTACCCATGAAAACCCAACGTCGCGCAAACTGCCGACGGGGCACATCGGCCGTAGAATTCGCGTTCATCGCTCCGCTGTTCTTCCTGCTGGTCATCGGCATGATCGAATTCAGTCGAGCGTTGATGGTGCAACAGGTGCTGACTTCGGCGTCGCGCGAGGGCGCCCGAACGGCCACGCTCGACAGCACGAACAACAGCAGCAATCCTAGCCCGACTTCGATCGTCGACTCGGCAGTCAACAACTGCCTGGCGGCGGCGAATGTCAGCGGGGCAACCACCACGATCTCGCCCGCACTTCCGGT
>JAICIG010000621.1 GCA_025924495.1 Pirellulales bacterium | reverse complement strand
GTTTACTTCCAGCCCAACGTAATTCAGTTGCGCAATCTCCCCGTGCGTTCGATCACCAACTTCTGGGAAGACCCGACCGGCTATTTCGGTCAGCCGGCCGGCTCATTCGCCGCGCCGCCATTGACGCTGGGCGAAGACTATTACCTCAAGGTCGAACAAGACGGAATCGGTTGGAGCGGGCACCTGGTGCGGCGGAGCTTCTGGTTCCCCGCGGCGCCGGGTTCCATGAAGATCGAATACGTCGCGGGCTTCACCGCTGTCGAGCTGTCTGGCCGCTGGAGCGTATTCAAAACGGCCGTGCAGATCGCCGCCGCCGATTTGTACCTGCGAGGCAAGGCCGTCTCCCTCGGGCATTTTCCGAACATTTCCGCCGAGAGCGACGGCGGCGGCGTCTCGGTCTCGTATTACAAAAACCGCCTCGCCGGTTCGCCTCTGCCCGACGAAGCCGCCGATCTATTGGAACCCTACATTTTTTACGGGCACCTGGCGATTTGATTCTCTGCAAAGTCGTGAACTCGTCTCGCCTTCTGTAGGGAACGCCCTCCGTGGCGTTCCGCCGAATTGCGATGGATCCTCGATAGCGCCACAACGGAACGCCACAGAGGGCGTTCCCTACAGACAAATCGTCCTCCTTTCCTGTCTACCGTCTACTGTCTACCGTCTACTGCCTACTCTTCCCCATGCCCCTCGGCGCCATGTTGAAATCGACGCTGCTCGTGCCGGCCAAATTGCTGGCGCAGCAGCCGACGGGCGAGTGGAAGCCGAGCTACGATTACGCCGCGTCCTTGCCGATCGCCTGCCGGATCTATGACCGCTCGCTGGATGCACGGCAATCGCGCTTTGGCGACACGCTCGAAGTCGAAGCCGTGGTGCTCGTGCCAGCCTTAATCAACATTGAACCGCTGGCACTCGGGCCGGCGACGGGCGAACGGCAACAAGTGCAAGTCGATAGCATCGCCTACGAAGTGCTGAAAGTCCGCGATCAAGGGCACGTCGGCCGATTCAAAGAGCTGTGGGTCAAGCGTTGGAAGTGAGACGCGCCGCCCTCGGACTCCTACTAAGAGATGACCACCACCAATCAGCCAATGTTCCAGGCCGATCCGCAGACTGCGATGCGATTTGCCGCGGCGCTTCAAGCAGGCATGGCGGCGGCGCTCGACCGGGCGTGGAACGTGCTCGAGGCCTGGGGCCAGGAATATAGAAGCCGCGTCGAGCGAATCACGCCCGTCGCTCGTGGCGTGGCGCGGCAGAGCTGGTTTCTCGCGGCAGAGCGCACGAGCAACTCGATGATCGTGACGTTGACTAACATAGCGCGCAGCACGGGCGGCGGTCAGCCCTACCCTTTCTATCTGGAGTTCGGAACCGATCGGATTGCCGGCGGACAACTGAAAGCCTGGCAGCCGGGCGACGCGCCGGTGACGGCGTGGCCGGCGAAAACGCTGGAACCGCCCGTGGCGCCCCGGTTCGGCGGTCATGCAAGCGAGCGGCATGTGAATGTGCTATCGCACGCGTTTTCAGCCGATTCCGAGGCTCAAATGCCCATGCTGCGGCCGATCGGCTACGAACTGGCGCCGCAGATTGTCGCCGCCGTGCAGCAAGCGCTGGCGGCAGGTTTCCAATCGGTGGCGCCGTCCAAGTCGAGAGGCGACTAAGCAATGCCTGCGGCTGCGAAAGATTACGGCGGCATGCTGGCCGCAGTGCTGAAGCTGCTGCAAGGCGATGCGGCGCTCACGTCGCAACTCGCTTCGTTCGCACCCGGCGGTGGTTCGCCAAGCCAGGCCAATTCTATATTCAGCGGCGAGCCGCCAAAATCGCGGGCGTTTCCTTGCATCACGCTGTGGGACATCACGGTCGGAGCGGCGCTGAAGCGGCAGCACGACGCGCCGACCAAGTATGCCGCCATGTCGCTCCAGATCGACGTCTGGGGCGCCAGCGACGCCTTGCGACCGATCGGTTGGGAAATCGACAACCTGCTGGAACCTGCCGCGCGGGGTGGCGCCCTCGACACCGCCGAGTGGCAATTCGACGACGTCGACACCAGCGGCGACTGGCGAATGATCCGCGTTCCTCAACAATGGCTCGAAGGTTCGGAAGCGGTCTGGCAGTACAGCAAAGTCTTTCGCATCCGGGCTGCCAGCAAGAATTAATCAGACACCACTCCCCTGCGGCAGAGACTTTGAATCGTTCGCTAAATCACCTTTGGGAGATATTCGCATGGTCAGCCCAGGACAAGGCGGAGACGTCACGCTCATCCGCACCGGTGCACATAAGATTACGATCGATCCGGCGGGCACGCCGAAGACGGCCGGCTTCACGCATGGCAACTTGCAGCTCACTTGGAGCGTGCAGAAACGAACCGTCAACGTCGCCGAGTACGGCACGACGCCGGTCGACGAAGAAGTGACCGGCGTGCAATTGACCGTCAAGTTTTCGATGATCGAGCGCTCGTTGAAAGTGTTCGACATCGCGTTCAATGGGCTGTATCCGCTGAACTTCGGCAGCGCCACGACGGCCCGCGGCATCGGTCGCTCGGGCATTCAGCGCGCTCAGGGCCGCGGCAAGGCAATTCTGTTGCATCCCTTATCGCAAGGCGCCAGCACGGCGCAAGACATCACGCTCAACAAGGTCTTGCTGATTCCGACTGGCAACGTCGAGTTGTCGGACCAGGGAGATCAGATCTTCGAGGTCGAAGGGACTTGCGTGATCGACCCGACGCAAACCGACGGCCAGTTGCTGGCGCTGATCAACGAGTCGAACGCCGGCGTGTAGGCCGGTTACTGAAACCGTGGGGACTTGTAGGGAACGCCCGTCGTGGCGTTCCCTACAGCCCGTTCGTCGAAACTGCGGAACGCCACCGAGGGCGTTCCCTACAACCTTCGTGCGTTCCCTACTAGCTCCGTGGCGTTCCCTACGGGCCGTTATTCGCTTCGATCATCGTACGTCCCAAATGATTCACCATTACCCTCAGGACACCCTCTCATGGCGCAAGAAAAAGTTGCAGTTCAGCCGCAAATCACCCTGGGCGACAAAGTGGTCAAAGTCGGCCCGCTCGACTGGGCCGGCCTGAAGCAGCTGGTTGACGCCTTCAGCCAGGCCGACTTGCCGCTGCCCAATCTCGCCGGCCTCAGCATCCGCGGCTGGCTCGAATCGATGCAGCAGGAACTCGACCAGGCCGGCAATGATCTGGCGCGGATCGCCAGGGCCAACCAGCGGAGCAACCTGAAGCTGTACGAATTGCTCGTGGATTTCGTCAGCGAAAACCTGCCGGCTCTTTGGCAGTGGGCGCTCAAGCATCCGCCGATTGTTGCTGCGCTCGTGGCTGGTTCCAGCAATGTCACGCCTGATGAAATGGAACAGCTCTCCGCCGGGCAGTTCTTGCGCGTGGCGCGGGCGGGATGGCAGGCGCTCGTCGACGACGGGTTCTTCACGGAGGCGGTCGGTTTTTTCGGCGGTCTGCTGGGCCTGGGGACAAACGCCGTCCCGGCGGTGAGCCCAGGTTCCGCAGCAGCC
>JAICIG010000620.1 GCA_025924495.1 Pirellulales bacterium | reverse complement strand
TGCAGGCCTTCTCCCCGCGCGAACTCGAGTCGTGCGGTCGGTTGACGACGCCCGTGCTGCACCAGCGCGGGCAGGACTATTATCGCCCGATTTCGTGGAACGAGGCGCTGGAGCGAATCATCACGAAGCTCAAGCAGGTCTCGCCGGACGAAACGTTCTGGTACTTCAGCGGCCGCAGTTCGAACGAGGCCGCCTTTCTGCTGCAGTTGTTCGCCCGGCTCTACGGCACCAACAACGTGAACAACTGCAGCTACTACTGCCACCAGGCCAGCGGCGTCGGATTGGCCAGTTCGGTCGGCACGGGCACCGCCACCATCGAACTGGCCGACCTCGATGGCGCCGACCTGGTGTTTGTCATCGGCGGCAACCCGGCGAGCAACCATCCGCGCCTGATGCGCACGTTAATGCAAGTGCGCCGCCGCGGCGGCCAGGTGATCGTGATCAACCCGGTCATCGAGACGGGCATGGTCAACTTCCGCGTGCCCAGCGATCTGCGCAGTCTGTTCTTCGGCACGGAGATCGCGAGTCTCTATGTGCAGCCGCACATCGGCGGCGACTTAGCGCTATTGACCGGCATTGCCAAACGCATCGACGAGATGCAGGCCGGCGACGTCGAGTTTCTGCAAAACCACTGCGAAGGTTGGGAAGCCTATTCGCTGCATCTGCGCAGCCTCGATTGGGATGAGATCTGCCGCAAGTCGGGCGTGTCGCGAGCCGACATCGACGCCATCGCCAATCGCTATGCAAACGCCAAGCACGTCGTGTTCAGTTGGACGATGGGGATCACGCATCACGTGCACGGCGTGAACAACGTACAGGCCATCGCGAATCTAGCCATGATGCGCGGCATGCTCGGTCGGCCGCATTGCGGTTTGCTGCCGATCCGCGGCCACTCGAATGTGCAAGGCATCGGTTCCGTCGGCGTCACTCCCAAGCTCAAGGACGCCGTTTTCGATCGCTTGCAGAACTACTTTCACGTGCAGCTTCCCACGCAGCCTGGCTTAGACACGATGGCCTGTATGGAGGCGGCGGAATCGGGTCGCGTAAAAGTGGGCGTCTGCTTGGGCGGAAACCTTTACGGCTCGAACCCCGACGCCGCTTATGCCGCCAAGGCGCTCGGCAAACTCGAGCAACTGGTCTATCTCAATACCACGGTCAACACGGGCCATGCTCATGGGCTGGCGGAAGAGACGATCATTCTGCCGGTGTTGGCGCGCGATGAGGAACCGCAGTCCACGACGCAAGAATCGATGTTCAATTACGTGCGGCTCAGCGACGGCGGTGCGGCCCGCCACGAGGGCCCGCGCAGCGAGGTCGAGATTATCGCCCAGCTCGCCGGCAAGGTGTTGGGCGACTCGACGCCCGTCGCCTGGCCGGCCATGCAAAGCACCGGCCGCATCCGCGAAGCGATCGCCGAAATCGTGCCTGGCTACGAGAAAATCTCCGAGATCGGTGAATCAAAGAAAGAATTCCAGATCGGCGGCCGCGTATTTCACGAACCGCACTTCCCAACCCCCAGCGGACGTGCCAAGTTGCATATCAGCGAGTTGCCGGAGTTGCCGGGGGGCGACGGCGAGTTGCGATTAATGACCGTGCGCAGCGAAGGTCAATTCAATACGGTCGTCTACGAAGAGTACGACCTGTATCGCAATCAAGATCGCCGCGACATTATCCTGGTCAATCCGGCGGATCTCGAGCGGCTTGGCCTGAAGGCCGACCAGCGAGTCACCGTTCGCAGTAATGTCGGCAGCTTGCCGGGCATTCTCGTGCGGGAGTTCGAAGAGATCAAAGCCGGCAACGCCTTGATGTACTATCCCGAGGCCAACGTCCTGGTGCCGCGCTCGCTGGACCCGCTGTCGAAAACGCCGGCATTCAAGAGCGTCGTCGTGCGGTTGGAGCCGTCGCCCGAGGGCGGCCCTCAGCAGGAAAGGCGTCCTGTGCTTGAGCTAGCGCCGCAGGTAGTGGAGCGGAAGCAGCTGAAGAGTTGCTAGGGCGGCGGTTATTGCGAGTGAAACGTCAATACCGCCGCATCGAGCAATTGATATTCCAGGCTTTCGGGCGGCTCGCGACAAATCGCCTGTAATTCGAGCATCCGATCGTGATGCATAGCGATCAGGCAGATCCGGTGGGTTGGCACTCCGTTAATGACGCCCGAATAGCGCCCGCGTACGAATGGAATTCCTCCCAATTGTCCCCGCTCCAAGGGCTCTTCCTTCCATTGCGCGTATTCGCCGTTGCGGTTGTGCCACCGAATTCGCTGAGAAAGCTCCGCTTCCAGGTCGCCGGCAAAACGCTGGGGCATCAGTTTGAACGTCTGTACTTCGAAGGAGAACACGTTTCGCGAACCATCCGCTCGCGGCGGGCTGACCCAAAACCAGGTTTGGGCCGCCGCCGTTGACATGTCGGTCTTCTCGGGCGGTCGCGCGAGCGCAAATCCCGCCGGGAGCTGGCAAGCGCATCGATCGAAAGATACGCCCGTCGTCAATTGTCGTTCCAGATTCGGGTCGGGCTGCCAGATGGGCCCTATCAGCGGCGATGCCTCGAACGGCGCCGAGTCAGCAGGCGGCGCGAGCACGACCGGTATCGGAGCGCCTCGATCTGCGGCGTCGCGCAACTGCTTGCGAACGACCGCGTCCCTTGCGGCTCGCACGGCGGGCAGCAGCATTGCCAAGCCGATTCCGCCGCACAGTAGCAGCAATCCCAGTCCCGCGCACAGGCCTAGTACGACGAACAGCGTTTTGTTACTGCCACTGTTTCTTCTTCGCTTGGCTAGCGGCGCGGCAGGCAGGCTGCCGCCGTAACCATTCGGCAGCGGCGCGGCGGCGCCCAATAGTTCGGAAAGATCATTGACGGGCGCCGCTTGCAAGGGAATCGCTCGGCGCGGCTCAGCGGCCGACTGCGGCGGCGCGTCGCCGGCGATCAGCACCTTTTGCCCGCAGCCAGGGCATCTTACGGATCTGCCGATCCATTCTTCCTTGGCGCCGGACCGATGACTGCAAGACGGACACACGACGACAATCGACATCGAACCGCCCCTTTCGTCTTTTTGTCAAGAGTCTCCGTGTGATTGTTCGCGGGCAACCTGCGCCGATTGCTCACTGCAGCGTCAGAAAACTCGCTTCCAAGACGTCTCGCGGCGGGTCCGTGCAGCCGGCTGGCGAGATGCAGTACATCATGATCAATCGGTCTCCCCCATCGAGCACCATATAAGCAATACCGTGCATTCGCGTCCCGGTCATGCTACCCGAAAACTTGGCGCGAATCGCCTCGCGTCCTGCCAGCCGTCCCCTCTCTCCCGGATCGTTCTGCAATCCCATGACCTGGGCATTCGTGCGCAACGCCGTAAACAGGACCGGCAGCATCGAAGGGAGCTCTTTCGGCGTGGCTTTGGGACCACCCGTGGCTTGGGCCACATCGACCTCAATGACGCTACGCGTGCCATCGGGCAAAATAGGACCGACCCAACCGAACATTTGCACGCTTACCCCCGGCTTCGCGGGGCTGGGCGGTATGGATTGGGTGATAAACCCCT
>JAICIG010000619.1 GCA_025924495.1 Pirellulales bacterium | reverse complement strand
GGAGTCGTGCTGGAAAAAGGGGGGAAGGAAGACACGCTGAAGCCGTTCGAAGTCGATTCGATCCGCTTCGCAGACGAACCGGCCAAGATGATTTCGATCCGCAGCCAGATCAACAATGGCGGCTACGAAAACGCTCTCAAAGGCATGGAGTCGGTCGCGCCGGATAGCCTGGAGCGCACTGAAACCAAGGCCGAGCTGCAATACCTGAAGGCCTACTGCAACGCCCGGCTGGCGCTGGGCGGCAGCGTCGACGTGACCGAAGCTGGTAAGCAAGTGCTGACGTTCATCAAATCGCATCCTGACAGCTACCATTTCTACGGGGCCAACGAACTGCTCGGCGACCTCCTAGTCGCCGCCGGCCGGTACGACAACGCCGCGACCTACTACAAGGCCTTGGCCGATTCGCCATTCGACGAATACAAGATGCAGGCCGCCGTGGCCATTGGCCGGGCTCGCCAGGCGGAAAAGAAATTCCCGGAGGCGCTGAAGGAATTCGACACCGCGCTGGCGCTGGCTGAGAAGGGCTCGGGTCCGACGGCTGAAAATGCCAAAGAGGCGGCGCTAATCGGCAAAGCTTCCTGCCTGGCCGAGACCGGCAAACCGGACGACGGCATCAAGCTGGTGGGCGAAGTGCTTGCCAAATTGCCCGCCGAAGAAGTCGACCTGCACGCGCGGGCCTACGTGGCCCAGGGCAACTGCTACGCCAAGAAGCCCGACAGCGCCAAGCAGGCCTTGATCGCCTTCTTGCACGTCGACGTGCTGTATTTCTCCAACTCGCAGGCGCATGCCGAGGCGCTGTGGAACTTGTCGAAACTGTGGAACGACATCGGCAAGCCCGAGCGCGCCACCCAGACGATTCAACTGCTCAAGGAGCGCTATCCCAACAGCCCCTGGGCCAAGCTCTAAAGTAAGATTGCTTTGCCGCGGCCGGGGGCTCGGCCACGGCGCGATTTGCTGAACCGTTCATCGTAATTACACTCACCCCCCTTCGAATCTGCGCAGATTCAAAATCAACAAGCTCGGGAGACGACCATGCGTGTTTGGAGTAAGTTCGGCCGGCTGGCGACGGGGCTGTGCGGCCTGTCGGCGCTTGCCTGCGGGCTGTTGGCCGTGGCGGCTTTGACCAACCCTTCAGCGGTGCGCGCCCAGGAAGACGACCTGGCGGCAGAAGCCGCTAACGCCGGAAAAGAAGAGGCGGCGCCCGCCGCTGCCCCAGCCGCGGCGCCTGCAGCCGCTGGCGCACCTGCTAGCGCGCCGGCGCCGCAGAAAAGCCAATTGCGGTTCTTCTACGACGCCTTGGGCCTGAAGTATGTGATCGCCTTCTTGGCCTTGTCGTTCACCTTCGTGGCGCTGATCGTAATGAACGTGCTGACCTTGCGCCGTTCAAGCATCGTCCCGCTGCAGTTGGTGGAAGCCTTCGAAGCACACCTGAACGAGAAGCGCTACCAGGAAGCGTATGATCTGGCCAAAAACGACGACTCGTTCCTGGGCCACGTCCTGTCGGCAGGCCTCGGAAAGCTCTCGGCCGGTTACTCGCAAGCAATTGAGGCCATGCAGGAAGTCGGCGAAGAGGAGACGATGAAGCTGGAGCACCGCTTGGGCTACATCGCATTGATCGGCACCATCAGCCCGATGGTCGGGCTCTTAGGTACGGTCGACGGGATGGTCGCCGCGTTCCAAGTCATCGCCGCCAGCACCACGCAGCCGAAGCCTTCTGAACTGGCCCAGGGTATTTCGATGGCGTTGATCACGACGCTGGTCGGTCTGTGGCTGGCCATTCCGGCTATCGCGCTGTTCGGCATCATGCGCAACCGTATGGCCCGGCTGACACTGGAAGTCGGTATTCTCAGCGAGGGTTTGATGAGCCGCTTCCAGAACGTCGGCGCCAAGAAGGCCTAAACCAGGAACGCCGCAGATGGCTCAAAAACGCAAGCAATTCGACCTGTCGGCCGAGGCGGATATGACGCCGATGATCGACATGACTTTCCAGTTGATCGCCTTCTTCATGGTGCTGTTGAACTTTGGAGAAGGCGAGCAGGACGCGCGCATCAAGCTTCCGGCCAGCCAGTTGGCCAAGCCGCCTGACGCTCCGATGGAGTCGCCGCTCGTGCTGCAGTTGACCAACCGGGGCACCGTGCTGTTCGTGGGCGATGAGCTGCCGATCCCGCAAATGGCAAGCCCGCTACTGCGCGAAAAGCAAGTGCTGGAGCGACAGGGCAAGAAGGCTTCCGACGCTTCGGTGATCATCCGCGCCGACGCCGGCGCTCCGACAGGGCTCGTGCAAGAATTGATCCAAGAGTGCCAGAAGAATGGCTTTGAAAAGTTCGCCTTGCGCGTGAAACAAGAGGCGCGCGGCCCGTAGCGCGGTCTCGCGGCGACTTGCGCCACGGTTGTTCGCTGAAAACTCCTCAGGCCAGACTCTGTTTCGTTCAGCTTCGGAATCGAACTCATGAAAATCCGCAAGTCCGCCGCCAAAGGCCCTGACAAGGTCGACATGCAGATGACGCCGATGATCGACATCGTGTTTCAACTGCTGACCTTCTTCGTGATGAGCTTCAAGATCGCCACGCAGGAAGGCGACTTCAATATCAAGATGCCGCTGGCGGCCGCCGCCTCAAGCGTAGCGGTCGAGCCGATTCCGCCGATCAAGGTCAAGCTGATCGCCGACGCCCAAGGGGCGCTGGCCGGCATTCGGATGGGAGAACGCGGCCTGGCCCGATTCTCGGATTTGAACAATGAAATCATGAGGCTGGTCGGCGGCAGCGCCGGGCCAAGCACTGAGGAATCGCCCTACGAGGTGGAAATCGACGCCGATTACAATCTCCGTTACGAAAATGTCGTAGCTGCCATCACCGCGGTTTCCGGCTACGTCGACAAGGACGGGCATATCATCAAGCTGGTCGAGAAGCTCAAGTTTGCCCCGCCCAAGAAGCCATCATAACAATGGTCGCCGCCCCAAGATTCATGCGGCGGCTCGCGTCCCGTTCGTAATGAGCGGACGGCAAGTGGTTGGCGGCAGAACAACGCGATTCCCCTGCGGCCTGGGCTTTGTCAGTTCTTAAAGGCCGCGTACGTATTCAATGCTCCTCTGAAGGCGTATGCGCTTCTTGAGCGATTCGATCTTGACGGCGCTTTCGAAGCCTCAAGCAAGTTGCGAAGAATGGGGTTTTTGAGCTCTTTAAGCAACTTGTTCATCTGGCAACATCGCCTGCATCATTCCACTGATTTACACCGGTACTTTTGACTGCAGAACGTTGGCCACCCGGCTCGTCAGAGTCCTTTATGTCGGCAAGAAGACGAGTATCAAACTACATCGAGCACTGCAATCAACTTCGCTTGCACAGTTCGGCTGCATGACGCCCACTGAGACAGTCGCCGATGGTCGCCGCCAGAGAACTGGACGCCTTCAATCGCCGTCTTCCCGACAGCATGAAAATGCCACACGGGGCGCCAGTCGAATCCTCGACGGCCTCCGCGGAGGAAGACCTCGACCGTTGCGAGCACCTGACTTTGCGGCGGGAGTTAGCTTCTGCAAAGGATGGACGCCGTTCCCG
>JAICIG010000618.1 GCA_025924495.1 Pirellulales bacterium | reverse complement strand
CGCTTCTGTTGGCGCAACTTCCCCACGGCGAGCGATTTCCGAATAATATGAGAAGCGGAAGTCGGCACCGATCAGGCGGGTGGCAGCAACCGATTGGCCTGGAACTCGGTGAAGTATTTGGCGAACATCAACTCGGTATCCATCACCTCGGTAAAGCCGGCCTGCATCAGCTTGATGGTAGAGACAATCGCCGGCGGCCCGGGCTTAGTGCGGCCATAGCCCATCGTGTAGTCGGCGTATTCGAATGACAGGCCGACGAAGTCGCGCAGATTGCCTGAGCGTAGCCCATGGCGGGCGCGGATCGTTTCCCATTCCGCTTCGCGCGGTCGAATGTCGTGGTCCAACGAGAGCGGCACGTGGCCCCCCGGCCGCATGCTCAGCGACGCGGCAATGGCGGGCCAGACGTTTTCCCAGACGAACACGTCGCCGTTGGCGACGTTGAAGATCTCGTTTCGGGCGCTTGCGGCCTCACCGGCCCAGGCGATGACGCGGGCCAGCAAGTCGGCGTCGACCGCTTGGGCCACCCGCGGCGCGCCCCCGGGGAACGGCAGGTCCAGTCCTGCCTCGCGCCGCAAGGCGGCATAGACGCCAAGGGCGGGGATCACGTTCATGGCGCTGCCGGTGGAATAACCGACGATCAGCACCGGACGCAGGATCGACCAGGTCCAATCCTTACTTCGTTGCAAGGCGCGCAGGTGGTTTTCCTGATTCCAGTAGAAGTTCGGCTGCTCGTGCATTTCCGAGCGGTTTTCCCGCGCCGGCACAGAAAGCGGGCGGACGTGGACGCCATAAGCCTTAGTGCCTTGTAGCAGCGTCACATGACGTAGACTCTTCGCATGCCGTTCCAGAGGGTCGAGCAAGTTGCGCAGCATCCTATCGTTGGTCTCGATCTGCTCGCGTTCCTGCCAGCCGGCAATTAGCCCGGGGCGTTCGTAAAGGGCGGCGTATACCAAATGCGTAACGCCGGGCAGGCTTTTGGCAAGCTGCTCGCAGGCGACGGCGTCAGTCAGGTCCAATGCTAGGAAGCGCGCGCCATGCGTATCGTCCGGCAGCCGCCGCGACAGGGCGACAACGTCGCAATCGGGATCCGTGCCGAAACGCCTCATCGCCGCATAGCCCACCAGCCCGCTGGCGCCGGCGATCAGGACCTGCTTGCGCGGCATGGTTCAGACCTCGCGCGATGCGGGCGGGTTGAAATGGAAGGCACTGGTGGTTGACCTCATCGAGCTAACTCACTTGGACCAGCCTGCGCTGACCTTCGCGGCGCATCCTAAAGCTCTCTTGCGCAGCCTAAGCCCCAGCTAATATCGCTCGCAAGCTGCCAAAGAGTTGGATAGATTTTAGGCGCAAACGCAAGAATAATGTATGGGTCGGAAAAGAAGAGGCGTGAGGGAGAAAAGAAAATGCTCAAGCCAATCAGCGCCGCACTCACTGCGGCTTTTCTTGTTGCAACATCAGCGGCGCTGGCGGCCGAAAAGCCGAACGATCCGGACATTATCCACATCGGCGCCCTGTTCGCGATGACCGGCAAGACTAGCTATTACGGCACGGTAATGAGCCAGGGGATGAAGCTGGCCATCGACGAGATAAACGCCAACGGCGGTGTCGACGGCATCAAGCTCGAGGCCGACATCGAGGATCATCAGGGCGGCGTGGCCAAGGCTGGAGTGGACGGTTTCACGCGCGTGCGCAACCTCTACAACGTGCAAGCGCTGATGACTTCCTTCACACCGCCAACTTTGGCCATCGCGCCGATCGCCGACGAGCAGAAGATTTTCCTCATCAATGGCGGCGGCGTCAGCAACAACCTGGTCGGCGCCTCAAAATATTTATTCCACAACCGTTCGCTCGCCTCCGATCTCGGTCATGCCGCTGTCAGCCACGCGCACGATCTAGGATTGAAGAAAATGGCCGAACTAGCATGGAACACGGATGCCGGCGAGAACATCCTTAAGACCGTGGACGAGGTTTGGAAACAAGGCGGCGGCACCGTGGTGGCGTCGGAAAAAATGGATGTCGGGGCGCCCAACATCGATACCCAGATAGCTAAAATTCGTGCCGGCAATCCCGACTTCGTCGCCCTCTGGCTGTTCAGCCCCGACCCCGGCCTGGCTGCCAAGAGGATCCGCGATTTCGGCCTGAAGGTACCTTTAATCGGGGTGGAATATACCGCCGACGTGCAGAAGCTCGGCGGTGCGGCCTTGGAAGGCTACGAATTCACCTCCGACTATTTCAAACCGTCATCCGACGAGCCTTGGTCGGCCGCCTTCGCCAAAGCTTACAAGGAAAGGTACAACGCCGATCCGGATTTCTATGCCGCCAACTACTACGAGGGCGTCTACGTCATCGCTGAATGCATGAAACGGGCCCGCGCCAAGGGTGGCGATTGGTATCATGGCGACAAGATCGCAGCGGCCTTGCGCGAAAACCCGACGTTCAAGTCGGTCTACGGCGGCAGCATGGAATTCCAGGCCAACGGTGTGGCCAAGAAGCGCGTAGCGCTGTTCAAGGTCCAGAACGCCGACAAGGTGTTCGAAAAATATATTGAAGCCAAGTAGCAGGCGCGTTCGAAAAAATGCCGGCTCCCATGATCGGGCGGTCGCCGCGTGGCCACCTTGTCGTGACGTTTCGTTATGGCTTGTGCATGCCGCCGGGAGCCGGCCAGAGATATCTCCACAAAGCGGCAACAGCCTCCCCGCCTGAGTTTAAACATGGACCTTCTCGCACAGCTTTTCGTCAACGGCCTGATCAACGGGAGCCATTATGCGCTGCTCGGCGCCGGCTTTGGCCTGATCTTTGCCACAACCCGCATTGTGCATTTCGCGTACGGACCGATCTTTACTGCCGCCGCCTATGCGGCCTGGCTCGCCGCCAATGTGCTGGGTCTGCCGATCGCCGCCGCCATGCTGTTCGCGGCACTGATCGCCGCCGCCCTCGGTACCGCCAGCTATCAATATCTTTATCTGCCTTTCGAGCTGCGCCAAAGCTCGTCGCATGTGGCCCTGATTGCCTCACTCGGCCTGTTCATCGTGTTGGAAAACCTGATTGCCATCATCTTCGGCACCGGCGGGCGCGTGGTCGACAATTACCAATATGGCATCTTTCTTGTCGGTCCGGTCTATTTCAGCTCGGTCCAGCTCGGCCAGGTGATCGCTATGATCATACTGACCGCATCGCTCGGCGCCTATCTCGCCCGCACACGCCACGGCAAAGCCATCCTGGCCACCACCGACAATCCTGAGATGGCACGCATCATCGGCATCGACACCGTGAAGGTGTCGCGGCTGGTGTTCGCGATCGGCTCGGCGCTGTCGGCCATCCCAGCGACGCTCATCTTGCTCAAGGATGGGGCGACGCCGAGCATGGGCTTTTTTGCTGTCTTTATCGCCTTTGTCGCCGTGATCGTCGGCGGGGTCGGCTCTGTTCGCGGCGCCATCGCCGGAGGCCTAGCGCTCGGCATGGTGGAAAGCCTCGGCCTGTGGAAGATTCCGACCGAGTGGCAAAATTCAATCGCATTCCTCGTGCTGTTCCTGGTGGTGCTGCTGAGGCCGCAAGGCT
>JAICIG010000617.1 GCA_025924495.1 Pirellulales bacterium | reverse complement strand
CTGCAACCCGCACGATGTTCGGATTCAGCTTGCCTGGATTGAAGACGACGCTGCCGTCCTTCATGTGAAAGCGGCGGTTGAACGACAGCCCCTGTTGCTCGACCGCGCCGGCCAGCAGCTCGCCCGGCTTGGCGGCAGCCTTCGCGGCCACGATGGCGGCAGCCAACTTCTCCGCCAACAGCGCCGAGTAATCGACGCTTTCCGCCGAGTCGCTGCCGGTGAGCTTGACGGCCCGATCGTGGAAGTATTCTCGCAAGGCGCCAGAGAAGAGCGGGCCCGTGTGCGAGTGAGTGGCGGCGACGAGGATATTGCCGCCCGGCACGCCGGCTTGCGCCTGCGCCAGTTCACGAGCTCGCTGGGTGACCGTCGCGGGCATGCCGATTAAATCGCAAAAGACCAACGCCGCCTTCTGATCCCCTTGTTCCAGGTACAGCGCCTTGGCTTTGAGCGGATCGTGGACGCCCGTATTAAGCCGCTCATTGAAGTAACCGCTCATTCGGTACCCGGGCGGAGCAGTAACGTCGACTTCGGCTACGCCAACTTGCAATTCGGCGGCCGCGGCCGCCCATACATTCGCCAATGCCAAGAACACGCCCAACACGCTACGCCGCATAGACCACCTGTTAAGAAAAGCTACATCCCCAGTTGGTTGCGCCTGCTTTGTCCGTCCTCTAAGCCAGAATCTTGGCAATCACTTCGCCCGCCACATCGGTCAGGCGGAAATCGCGACCGGCGTACCGATAGGTGAGCTTTTTATGATCGATCCCCAATAAGTGCAGCAGCGTTGCGTGCAGATCGTTGATGCTTACCCGGTCAGAAACCGCCTTATGGCCAAGCTCGTCGGTCGCGCCGTGCTGCGCGCCCCCTTTCGCGCCGCCGCCGGCCAGCCATGTCGTGAATGCGTGCGGATTATGGTCGCGGCCCGTTCCGCCTTTCTGCACTAGCGGCAAGCGACCGAACTCGCCGTTCCAGACGACCAGCGTCGAATCGAGCAGCCCGCGCTGTTTGAGATCGGCCAGCAAGGCGCCGATCGGAATATCAGTCTCGCCTGCGAATTGCTGATGGTTCTGAGCGATGTTGGTGTGGCCGTCCCAGCTTTTCTCGTTCTCGGTTCCGCCGCTGTAAATCTGCACGAACCGCACGCCTCGCTCAATCATCCGCCGCGCGATCAGGCACTGACGGCTGAAGTGCGTACACTTCGGGTTTTCGAGACCGTAGAGCTTCTTGATGGACTCCGGCTCTTGTTCGACATCGAGCGCTTCCGGCGCGGCCATCTGCATGCGATAGGCCAACTCGAAACTTTCGATCCGTGCGGCTAGCTCCGCTTCAGCTGGGTGTCGCTGCTGATGCCGTCGATTAAGCCGATTAAGCAAAGCGAGTTGCGCCTGCTGCTCACGATCGTTCATTTCCGCCGGCCGATTGAGATTGTCGATCGGCGCCCCTTGAGCGTTCAGTGCGGTGCCTTGAAAAATACCCGGCAGAAAACCGGTGCCCCAGTTCTGCGAGTATCCCTTGGGCAAGCCGCGCCCCAGCGTGTCGTACATCACGACGAAGCCAGGCAGGTTCTGACTTTCGGTCCCCAGGCCATACGTCACCCAAGAGCCGACGCTCGGATAGCCCATCCGGCTCATGCCCGTGTTAATCTGAAACAAGGCCGGCGAGTGGTTGTTGGTTTCGGTATAGCACGAATAGATAAACGCCATGTCGTCGACGTGCTGGGCCATCTTCGGAAAGATCTCCGAGACCCAGGCGCCCGACTGGCCATGTCGGGCGAACTTGAAGGGCGACTTCATGATCGGCCCAACCGAATCCGTGAAAAAGCCGGTGTTCTTGTCAAAACCCTCCAGCTCTTTGCCGTCGAACTTCTCCAGCGTCGGCTTGTAATCCCAGGTATCCACCTGGCTCGGTCCGCCGTTCATGAACAGCCAGATCACCGATTTGGCTTTCGCCGGAAAATGCGACGGCCGCGCCGCCAGCGGGTTGTGCGCGGCCGATGCAAACCGCTGGCCAAGTTCCGCTTGCCCACCCTCCTTTGTCTCTGCCAGCAGTCCCTGTTGATCGAGCAAGCCGGCCAACGCCACCAAACCAAACCCCGATCCGGTGCGGAGTAAAAACTCTCGGCGCGGCAGCGCAAGTCGTGCGGAACTAGATTCTGTGCCTGATTGGCTCATGGCGAATTCATCCTCCTCTTGCATTCCGACTTCCGACTTCCGAATTCCGACTTTGCCGTCTACTCGACATACACGAACTCATTTAAACCAATCAGCACCTGGCAAAAATCGGCCAGGGCCAGCCGACGAGCGTCCGGCTTTTTGTCGCTTTCGTACAGGGCGATCTGTTGCTGAAGAAATCTCGCGGCCTCGGCTGACTCTTCTGCGTCGGGCTCCCGGCCAAGCGCAATCAGATAGCCGCTGCGAATGGACGGGCCCAGATCGGCACTTTCCGCGATAGCGAGCCGATTTGCAAAGCCTCGCGCGCTTTCGCGTACGAGCGGATTGTTCAAAAGCAGGAGCGCCTGCGGGGCAATAGTGGTGTTGGGTCGCACGCCGATGCCTTGCAAGGCGTCGGGCGCGTCGAACAACATCATCATCGGAATCAATTTGCTTCGCTTGACCGTAAAGTAAATGCTGCGGCGTTTCTGATTCTCATCCAACGTGCCAGGGCCGAACATCCGATCATCCAGCAGTCCGCCGACGGCCAGAATCGAATCGCGGATCGCTTCCGCCTCCAGGCGCCGCGCCGGATAACGCCAATAAAGCCTGTTCTGCGGATCGAGCGCCGCCTTCGCCGAGTCGTCGTCGGAGCTCTCAATATACGCGGCGCTTGACATAATCAAACGATGCATCGGTTTCAGGCGCCAGCCGTGACGAATCAGTTCTGCCGCTAGCCAATCGAGCAATTCCGGATGGGTCGGCGGTTCGCCCTGCGCGCCAAAGTCGCTGGCCGTGGCGACGATGCCCCGTCCTAGATGATGTTGCCAGAGCCGGTTCGCCATCACTCTTGCCAACAGCGCGCCCGCGCCCTGGTCGACATCCGTCATCCAATCAGCCAGCGCCCTGCGGCGATAGCTGGTGCGCCACCCTGCCGGCGGATCAGCGCGCCAATGACTCTCCTGTTCGGGTGCACTCATCAGCACGCTGAGGAAGCTCTGCGTCGCTACATCCTGTTTTTTGTTCGGATCGCCGCGTTCGAGGAAATGCGTCTGCTCGAGAAAATCGCCCCCTTGCGTATGCAACCGCACTGCGGGCAAACCCTCGCTGGAAATCAACACCTTCGTCAGTTGCGGTTTGGGATCTTGGGCCGCATGATCCTTGACCGCCTGACTCAGTTTCTGCCACTCGTCATCCAGCGGGCGATACCACTTTAAAAGCGCCAATTTGTCGTCTGCTGAAAGCTTTCCGCCTGAACGCGCAAGCACGGCGGCGATTTCCGCCAGTGGTTGCGAACCATTTTCGCCTTCCAGGCCGACCGGCTTAGCGGCCGTCGTGATAGAAACTCGCGGACGTCCGATGCTATGGCTCGTATTGTTGTCAAACTTGAGCGTGAACGTCAGACGCGT
>JAICIG010000616.1 GCA_025924495.1 Pirellulales bacterium | reverse complement strand
TCAGCGTCGCCGGTTCCCGCCTTGCAGCAGAATGCCGCTGGTCGGATCGCATCCGATCAGCCTACTTGAGCGGGAGCTTTTCATTATCGCAACTTCCGGACGAGCGGCGCACCGCGCCATTGACCGGCACGGATCCAGGCTCGTCGCAACCGTCCGGTGGGCAGGATGGCGGTCGATACGCTACGGCCAAGGGCGGGCGAGACCGACCTGAAACGGCCTAGCCGCTGGATTTCGCGACGGGCTGGGCCGTGCAACGAGCTCAGGCGTCACTTGCGGGCCTTCGGTCGCGCGGCGGGCCGGGCACGCGCTCCAAAAGCTTCTTACGTCCGATTTCGATATGCTCCGCTACCTCAAGCATCTCGAGCGACCGCAGCAGCACGACAAGGTCGTCCAACTGGAGCTCAATCCACGAGAACTCTTCGTCAAATACCCGCATGAGACAAACCTGCATCAAGCCGACAGGGTCTCGTTGAGGTGGATCAAAACCGCCTGGAGCCGCCTCGTGCGGGGCGCACGCTAAAATCCCATGACGAGATGACGTGCGGAATTGCCGGACACGTCGTTCGCACTAGGCGAAAATGGAGTCTCCATACTGCTTCGTGCCCTCCACAAGCCCAACGAGGAACGCCTCGGATGCTTGTTGAAATGCAGCGCAGCTGGATCCGGCGTGGGTTGCGGCATAATCGGACGCCTGATGCAGCATGTCTGCTGCGAACGCGCCTCGCGCGCGCAGCTCGGCGGTCGGGTCCGCCCCTCCTGCCCCGTCATTGAAATAGGCTTCATAGACGGAGAGTTCGGAACGTAATGGCTCGGTATTCGAGCTTGCGCCGAACACCTTGCTGGTTATCGCATTGATAAAATCGTCTTGGTTTAGATTGGCATATTCGCTTTGGAAACTGGAAGACAGCTGTGCGATTGCAGCGCCGAATTGGATCCAACCATTGGCTACCCCGAATTGCGCGTTTGTACTCGCGACTAAATGCGTTTCGTCATCCAGGGTTTGCGAGTCGGGGGGCATGCCCATCAGCTCGGAGATGGACAGCACGGCGGCGCTCGTATTCGCAGCCGAGCGGGCGAGGCCCGATATGTAATTTGCCGCAATGACGGAGCCGGAGTTCATTGCGTTTGCGAGCGACGTCGCCGACTGGTCATCGATACCGACGCGCAGGATCGTCAGGTTGGCGGATTGGATATCCTGTGGTGTGACGTTTGCTGGGCCGCTCGCGAATCCATGTGCGTTTCCGTCGGCGTCTTTGAAGTATCCGACGATTTGACCGGAGTCGTTGATCCCATACGCCAGCGTTCCTTTCACGCCCAGTGGATTGTCGACGGTGACGTACGAGCCGGCATCATAGATGAAGGCGTGCTGGGCACCCGTCTGGTCGTAGTAGACACCGACCACCTGGCCATGATTGTTGACTTCTTTCGGAAACGTTCCTTTCGTCCCGGCAAACGGATCATCGATGGTGACGTACTCGCCACCGGTTTCTAGGAAGCCGTGCGCGTTTCCAGCATTGTCGTAATAGTGTCCGACGACGCTTCCGGTATCGTTGATACCGATCGCCATTGTACCTCTCGGCCCCGCAAGCGGGTCGTCGAGACTCTCGTATACATCTCCACTCAGAACGAACCCGTGGGCGGTGTGCCCCGAGTCGAAATAAAGACCGGCGATTGTCCCCGCCTGGTTGATGTCCCAGACGTCGGTCTCGCCCGGACCTGTCTGAGGGAAGGTCACGTTCGAAAACCCGTCTGCTACGCCGAGGAAGCTGTGATTGGCGCCGTTCTCATCGACATACGTACCGACGATTTGGCCGGAGTCGTTGACGCGCTGGGCGTAGGTGCCTATCGGACCGGCCGATGGGTCGTCCACAATCTCGTACGCGCCGGCGGTATTCAAAAAACCATGCGCGTGGCCGAGACCGTCGACATAAAAGCCGGCGATCCGCCCCGAATTCTCCACGTCGTAGGCGATGGTCAGTATGCTTCCGGGAGGGTCGACCGTCGTAAATGTACGACCGAGCCAGGAATTCGGCTGTAGGGCCGGGTCCGCCATTTGGCGCCTGTGCTTGTTACTTGGATATTCTCACTAGCTGGCGCCAAGTGGCATGCCAATAGTGCTCCTCGCCAAAGGGTTAAGATGCGCGGATCGCGGGGGACTACTTACCCCGCAATCCCGCCAAGCCGTGTTCGAGCAAGCTTCGACTCGGCTACTGACCAGCCGGTGGCGCCCGCTCAAATCTACAGGTCTTACGAGAGGCCCAAAAAGCCGTTGGACCAAAGGCCCGTTCGGTATTTTATTCCAGTGGCATCGAGCTGCGTCTGCAGCGTAGCCAGGGCGGCGGTATCGAAACCGAAGCTTACGGCTGCATCCGCCAGCTGCTGCGGATTGCCGGCCGAGCGAAGCCGATTGCCCTGACCGTCGCTGAGGAACAACATGGGCGTTTTCGGAGCTGGCGGCGGGTCAACCTGCTCGAGCGAGTATTCGAAGTTCCCGCTCTTTCCGAGGAGGTCTGCGCCAGCCGGGGCCGTCGCGTCAGGGGACGTGAAAGCCAATTTGCTGTTGTAGAGGGCCGCGGTCGACGCCCGAGCATCTGCGAGCGGGGTCGAGGACGCCATTATGGCCGACCAGTCTCGCAGGTCCGTATTCGAGCCGATCGTTCCATACAGCACCTCCACGGCAGTTGCGAAATCGGTGCCGGAAAGCATCATGAATTGAGAAACATCGGGCTTATTCCTGTCCGGAGCAGCTCCGGCAGGGAGGAGGTGCGCCGTCCCCGTGACAGCAGCTTTCGGAACCGCGGGCTGTTGTGGGGTGGTCGCCGGGGTCGTCAGTGCGATCGGCACTCCAGCCGACGAACTAGCTGGGCTGGACGCGGGGGGCGAACTGACCGCTGGGCCGGCCACCCCCGCGGTCGGACCGCCGACTCCGGTGCCCGGGGCTGCAGAATTTGCCGCGAGAAGATTTTTGCCGGCAGCCAGAACGTTGTCGAGGGCGTTGACGAAACTCCCGATCGTGGGGTCTTTCCCCAGCGAGCTGGATGAAAGCGTGCTTTCGAGCGATTGCAACTGCTGGATCAAACTGCCGAAGTCGGCAGAGATGGCGGTCATGGTGTATCTCCTCTAGACGTCGCCCCGGTTCACGCAAATTTCATGCCAGACTAACAATCGCGACAGATTTTGATCGCTTGCTCTACGTGCTTTTCCTTGCGCGCGTCCTTGTCTTGCTGGTCCTGCCATTCTGGCGCGCCAGTGCGCGATCGGGTCTAGCGGCGTCTGGATCTCAGGCAGGCCCGAAGATTGCGCGTGGGTTCGCCCCAAATGCGCTGCGGCGGCACATGACGCGCCGTGCGAGGATGGGCGCCGATCCGTAGACATCTACCGAGGATCCGTTGGAGGCGCCGCTTCCGGCGATTCGCCGACATAAACGTTCGAACCTACGCCGCCTTTGGCGGCGAAGCCCATCAGATCGGAATATGTGTATGTCGCGCTTCCAAAATGAAACACTCCGAGATCGTATCGCTGCGTTCGTCGCTCACGACGATCACGCCCTCGCTCGACGTATTGTCAAATACAAAAAG
>JAICIG010000615.1 GCA_025924495.1 Pirellulales bacterium | reverse complement strand
GAGTTTCCCGACGTGCCCCAGTATCGCCAACGACTGGCCGACACGCTTAATAACCGGTCCTTGCTACTGGCTTACTCCGGCCACGCGCAAGACGCGCGCAAAGGCTTCGACCGCGCTCGTGAATTATCGGAGCGCGAACCCGCCGAAACGGCCAGTCTGGCCAATCGCGAAACCTTGGCCGTCAGCCTGTTTGGCCTGAGCATGCTATCCGCCGGCGACGGCGATTCTTCCGCAGCCGAGCGATATCTGAAGCAATGTCTCGATACGCGGAACGACCTGGTCAAGCGTCAGCCCGAGCGGCCCGATTATTACGCGCAATTGGCCGTGACTTATGACTACGCGGCGGAACTGGCACGGAAGCACGACGTGCGTGCGGCGCAAGCTTACGAGGAAGACGCGGTGCGCACGCAGCGCCGCGCCATTGAACTGGCGCCGCAAATGGCGCGCTACTACCCGGCGCTATTGCGATTCACGGAGATGCTGGTCGTCGATCGCTTGCAACAGGGCGAGATCGTCCGCTCCGTTCAGGAGGCCGAACGACTTATAGAGACCTTGCCCGGCGACGGCGATGCCTGCCGCACCGCTGGCGAATTGCTCGCGCGCTGCCTGACTGCAGCCCAGGCCTCGGCGCCCAAAGACTTCGACGCCGAGCAGGTTGCCCGCCGCGCGATCGACTCGTTGCGCCAGGCCGCCCGGCATGGCGGCCTTACCGCCGCCGCCCTCAAAGAGACGGCCGCGTTTGGTCCCTTGAGACAGCGCGAAGATTTCCTGCAGTTGCTCGAGAGTTTGACTCGCTAGGCCGCCATCTTGGCCGACCGAACGGGCAAGCGAATGGCGGGCTGCTGCTTTCCTTGCAGCCCTCTTCTCTGCGAACTCTGGGCCTTTGTAGCGCATTTTCCAGCAATCGCCGCAAGATCAATGCGGTTACGCACGGCAACGCCACGCACTATTTCGACGGCGAGATCTCTGCAATTCGGATGTTCTTGTACTCCGCCCACATCGGTTTTCCGGCGTGCAGTTGCAGCGCCAAAATGCCTTCGCTCAATGCCAGCTCGGGATCGTTGTCGGTGAAATCGAGGATCAGACGACCATTCATGTAGTGGCGGATGTGATTGCCCTTGGCCACGATGGCAACGTCGTTCCACTCATCGAGCTTGAACAGCTTCTCAAAGCCGGCCTGATCGATGAGCGAATCGCCGATCACTTTTTTGCCGCTCGGCTCCCAGCTCGCCTTTTCGCCAACGAGGCAGAGACGGCCGCGCTTGCCGCCTTCGTCGTAGATGAAGCCCGACACGCTGGGCAGCTTGTTCTCGTTACGAATTTCGTGCTGATACCCGCGCACGACCCAGGCATTGCTGACCTTGCCGTCGGTGATGTGCTTCGAGCGGTACTGAATTCCCGAGTTGTTCGTGGCGTTGCAGCGGAAAGAAAGCCGCAGATCGAAGTCTTTCAGCTTGCCCTCTTTCCAGATAATGAAGGTGTTGCCTTTCGCCGGATTCTCGGCGGTCGTTTCGCCATGGATCACGCCTTCGCGCACGCTCCATAGCCGGGGATCGCCGTCCCAGCCGGAGAGGTCCTTGCCATTGAAGATTTTCTGCATGCCGGCCGGTTCCGGCGGAGCGGCGGTCGGCTCAGTTTCTGCGAATAGAATGCAAGGCCAGGCGAGTACGCTCAACAATAGCAGACAACGGATCATGATCTTCTCCGGGGAACGAATCAGGGGAGACCCCGATTGTGGCTTGTGCGAAGCTGAATTTGCCGCCCCTGCAACGCTGCCGGGAATCGTCGCGGCGATGCCGCCCATTATGCGCAGCCGGCGGACAAAAAAATATCCATTGGGCGGCAAACGAATAAAGAAATGGGAAATGGGCGAATGTCACTTGCCCTCGAGCCTCGGCGTAGCGTGGCGCGGCGAGATGCATTAGCGTAAGAGCTAACTCGAATCTGCAGCACCCTACTCAGGAATTCCACGAATTACGCCCATGAATCTGGCAATCGAAACGCGCAAGCTTACACGGTTTTTTAACGATTTCTGCGCGGTCAGCGAGGTCGAACTGGCGGTCGAACGCGGAACAGTTTATGGATTCTTGGGACCGAACGGCGCCGGGAAATCGACCACCATCAAGATACTCACCGGGCTGCTCGCGCCTTCGTCGGGGCAGATCATGGTGCTTGGGCGGAACATGCTCGACCCGCGCGAGGCGCTCGAGGCCAAACGCCACATGGGCGTAATTCCCGAAGACCTGGCGTTGTTCGATAATTTGACGGCGCGCGAGTATTTGACGTTCGTCGGGCGCATCCACGAGATGCCGCGAGACACCATCCGCAGCCGGGCCGACGAACTGCTCTCGCTGCTGGCACTGGAGAATGAGGAGAAGAAGCTCGCCCTGGAATATTCGCACGGCATGAAGAAGAAGCTGGCCATGGCCGCGGCTCTGCTGCCGAACCCTGATTTGTTGTTTCTGGATGAGCCGTTCGAAGGGGTCGATGCGGTCACGTCTCGCGTGATCCGCGACTTACTCGCCGGCTTCGTGGCCCGAGGCTCGACCGTGTTTCTGACTTCGCACGTCTTGGAGATCGTCGAGCGGCTGTGCACTCACGTGGGCATCATCGTCAAAGGGAAACTGGTTGAGCAGGCTCCGCTGGAGACCATTCGCCGCGAGGGCACTCTGGAAGATCGATTCCTGCAATTTGCCGGGGCAGACCACGATGCCACGCGAAAGCTCAACTGGCTCGAGGAGGCGGCGTCGTGAACTGGCGGCACATTCAAGCGTTTCTGTGGCTGCGCTGGCGGCTGTCGGCGAACCAGTGGCGCCGCGGCGGCGCTATCAACTTCGTGCTGATGATGATTGTCGTCATCAGCGCAATGGCCATGGCGATCCCATTGTTCTTCGGCTCCTTAGCAGCTGGATCGTATGGGTTTCGCGAGGCGAAGCCCTGGCAATTGCTCTATGTGTGGGATGCCGTGGCCGTCGGCTTCGTGGCCACATGGTGCATCGGCGTGCTGACTGAGCTGCAGCGGACCGACAATTTATCGATCTCGAAGTTCTTGCATTTGCCCGTTTCGGTTCAAGGCATATTTCTAATCAATTACTTTAGCTCGCTCGTCTGTCTGACCACGGTCATCTTTGTGCCCCTCATGTTTGGCTTAGCAATTGGGTTAGCGTTCGCGCAAGGAGCGCGGATGCTGGTTGTCTTTCCGCCTTTGCTGGCGTTCTTGTTGATGATCACCGCGCTGACTTATCAGTTTCAAGGCTGGCTCGCGTCATTGATGAGCAATCCGCGCCGCCGCCGGGCAGTCATTGTGGGAGCGACGATGGCTTTTGTACTGATCTTTCAATTGCCGAACTTGCTCAATATTCTCAGGCCCTGGTCCCAGCCGCAGCAGGCCGATCAAGCCGCAGCGCTTCAACAGAAACTGAACGAGCTGCAAAAGGCTTTACAAGAAAGGAAGATTGACGCCGCCGAGTTCGCTCGCCTTCAGCAGCAAGCGATCGAGAAGGATCAGCGCAAAACCGTGCAGGCCTGGCGTAATCGCCTGGAGGACTGGGACCGGATGGGCCGGTTGATGAACCTGG
>JAICIG010000614.1 GCA_025924495.1 Pirellulales bacterium | reverse complement strand
GTTTTGCTGAATATGCTGGCTTGCTGATCGCGCGGCGCGACAAACAGAATCGTCACGCCGGGCATCGTCACGGCGGCGTGCACGATGGCGTTGACGAGAAAAGTGCTTTTTTCGACTTGTCGGCTGGCGCGAACCACCATCCGCTGCGCCGAACAATTGTAGACGGCCTTGAGATACTCGCGGCCGGCAAAACTGATCGGGCTTTTCTTCAAAAATATGAAGTTGCGGGCGAACTCAAACCGGGTCACCCTCGGATGCCTCCTGGTTTTGATCATCCTCAGCATTGTCTTTCAGAATGCTGTCGAACTGCTCATCGGTCAGAAACGGCGCCAGCAGATTCAGGACGCTAGGATCCCTGCGGGCGATGTCGGCCAAGATCTCGTCCGGCACGCCGGATGATGTTTGGCGGGGACCGCCCTGCTGCAGGTTCTGGATCATCAGTTGACAGATCCTTGCAATGGCGTTCGCTTGGGCCGGCTTGATCCAGCCCGCTGCGACCATTCCCATCAGCGATCGGAGACGCTCTTGAATTTCTTCGAGCGTGAGAGGCTTGTTCGCCGTCGAGCGACGGCGGCGTCCGGCGTCCGACTCGGCTTTCCGCCTCCGCTGGCCTCCGCCGGTCTCGCCGGAGGCCGCGGCAGAAATCGGCGCATCGTCGTCATTCGGCGGCGGCAACAAAAGTTCGCTCATAGCACACTCCTTTGCGCAACAGGACGTTTGTTTCAGGAACTTTCCGAGTATTGCGGGAGAAACATCAATTCTCGTTTTTGAGAAACGACTCGGGCGAGGCGCTTGTTTCAGGGACAGCGAGTTCAGGTTCAACGCTTGCAAACACCCGATCGAGATCGGCCAGCAGGCGACCGCAATGCGGAGATGATAGCGCGGAGTGGATTTTGTGGAGCATTGCGCGGATCGTCGACATGCGGCCGATCCGCAACTGAGGGGCCGCCTCGGCGATATTGACGTCGGCTCGAGCGACGACGATCCGGATCGCCTTGAACCAGATCGACAGCCGTAGCGGCGAACCGGCCATCACCGTGCCGGTCCGCGGGCCCGACTGTTTACGACACTGGTGGCATTCCCAGCGCCGCCGTTGCTTGAGCCAGTAACCGCGTGAGGCTCCGCAGCCGGGGCAGCGATAGTCCGCACTTCGCATACGGCGCAATAGATATGCCTCGCAGTCGGCGTCTTCTGCGAAAAGATCCGCGTCCAGAACTTCAGGTTTAGAGGGGGGCGCAGTCGTATCCCGAGCGCCCGAGGCATCGCGGTCACGCGCGATCGGGCCGACCGTTGGCCGTCGCGTCTGGAGCGCGCACGACACCTTCAGTTCCTGCAGCCTGGCAATTACGGACAGCAGACCGCGCTCATGGCCACGCGCATAGCTCGTGACGCGGTCCAAGATTTCGCTCGAGACGGCCAGCGATAGCTCGACATCCGCCGGATTGGCCGCGAGCCCGGCCTCGCCAGCATTGAAAGCGACGGCCTTGCGAGCCCCTTCGCGCAGCGCCGCCAGTTCGGCAAGCCGGCTAAGTTCGAGCGCAGCAAGGTGGTGCGCCGCCCGACCGACCAAAGCCTCCAGTAGCGGACCCCATGACCCAAGCTCGTCGCGCAGCGCCGCCGTCAACTGAGCATATGACTCAGCGCCAAACAGCTCCTCGAGCAACGTGGTGGCCGTCAGACCGTGCCGTAAGGCATTGCCGCGCGAAGCCGCTTGCGACGCCGGCAAACTGGCCGGCGCAACCGGTCCGGCTAGCGTTTCGAATTCTTGCGAGTCTTCCAAGACGCAGGCCTCCTTACTGTTTAGCGATCTGGTCGGCCAAGCGGCGCAGTGATTCCAGGGAAGGCGCTAGGCCGGATCGGCGCCGAACGGTGACGTGCCTGCCTTGGTCGTACGCGCATCAGCTCCGTAATGCGCTCGATCTCACTGGCTTTCAGTTTGATGCGGCCCTGTCCGCGCGGTCCGCCCTGGAAATAGTTGATGGTCGCCGGTTGGTCGCGGATGACCAACGTTCCTTGGTCGGATTGGCGCAGCAAGTCGTAGAGGCTTGTCACCGACATGCCGAGGCGGGAGGCAGCGTCTTTGGCTGCAATGAACTTCTCGGACATCGCCCGGCGACTCGCTGAATTGCCCACTTGCGATTAGGAACGTCGACACGAGAATACCGGAGTCTTTGTCGCGCCGTTGTCGCGCCGTGCGATAAACGGGCTCAAACGGCGCTGCCTCGCGGCATTCGGAGCTAAGCCATTGAGATGTATGAACTTGCAAAGACTGTGGCGTAGGGCTTTATGATCGCGAGGCGGGCGGGTTGAGTCCACGAAGGCATGCCTAACTGGGCTCGACGATCGGCCACTGCAGTTGGTAGCCTGGATCGCGGGTGAGGACGGGATTGAAAGGAAATCATGGCATGGATGGCGTAGATTCCATTATGCGGAAGGTGCACGAGGAATTGCTCGCCACATCGCTGCGCGTCTCGCCGCCATTTAGCGCTCTACGCCTCTGGGAGCGCGTTCTCACTGAGCAAGACAGGGCGCGCCTCGGCGGCGATTTCCAGCGAGCATTCGCCGAATTGGGCACCGTCGGCATGTGGATGAAACTACGAGGCGTTTCTAAAGAGCGCGCCTTGATCGAAGTCGCTAAGAGGATCGGCTTCATCACCGACGAGACTCAGGAGTTTCTATTGCGCGGGATCGGCGATATCACGGACGAACCCGAGAAGGTGATCGCCAAGGCCGTGACCGACGATCCGTTGGTCTTGATCGAGCGGCCTCGTACGGCCTATTGGAATCAGGAGAAGATCTCAGTTGACTGGGATGCAAATCCCAAACTGTGGGAATACCTTTTCGAGCTAAGCAAGCATGCAAAGGCAGGACGCCCGCTGCATCCTTCGACACTCGGCGACGATGTCGATCCGTATTATCTCACGAAGGTAAAGTCTCGTCTTTCTAAATTCGAAGGTTTTCCGCCGTCGTTGAGCGATCGAATCGAGTCGGCTGGCAAAGGAACCCAGCGTTTGGATGTCCCGCCAGCGCAGATTCGCATATTTGAAGTCGTGGTGCGGGAAACGTTGCAAGAACGTACTGCATGACGTTGCTTGTGTTCTAAGCGCCCCGTGGCGTACTCGCGCCGTGCGCTTGACTGCTCAGTTCGCTTAGCCTAGTTGCAAGGCGGTGCAAACCGGATCTTGATCGGCAGTGGCTGGCGATGGGCCGCGCACCGTGCCGAATCCTCGCGACAATCGCGTCATCAGAGGCACATCTCCGTTACGCCTGCAGTAATTCGCCGGCAATGCCAACGATCTCCAAATAAACGCAAAAAACGCGTCATATTATGTGTGTGCGACCAGTTAGCTGTGGACCTTTGAGACTCCAACCTCTTACTTACAAAGGAGAAACAGCTCACGAAGCTGATGGCATTACTGTCGGGCGCGGCTCCCAGCCGTGCCCGAACCTCCCGTCATCGGAGTGTCTGGCACGTGGCCTGTCGAAAGGCAGGAAGCCCGCGTCGGACTGAGTTGGATGAGCAACAGCGGCTCGATAACTCAGCGCCGGAAGGTGGAGCGGATCAGCGAAAGCGAATTGCATGGGACCG
>JAICIG010000613.1 GCA_025924495.1 Pirellulales bacterium | reverse complement strand
CGAGCCCGGTGCTGACCCGGCGAGTATCCCGGCTGGCTTTATCCATGCTGCCGCGTTAGAATGAGGAAGTTGATCAGCACAATTGCCCCTCTCGCTTCTAAGCCTCCTCACACCGTCGCTCACCTCGTGGTGAGAATCGTCGTATTGACGTTGTCGTCGCTCGCTTGGACTCACAGCCGTCTTGGAGCCGACGATTATGGACCGCAAATCGCCCATCAGCGACGCCAGTATAACCAGAAACGTCAGCCGGCAGCTTGCCGGATGCGGCTTGCGATCGCCCTGCCGAATTGAAGTGCAAACCCGTAATGGTGAAGTGACCCTGTCGGGCGCGGTGCAATTCGTTCATCAGCGTAACGCCGCCGTGCAGGCCATTCGCACGGTGGAGGGCGTCAGGCGAGTGATCGAGAAGCTCAAGGTGACGCCCCCCGCGAAACACCAATATGCGCAGCCGGCCCACGCGCCTAAACCTGCGCCACCCGAGCCGGCGGAAACAGCCGCGGTGGCGGAAGCGCCGTCTGAAGCGCCCGAAAAGTCTGATGCATTGCCGCCCCAGCCGCCTGCCAAGGTCGAGCCTGAGAACTCGATCACCGATGATTCCGATGACACGTCGTTCGACTTTGACGGCCCACAGCCGGCGGCGCCACAAACGATGACAGACGGCATGTATCATTCCCGCAGGGGAGATAGCTATACGTTCGAATGTGGCAGCCTCGAAGAAGCCGAGAGGCTCCGCGCTGTCCTCGCCACTTACGTGGATTGGTTAAAAAAGAGCTCCTGGGTTGGCGAAGCGAAAGCCACGGGCAGCATGCATCACGTGACTTTCCACGCCAAATCCATCATCGAGTTTCTCCGACAAGAGGGCTTTTAGGCTTAATCGTGGTTATGCACCTCGTAGAACTCGTTGGAGGCGACGAAGCCGGCGACAACATCCTCGTTATGTACGCCATGCGTGAATTGCCCGACCCAAAAATCGATGTCACTGGGAACGGGAGCGCGATTCAAGAAAGTCTCATAGTCGTTGCGAATCAGGATCGCTTCGTGCTCGGGGCTGATTGCAAAACCGAGAGCCGCGAGTCCTCGGCTTTCGCCGCCAGCCAGCGCATTCAGCCAGAACGTTTCACCGGCTGAGTCGGGCGCACGCCCGAGAATGTCAAAATACATGTGGTCGATCCAAAGCAGGTCGCTGCCGCCGGCATAGGCATAGAACTCCGGCGAGCCGATGAAATCGGCATCCAACTGCTCGATCGTCAGTCCGGCCTTCATTGAATTGAGCCAGAAGCTCAGGCCAGCGTTGTCGGCGTCGCGTCCCAGGTAATGCTGATAAGCATCGTTGATCTCATTGTCCAGGTATTCGTCGCTATGCGTGAGATCGGATGCGAACGTATAGCGCGGCAGCCCGTTCTGCAGGGCATTGGTTAGCCCCTTCAATGCGTCCACATCGACCGGACGGTTCAAAACCTCGTTGAACGCACTGCAAACATAGAGGTTCGCCGGCGCCGGGCTACCCACGGTTAGCGTCGTATGGACCACGGTCGAAGCCCCACCAGTATCTTGAACGGTTACGGTTACCACGTAGCGGCCCGGAAGGGTGTAGCTTGTGGTGCTACCTGAAACATTGATCGTATTGCCGTTGATGCTGACCGTTCCGTTGGTTGTGGTGCCGTCGCCCCAGTCGATGCTCGCGGTATAGGTGGCGCCCGCCGTGCCGCCCGTGTCGATCACCGATGCAACCTGCAGGTTCGTCACATTCAGGTTCGGCACGGTAAGATGATCGACCCCGGTAGCCACCAGCGGAGCATCGGCCACCTGCACGCTCGCGGTCGAGCTGACCACATGGCTGGCGTTGTCGTGGATGGTGACGGTGATGGTTTCGGCCCCTTCCTCGGCATAGGCATGGCTGCCGAGGACGAGGAACCCGCCGTTGCCGGTGGCGGTAATGTTGCCGGTCGACGGTGGTGTGCCATCGCCCCAGTTGATGGTGGCGGTGAAGTTAGTGTCGACGGCGCTAGTGGCTGAGGCGGCGAAGGCGGCCACGGCGCCGGTGAAGGTTGTTCCCTCAGTGGCGCTGATGCTGCCGCCGGTGATGACCAGCGGATTGACGGCGGGCTGCAAGCTGCCCAGCAGTCCATGTACGCCGACGAGATTGCCGCTGCTGGCCGCACCGCTCACGCCCACGGTGCCGTTGCCTACGACGTTGAGATCATAAACGATGACTTGGCCGTGAACATTTTCGGAAAAATCATCCAGCGCCAGCACCCGGCCATTGCCGGAAACTTCCAGTGGCGCCTTGGGAGCGTAGATGATGCCTTGCACGCTGATCTCGCCTTGGCCGGAAACCGAGATCGGCGTGCCGGCGGTGCGCGCCTGGAAGATCGCAATACCTTGATAAGCACCTGGGCTAGCAAGGCCGGTCAGCGTCAGACTGCCGTGTCCGGCAATTTGAATGCCCTGCGAGGGGGTCGTTGGATTGTTGTAGAGCAGCACGCCACTGCCCACGACCGTGGCGCCGCCCGTGATCTGCAGGCCCCCGCCTTGCAGGACGTAAACTCCGGGCCGCAAGAACACCGACGCCTGGCCAGAAACCTGGATGCCGCCATTATAAACTCCTGGATCCAGCGTCACGTGTCCCTGGGTGATTTTGTAGGGCTGGGAGAAGGTCGAGTTGGGCGGGGCCGCCGGCGGGACGAGCGTCGCGAAGGGGTCGTTGACCGTCGCGAAACCTGAGTTGATGTTTCCCTCAATATTGGCGTTGCCGTTGGTCCTGACGGAGCCGGAAACGTCGATCGTGCCCGCGGCGACTTGCGCGTTTCCGCTGGCCGTGATGGCGGCGGGGGCGTTGCTATCCACGGCGATCAAGCCGCCGCCGGCGACGGCCACGTTGGCATTGCCCACGGCAGTCAGTGCCCCTGATCCTGTCTGGTCGAGAACGAGCAGGGAAGGGTTCGCGGCGGACGTGTTGCCCGGCGGGCCGACCGGCGTCACCCCGCCGGTGGGAGCCGAAGTAAAGTAAAGTGTGTTCGTGCCGGCGCCAAAGGTCAGGCCCAGCAGGTGATCGATAGAGATGGCATTGCCGGATGGATTTAGCAGATGGCCGCTGGAATCGGTGCCGGTAGTCATAATCTGACCATTGGTAGTGTTCAGCGATGTGATTTCACCATTGCCGAAATTGCCCACCAAAAGCGCGCCGGCCAGATCGCCGAAGCCGCTCGGCGCCAGCGCCAGGCCCCAGGGCGCGTCGAGCCCCGTGCTGTCGGACCAAAGCGGGTTGGGAAGGCTTGCCAACAAGCCGCCGCCGCTGGTCAGACTGGCAAGGTTGAAGGCGTCGACGAACCCGCTTCCGGTCGCCAACAGCCGCACGCCGTTCGGGCCGCCGCCGTCGTTCAGGTCGTCATCGTCGTCATTGTCGCCGCTATTGCCATTCTGACCGCCATGGCCCTTATGGCCTTGATGACCGTGGCCGTTGTCATTGCCGTTGTCATTGCCGGGGCCATTGCCATTGCCGGGGCCATTGCCATTGCCGGGGCCATTGCCATTGTCGTGAGCGTCGTTCTGCGCTCCTTGATCGCCTTGATCGTCACCGTGATCGTCGTCGTCGTTGTCTCCTCCTTGGCCGTTGACAGTGTACTTGG
>JAICIG010000612.1 GCA_025924495.1 Pirellulales bacterium | reverse complement strand
TCTTGGTTGGCGTATTGCTCTTTTTGCTGCGAATGATATTGCCCCGCTAAGCTGCCCATAGGCTTGCGCAATGCAGGCATTTATGCGGGTAGCGCCGCTTGGCCTCCTCCTGGGCCCGCAAGCTATAGTTGGGCATGCAGCCTTGGTTCGAAACGGTCACCGATCTGTATGCCCAAGCCGACGTCGTCCGTCGCCGCCCCTACGGCGTCATCGAAGTGGCAGCCGGTCGATTTGAATGTCTGCGGTTGCGGCCGTTTCCCAAGGTGAGCACGCCGCTCGATTTCCTGTTGCGCAGCGACTGCACTCATCGTCGCCGCAAAGGAAATCGTTGCTGGCTTTATTACAACCAGCCTCGCAATCACCGAAATTTTCTTGCCTTGAAATTCATCTTTTCGAGCCGCAATGCCACGCTGGCCTCATTCCATGGAGCATTGGGAGTGCTCGACGAGATTGCCCAAATCAAGCAAATCGACGCCCTGCTTTGCGATGTCGCCAATACGCGAATTTCCGACCGACTGCTCGCTCGCTGGGGCTGGGAGCCGCACAAACCGCAGCGTTGGCATCGCAACTACATCAAACGGTTCTATGGAGAGTACCCCGCGCGACGCCGGGGAATTGAATTGGACAGCCCGGTACTCCGTTGCTGACAACCTTACAGCAGCGCCGTAATGAAGGTTTGTGGTCCGCCCGCTTGTAGATGACTGCCGCCTTCGTTTCGCCCAGGCTGACATGGTATGATGATCGATATCAAGAAGAACGGCATTTCTGGCTCTGAGGCACGCCAGCAACTGGCCAAGCGAACAACCATTATCCGGCGGGGCAGGGCAGTGGAGTGCATGAAAGCGACCATTCGGTGGGTTACGGCAATCGGCGCGCTGTGCACCTTGTGCTGCCAGCATGCCGCCGCCCAAAGCAAGCTGCAGATCGTCGCAGACCGCAACAAGATGGTCGACGAAGAGATCGTCGCGGCGGGCGTCAAGAATCCGCGCGTCATCGAATCGATGCGGAAGACGCCGCGGCACGAGTTCGTGCCGCTGGCGGACCGCAAGAATGCTTACTACGACATGGCCTTGCCGATCGGCGAGGGCCAGACGATCTCTCCGCCGTTTGTCGTCGCCTACATGACCGAGCAGCTCGATCCGCAGCCCGACGACAAGGTGCTTGAGATCGGCACCGGCAGCGGCTACCAGGCGGCCGTGCTCAGCCCGCTCGTCCACGACGTCTACTCGATCGAAATCAAAAAGCCGCTCGGCGAGCGCGCCGCGCGAACGCTCAAAAAGCTGAAGTACGAAAACGTTCACACCAAGCTCGGCGACGGCTACCGTGGCTGGTCGGAACACGCTCCCTTTGACAAGATCATCGTCACTTGCTCGCCGGAGAATCCGCCTCAGCCGCTGAAAGATCAATTGAAAGAAGGCGGCCGGATGATCGTGCCGCTCGGCGAACGTTATCAGCAGACGTTGTATCTGTTCAGGAAAGAAAACGGCGAACTCGTCCGTGAGGCTCTGCTGCCGACGCTGTTTGTTCCCATGACCGGCACGGCGGAAGAGCAGCGCGTGATCAAACCCGATCCGCTGCATCCCGCGATCTACAACGGCGGGTTCGAAGAAGCGCAAGCGGGCGAAGAATCGCTGCCTCTCGGCTGGCACTACTTGCGGCAAGCGCGCGTGGCGATAGATCAAGACGCGCCCGAGGGGAAGGCATGCCTGCACTTCGTCAACTCGGAAGCGGGGCGGGCAAGCCACGTGTTGCAGGCCTTTCCCATCGATGGTCGCGAAATCCGCGAGATCGAGATTTCGCTCGACGTCCAAGGCGAAGACGTCAAACCCGGACGCTCAATTCAAGAGTTGCCGATGTTCGGCATCACCTTCTACGACGAACGCCGGGCAATTATCAAATCTCTTGGCATTGGCCCCTGGCGGAACACGTTTTCCTGGCAACACGAGCAGGAAAAGTTCGAAGTCCCCTCGCGCGCACGCGAGGCCATTATCCGCATTGGCCTGTTCGGCGCCACCGGCGAAATCTCCTTCGACAATCTTTCGTTGACGGTCACCGAGCGGAAAGGCGGTTAGCGGTTGGCGCCTGGCGGCGAGCGGTCAAGCCAGAGCCAAGAAGCTGCGTTCAATGACGACATTGAACTTCATCCTTCGTTCTTGAACCGGAAAGGCTCGCCCGCCATCTCGTATCCGGGCCGCAAGGCGATATTAATCAATAAGCCCAGCGCCGCCGCATGCGCCACCAGGCCGGAGCCTCCGTAACTGACCAATGGCAGTGATAAGCCGGTGATTGGCAAGAGCCCGACCGTCATGGCGGCATTGATCAGCGCTTGCACGGCGAACAGCGCGACGACGCCCACGGCGACAAGACGACCAAACGGTTCATGCATTGCCTCAGCAATTGCGAGGCCACGCCAAGCAAGCAGCACGACCAGCGCTAGTACCGCAAAATTGCCGAACCAGCCCAGGCGTTCGCCGATCACGATAAAGATGAAGTCGGTATGGTCCTCAGGCAAGCGATACGCCGCCGGATCATCTACCGGTTCGCCGGCAATGAGGCTGCCCCAAATGCCGCCCATGGCTAGCAATTGCTTGGCTTGGTGCAAATGATACCCGTCGTCAGTCGGGGCCGCGCCAGGGGCCGTTTGTTCGAACAGCGCCGTCACACGTGAACGCTGCTCGCGGCTCATTTGGGTCCATAGCAGCGGCAGGCATGCCAGGCCGCAAAGCAGCAGCTTGCACAAGTCACTATGCCGAGCGCCGGCTGCGCACAGCATGATGAATAACACAGGCAAGAAGACAAGCGAGGTGCCCAGATCGGGTTCGCGCAGGATGAGCACGACCGGCATCAGTGCGAGCAGCAGCGGCATGGCCAATCCGCGAAAGCGTCGATAGTTGTCGCGGTACATCAAGTACCGGCTCAACGCCAATACAAACGCGACCTTGGCGAATTCCGAGGGCTGTAGACTCAGCCCGCCGAAGCGAATCCATCGATGAGCGCCATGCACCGCGGGAAAAAAGTAAACGAGCGCCAAGAGCCCCAGAGCTATCGCGAAGAGACCATAGCTCCAGCGGCAAAGCAGTCGATAGCTCGGCGCCGCGGCGAAGAACATTGCTGACGCGGCGACGACGGCCCAAATCGCCTGCTGTCGTCCATAGCGGCCTGCTGTGCCTGCGAGTTCCTCGCTGCGCACAATGCCTATCCAACCTAGCCACACCAGCGCCGCCGCGATCAGCAGCACCGTCCAAGGAAAACGCGACGCCCAGAGTCCTGAAAACAACTCTTCGAGCTCCTCCTGAAGTGAGCAAAACCAACGCCGCAGCGGTTTGGATCCGTCGCTGCCGGGGCCACGTGCACCGATTGTAAGCCGCCCCTCGCATAAGCTCCGAGACCAGTTGCGTTTTGCGACTGTAACTCCCCGCGCTGCAGCTGAATGCCGCATGATTCGCGCGATCAGGTCTCCGACGGCAACTGATTGGCATCGCGCCGCCTACCTGCGGCCCCCAAAAACCGGTGGTCCTGTCCCGCCCTTGGTATTTACGCAAAACCTTCCTTCGAAATGGTTTAAGAATCGTTTTATTCCCATCTTCAGGAGTATTTGCTATCATTGCCCCAAAACACAACCTAGTCGCTCCATTTTCTT
>JAICIG010000611.1 GCA_025924495.1 Pirellulales bacterium | reverse complement strand
CGGCAATTGGGCGCTACCGCCAGAACAGTCGAATTGATATTGCCGCTGGTCGAGCATTCGCCCTCGGCCGCCCGGCTTGCCGCCTGAGCCAGACCTCGGGTGCTCCGCTGGAACCGAGCCGGGACTCGGGTTATGCTGCTTGGCATGCAAAGCCTCGACTCTTCAGCTTTGACCCGGCACTTGAAGATACTGTCAAAAGGTAATCACGCATGCGCAATGCCCTCAGCCTGGTTCCAGCCTCTCCAATCAAATCTATCTCGAACTTGACGCTGCTGCTCGCCGCCATGGCCTGCTGCACTGCCTCCTCTCCGCTTTCTGCCGGCGAACCGCTTAAGCAGGGCGAGCGGATCGTGTTCTTGGGAGACTCGATCACCCAGGCGGGCGCCGGACCGGGCGGTTATGTGACGCTCGTCAAAGAGGCGATCGCCAAACAACAGCCCGACCTTGGCGTAGAGGTCATCGGAGCCGGCATCAGCGGCAATAAAGTTCCTGACTTGGAGAAGCGCCTGCAGCGCGATGTGCTCGATAAGAAGCCAACCATCGTTGTGATCTACATCGGCATCAACGACGTCTGGCACTCGCAGAGTAATCGCGGCACGCCTAAGGATGCCTATGCCAAGGGGCTACACAGCCTGATCGACCAGATTCAGAAAGCCGGCGCACGCGTGATTTTGGCCACGCCCAGCGTGATCGGCGAGAAGACCGACGGCTCGAACCAGCTCGATACGATGCTCGACGAGTATAGCCAGGTCAGCCGGCAGGTGGCGAAAGATGCCGGAGTTCAACTGCTCGATCTGCATCAACAGTTCCAGGACTATTTGAAGCAGAACAATTCCAAGAACGCCGAGAAAAACGTCCTCACCAGCGATGGCGTGCACCTGAATGCCGCCGGCAACCAGTTTGTCGCCGACCGCATGCTGGAAGCCCTCGGCGTGGCTGAATCCGCCGGCTTACTGCGACACATCGTACTGTTCAAGTTCAAGGACGACGTCACCAAGGAACAAGTTCAGGAAGTCGTCGACGCCTTCTCGGCCTTGCCTGAGAAGATTGATGTTATCGTGGACTTCGAATGCGGCACGGACGTGAGCGTCGAAGGCAAGGCCGAAGGGTTTACGCATGGTTTCGTCGTGAGCTTCAAGGATGAAGCCGGGCGCGCCATTTATCTGCCTCACCCGGCACACCGGGAGTTCGTCAAACTCGTCGGTCCGCGGGTCGATAAGGTGCTGGTTTTTGATTTCAAGGCGCAGCGCTAGCACCGCGTCTTGCGGCAGACTCTCTCGTGGCCGGATTAGACGGATTCCGATTCGTTGCGGTCTTTCAACCACGGCAGTGCTTCTGGCGATTGCGCCCTACCGATGTTTTCTGCCTTCGCATCGCAGGCCGACGAGAAAACGCTCGCTCCGGAGCGGCGTCCAACGGCGCGGATCTCTGGCTATGATTTTGCCCGGGCCATCGCAATTTTCGGCATGGTCGTCGTGCATTTCATCCTGGTGCTAGCCAGGAATCAAGACCTGGACACAGCCGGTTCTTACTTCCTGCTCGAACTGCTCGACGGCCGCGCGGCGGCGCTGTTTGTCGTGCTGGCGGGCATCGGCGTAACGCTGCGCGGCAACTCGGCGATCGCATCGAGCGACCGGAACAAATTGCGAAAGGTACAGGTCACGCTCGTGCGGCGCGGCGTATTTCTGCTTGCCGCGGGTTTCTTGAATCTGGCGATCTGGCCAGGCGACATTCTGCGCGTTTACGGCGTCTCGCTGCTGTTGGCCCCGTGGCTTTTGACCGCATCGAAGCGTCAGTTGCTGTGCATCGCGGCGACATTCGTAGGCGTGTTCATCGTGCTCATGGGACTGTTCGATTACGAACGACATTGGGACTGGAACACGATGAGCTACCACGACCTGTGGACCGCGGACGGACTATTGCGAAACTTGTTTTACAATGGGTTTCGCTCGGTCTTCCCCTGGACCGGCATCCTCATTTTTGGCATGTGGCTAGGCCGCACGGACGCGCGGGCGCCCGAGGCGCGGCGGAAAATGTTGGTCTGGGGCGTCGGAGTGTGGGTCACGGCGGAAGCTCTTTCCAAACTTCTCCTGGCATCCGCACTTCAGCCCGCCAGCGGCATGGACGCAGAGACCGCTCACGCCTTGTTAGGCACGGGCTCGATGCCGCCTCTGCCTCTCTTCTTGCTTTCCAGCTGCGGCGCGTCGGTTGCGATCATTGCGCTAAGTTTGATGCTGGCAGAAACGGCGCCGACCTCGCGTTTTGTCAAAGCGTTGGTCGATACGGGCCGGCTCGCCTTCACCTGGTACGTGGCGCATATCGTCCTCGGTTTGGGCACAATCGAGGCGTTGGGATTGACTGGAACCGAAACGCCCGAAAGGGCCGCACTTGCCGCGGTCGCATTTTTTGCCACAGCCGTCGCCGTCTCGTGGTTCTGGCTTAGACGCTTCCGCCACGGCCCGCTGGAATGGCTGATGCGTGCGGCGACCGACTAGTCGCCGCCGCAAACTCGGCGCGCCCTCAAATGGTTTCTCGGTTCCGGCGCACCCACTCCTGCAACTCGAGCGGCGTGTCGTTTTCGCGATTGACATGGGGAAACAAGGCATCGAGCCGCACTGTTGGCGGCGCCAGGTCGGCCAGCGACTCGATAATTAAATCGGGCTGATAGGCATGTCGCTCCACGTCCTCGCGCCGCGTGCCGCCGGAAAGAGCCAGGATGGTGCGATATCCCATCTGCACGCCGCCCAGAATGTCGGTTTCCATGGTGTCGCCGATCATCACTGTTTCCGAGGTTGCCAGCCCAAGCGCCTTGCGCGCCGCTCGCATCATCACCGGGCTGGGCTTGCCAATGCCGAGCGATTTCACGCCCGTGGCGGCTTCCAGATAAGCGACCGTCGCTCCGCACCCTGGCCGACTACCCGTGGCTGTCGGGCAGCTCGGATCGAGATTGGTCGCGATCAGCTTGGCGCCTCCTAGAATCAATCGCACGGCGGTCTCCAGCATTTCCAGCGTCACCGTGCGTCCTTCGCCCACGACGACGTAATCGGGCGCGTGATCGACGATTGCATAACCATTGCGATGCAGCGCATTGAGCAAGCCGCCTTCGCCGATGACATAGGCCGTGCCCTGCGGTTTCTGTTCGGCGAGAAAACGAGCCGTGGCGATCGCACAAGTAAAAATGTGACGCTCTTCAATGTGGATTCCCATGCGGCGGAGCCGGATCGCCACATCGCGGCGCGTGCGCTGACTATTGTTCGTCAGAAAAAGAAAGGGCACATCCTCGTGCAGCAATCGGCGAATGAATTCGTCGGCGCCCGGAATCAGTTCGTTGCCTCGATAGATCACGCCATCCATGTCAATCAAAAAGCCTTGCCTCGATATCGAAGCGGCCGGCGGCCTCGTGCGGCCCGGAAAAGTCGTTTCCATATTCGTCCAACGGGTGAGTTTCTGCCCGGACGTACAACTCGACGCGCTCAGCATGCTTGTACTCAGCGAGAGAGAGGAGACGTTAGGGGCCAATTCAATCCACCCACGACTTCGCTGCAGATGCCGTGCCGGGCTTGCGCTCGCAATCGAGCAACGTCGCGCGATGAGAATCGCAAACGGCGACATTGGAAGACGATATGCAACTCGATCGGACGAGCAGCGGCGCAGCGATCG
>JAICIG010000610.1 GCA_025924495.1 Pirellulales bacterium | reverse complement strand
CCTGTTCGTCGCCTGGTTGAAAAGGTGAAGGGGCCGGCGCCGCGTTGTTTTTCCGGTTAGAATAGGCGCCGTCCCACGGGCATCTTGCCGTTTGACGATCAACCACGGAGACGAACCGCCATGAGAACTCTTGCTGCGCTTCTGTTACTCGGCGCCTCGATTGTGACTACAAGCAGCCAGGCCGCCGAGCCGAAAATCCACCGCGACGTGGCCTATGCTGAGCCGAAGAACGAGCGGCAAACGCTTGATATTTACGCGCCGGCCGAGGGCAAAGATCATCCCGTCGTGTTTTGGATTCATGGCGGCGGCTGGCAAACCGGAGACAAAACAAGTGTGCAGGTCAAACCGCAGGCATTTGTCGACCGGGGCTTCGTATTCGTCTCCACGAACTATCGCCTGCTGCCGAAAGTGGAGATGGAGACGATCTTTCGCGATGTGGCGAAGTCGCTGGGTTGGGTTCACAAGCATATCGCTGAGTACGGGGGCGATCCGAAGCGAATCTTCGTGATGGGTCATTCCGCCGGAGCCCAGCTCGCCGCCCTGATTTGCATCGACGATCGCTACCTCAAGGCAGAAGGGGTTCCCTTCAGCGTGCTGAAGGGGTGCGTCCCCGTCGACGGCGATACCTACGATGTGCCGGCGATCATCGAGACCGCCGAGACGCGCCGTCGCGTGCATGGCCAGCCGCAGGCCAAGTTCGGCCATCGCGAAAAGTTTGGCAACACCCCGGAAAGGCACCGCGATTACTCCGCCGTTACCCATGTCGCGAAGGACAAGGGCATTCCTCCATTCTTGATCCTCTACGTCGCCGACCATCCCGACAACACGGCGCAGGCCCAGCGTCTTGGCGCCGTGCTTAAAGATGCCGGCATTCCTGTAACCCTGTTCGGCGGACAAGAGACCAACCACAACCGCCTGAACGACAACCTCGGCAGGCCCGACGATCCCGCCTCGAAGGCGTTGTTCGCGTTTGTGGATGAATGCCTGAAGAAGTGATGGAGCGCGGTCGTATGCAGTTGGCAAAAGCATCTCCACGCTAAGGCGGCTCTCATTACCATCGAGGATGTGGCGCCATGAGTGAATCAGAGCAGTCCCCCGTCTTCATATTCGACAATGGCGATCCCGAGATGCAACGCGCCTACCAAGACGCTCGGGCCAGCTTTCGGTATTTCTGGCGCGAGGTCGCCTGGGAGCGCCGGCGAATCGTGCCCGCGCTCGACCTGGCTGCCGTGAAGGCCCCATTCTTCAACGACCAGCAATCGCCGCGGCCCGAGGACGAGCCCGAAGCGGAACAAATGTGGCTGTCTGAGATCGACTTCGACGGCCGGTATGTGAGCGGCGTTCTGCTGAACAATCCGAACTGGCTGAAAACCGTCAAGGCGGGCGACTCCGCTCGCATTCCGCTCGAGCAGATCACTGATTGGCTGTACGTCGTCTCGGGCGAGGCGTTCGGCGCTTATACGGTCAACCTGCTGCGCTCCCGCATGAATCGACAGGAACGGCGGGAACATGACGCCGCCTGGGGATTGAACTTCGGCGACCCGACCAAAATCCGCGTTGTCCCCGAACCGAATCAAGGGAGCGGCCTGCTCAAAAACTGGTTCGGCAAGCGACAGCCCGACAGCTCTGAACACCCGATGAGCGAGGGCATGGCCGCCAAACTGAAAGAGCAACTGGCGCAGGACCCGTCGCTCGTCTCCGTGAGAGACGACAAAGGATGGACCTTCTTGCACCAGGAAGCGCTCGCGGGAAATGCCGCAACGGTGAAGGTCCTGTTAGAAGCGGGCGCCGATCCGAGCGCAAAGACCGATCAAGGGATGACGCCGATCCAACTAGCTAGGTCTCTTGGCTGGGAGAAAGTCGCCGCCCTGTTGGCGCATCAGTAGAGCCATGCGGGGCCTCTTCACGAATGCAGCCTTAAGCACGTGTTCGTCGACTTGCAGATGTGCCCTGAAGACTGGTCGCTGCGGTAGGGAACGCATGTGGGCAAATGGCGAGAGCACCGCTCGCCGCACGATCCTCGCGCGTCGCCGCTGCAAGCGATCTCGAACGGATTGACCGCCGTCAACAGGCCGGCTTATGCTGGCCGATATGCTGGCTCTGCTCGCCGTTTCGCTGCCACGCGTCCTCCCAATAATCGCGTCGTTGGCATTGATCCCGATTCTCGTGGCCGCAAGCCAGTTGGCAAAGCAGATGCGCGCGGGCAACGGCGCCACGCTCAAGCCGCCCTGGCTGTACTGGTTCTGGCGTATCTATGTGCCGGTCATTTGGTTCGGCCTTCTCGGCTTCTTTGCAGCCACAATCATCACGCGAAGCGAACTTCTGCTCGCATGGGCTATATTCGTGTTCGTGCTGTTCGGCCTCGCCGTGCAGGCAATCGTCACCGGGTTCGCCTTCTCGTTTGAATACAGCGCCTTTGGCAAGCGTTGGCGAATGGCCTTGCCGGCGGAGCCAGCGCTGCGAACCTTTGCCGGCTCTTACGGCGCGATCGGGCAGGTTCGCTGCACCGTGCCGCTGGTGACCTGGCTGATCTACCGCGAAGGGTTGGGAATCAAAGTGTTTCCGCTGGGCGACATCTTTTTGCGATGGGAATCGATCGATCTACTTGAGCTTGAGCGGGGTTTGACCTCGACGCTTCGCCATCACAGTCCCGAACTGCGCGGGCCAATTTGCCTGCCCAATGGCGTGGCTCGCATCCTCGCCGAAGTCCTGGAAAGTCAGTCTCGCCACAAGGTGATTATCGCCGCAGAGTTGGCGACTCGGTGGAACCCGTTGCGGTTATTTGAGCGATAGACGGGGCGCGAATTATGCCTGGATCATTTCGACCGGCCGCCCAGAATAAGCGCCCGAGCCTTCGCAATGTCGGCCTCGGCTTCTTCGTTGCGTTTTAGCCTGCGCAGTATACCCGCGCGCTTGCCATATAAGAGGGCTTCTTCGGGCTGAAGTGCGATCGCCTGAGTCAAGTCATCGAACGCCTTGCCGAGTTCGCCCGCCTGCATCCATATCTCCGCACGAGAGGAAAGGGGCATTGCGTCTCGGGGGAACTGGAGGACTGCGCTGTTAAACGTGTTGATCGCGCTCGCGAGATCGCCTTTGATCTGATAGACGGCCCCGCGGGTGCACAAAGGATGAGATGAAGCCGGATTGATATCGCTGGCCGCATCACATTCTTTCAGCGCTTGCTCATACTTGCCTGTTTGCGCCAGGAATATCGCTCGGCCAATGCGGACGAGCATCGACTGTGAATCAAGCTCGACGGCGCGATCGAAGTCGGCCGTGGCGCCTGCCACGTCGCCGTTGGTGAATCGCTTCTGGGCGCGCTGCATGTGGGCATTCAACAGTTGCATGCGAGCCGTAGCAATGGCGTCTGGCAAGTGACGCCGGCTGTCGTCCGCGGGCGCCGGATTGATGTCGTTGCCACCAGCCGCCTTGCATATTTCATACTCACGTTGAAATTGCGCAATAGCTCCGTCCCAGTCCTCCTGCATCAGGCAGATCATGCCAAGAGCTCTATAATGGTTGGCATTTTCGGGATCCAGCGAGATTGCCTCGCGAATATCGGCCGCGGCTTGCTCATACTCCCTTAACATGAAATGGTGATGGCTGCGCTGAGCGAAGAAGCTTGTAGTCCGCAACTCAGGCGCCAGCCGAACTGCTTCTTCGAGATCCGAGATT
>JAICIG010000609.1 GCA_025924495.1 Pirellulales bacterium | reverse complement strand
CTGGGTGAATGATGCGCTCAAGCCAATGACCGGATTCTGTGCGTTCGACCATCTATCCCTCGTTGAAGGGTACGTGCGTGATCTCTGATCTTCCCCCGGATTAGTGGACGGGGTTAAGTGGCCTTTCGTTCCATTTCGACAGGGCTGATGTAGCCAATTGCCGAGTGGAGACGCATTCGATTGTAGAATCCTTCGATGAAGGCGAACAGGTCGCGCTGGGCATCCGCTCTCGTCGTATATTTCTGATGGTGGACGAGCTCGGTTTTGAGCGTGTGGAAGAAGCTTTCCATCGGCGCGTTGTCGAGGCAATCGCCTTTGCGGCTCATTGATGGGCGCATGCCGGCGAGCTGTAGGGCGCCTCGGTATTCCTCTGAAGCGTATTGAACTCCGCGATCGGAATGCTGGATCAGTCCGGCCGCAGGACGCTGGCGCTGCAGTGCCATCGTGAGAGCCGCAAGCGGCAGTTCGGCTCTGAGATGGTCGCGCATGGCCCAGCCGACGATCTTGCGGCTATAGAGATCCATGACCGCAGCCAGGTACAGCCAGCCTTCGCCGGTCGGAATGTAAGTGATGTCGGCAAGCCAGACCCGGTTTGGCGCAGGGGCGGTGAAGTTGCGGTCGAGAAGGTTGGGCGCGATCGGCAAGTTGTGGCGGCTGTCGGTCGTCCGCACCCGCCGTGGCTGCATCATGATGGCTCGAATGCCATAACGCCGCATCAGTCGCTCGATCCGCCCCCTGCTGATGCCACGGCCCTGCGCCCGCAGGACGGCATGGATGCGTGGGCTGCCATACCGCCCCCCGCTGTCGCGATGAACGCGGACAATCTCGGAGAGCAGGGAGCGACTGGCAGCGGCCCGACAGCTTTCCGGCCGCCTGCGCCAGGCGTAATAGCCGGCCGGCGAGACGCCCAGGATGGCGCATATCTGGCGGACCGGATAATCGTCGCGGCGATCCTCGATGAAGCGGAATCTCATGTCCGTGTTCCAGCAAAGATCGCGATGGACTTTTTTAAAATGTCGCGCTCCATTCGCAACCGCTCGTTCTCCCGCCTCAGTTGGGCGATCTCTGAGGCCTGGTCAGCCGTCGGCAACGCCGCCTGCGTCAAGGGGCGCCGCGCCGCTGCCGCCGGCTGCCCCGAGCCGCCGAATTTGTTCACCCATTTGCGCAAGACGGTCTCAGCCAACCCGATCTCAGCAGCCACCGACCCGATCGAGCGCCCACTCGATCGGACCAGTTCAACCGTTTGCCGTTTGTAATCCTCGGTAAAGGACCGCCGCTTCGGCTTCTCCATCCGACACCTCCTGGCTCGTCGAGCCTACTACGGGTGTCCACCGAAACGGAGGAAGATCAGATAGGCGCCGTGAGCAGGATGATCTGGCCAGGACGGCCCGAGGCCATCCGCCGCCTAGTCGAGATCGGGCTAAAACACGGAAAGTAAAAGCGGTTGGAAGCAGCGGCGCCGTTCGATGTCAGCAAAAGCCTCTTCCTGACGAATTCGTGAACAAGAGAGCGGCCTTTCCATACCATTCGCTACATCCCGCTACCTGTAGAGCTCCTAGACTCAAAACAAAGTTGTTGTGCGCGGAAGAATCGTCCGCTCCAATGTCCATTGACGGTGAGTCGCTCAGGAGCAATCGACGGTGAAGGCGAAACTTGGATGCGTTTTAGCTTCGGTGCTCTGTCTGACGGCTGCTGAAGGGGCGAGCGCTGCAACGATCACTGCATCCGAGGACGCGACCGCCGTTCCAAGCAGCAGCTTCAATGCGCTCCCCAATGTTTCCTCTGGCGTCATCAATTACGTCACGGGCGACCTGTCAGGCGTGTACCGCTCGCCATTTGAAACGACCGCTGGAATGCCGATTAACCCGCAATTCAGCACCGCCGTTTATACCGCCATTGAAGGTGGAGCGAGCGGGACTTGGAATTTCGCTCCGTCCACTCAGCTTTCGCTATTCTGGGGTTCACCCGATAGCTGGAACAGAGTTGAATTTTGGAGTGGCGCGAACGGGACGGGTACCGATTTAGGTGGCCTGTCTGGTAGCGACCTGGCGGCCTACTTGCTACGCCCGGGGATGGGCCACGATCAGGTATCCATTTTCATGACCGAAGCTTTCGAATCGGTCGTCTTAACTGCGGGCCTGAACGCGTTCGAGTTTACAAATCTGACCGCGCTAACGCCTGTCCCAATTCCGGGCTCGCTCTTGCTGTTCGGCATGGGAGCGTTGGGAATTGGCGGTCTCGTCCTGAGGCGCCGCAAAAGCGCAGTCGCGTCCAGATTCTCGACGTGAGAACGTTTCAAGACGTCAAGCGCGAGTTTTTGGACTAGCGAGAACAAAGCGGTTCTCCTCCTCGCATGCATTCGGAAGACCTAACGTTTCTTCGTCGCGAGTAGTCTTGGACAACTCCCGATCCAAAATAGCTCTAACGCAATGAGGGAGATCGGGATGCGCCAGCATGCGTGCGCGAACCTTTCCAGAGAGCCGACCGACTTTGTGCTGAGAGGCAACGATCACCCACGTTGTACTGCGGGGCAGGCCCAAGGCTCTCGCTTGAGCATCAAGAGCCGTATAGCCACATTCAATAAGCGCATCTCTTATTCGTTCTGGCTCCCCCGGATCATATCCACGCTTGCGCCGTCCCACTCGACAGCCCCCCTGTTTACATACCGTCAGCTTGAGTGACAAACGTTTCACGAGCGCTGTCCGTTCCTGATGGCCGTGAACGAATAGCTTGAAAAGACCCGCGACTATGTGCGCTGGATCACGTAGTCTTTGAACCTTTAGGCCGCTGCTGGGCTCGGTCATGCTCTATTGCAGGAACCGAACAACCTCTTTCTAAGCGGAGCCGCACGCCGTCAGCAATCAGCCAATGAAGCGACGATCGGTCGCGCTGGCTGCCATATACCTGCCACTCGGCGGCCGCATCGCTTCGTTGGAAATTCACTACGAAGCTCAGTCCAAGTGCCATCACCCCTAAAAGAGCGATTGGCTCTCCTGTTGGTCATCGTTGGCCTGGCGCTTACCCCCGCATGGATAGCGATATTTGGCTGGCTCATCTGGAGCGCGATGTAAGCAAGCCTGTGGCGCGGATTTCTCTAGACGGCGCTTGCCAGCTTCTTCTTCCTCCACCAGCCGAGCAGGCCCAGCGCGCCTAAGCTCATTGTAAACAGCGACAATGCTCCGGAAATGGGAGTGGAGGTCAATGCACCCCCCGTAAGATCGTGGTGAAATCCGCCCTGAGACATCGAAATCCTCGGCAATCTCACCATCGAAAGCCGCATATCGTGTAAAGACGGCGTGCTTAAACGCATTAGGCTTTCTCGGCTTCTCCATTCAACTCACCGCTTTTGCTATTTCGCTTCGTGCTTACATATCGCAGATGCGAATTGCTAGCGCCCCACGACACGCGTTCAAGTCGTTTTTCAGTGATGCCTCTGGACAGGCCGTTGATAGCTTATAATGAGGGATTTGCTGCGGTGCGGGGCCGTCTTCTCGCTCGCCGTAATTGACCCAAACAAAAAAGTAATATTCAATTATCACTACTTCTGATTGTGTTTTGAACAAAACAAACTAGGAAAACCGTGCAATATCAAGCCGATCAAAGGGGGAAAGGTGTGGCACGATAAAGCGATTCAGCGGACCGAACGCAACGATCGCGGCCGCCCTGCCCTGTAGCGAGGACATCAGCACGGCCAGCGTGCGGTCCAAT
>JAICIG010000608.1 GCA_025924495.1 Pirellulales bacterium | reverse complement strand
TTCTTCACGTCGCCGCCGTCGGCGCGGATCGCCTCGAGCATTTCGACGCAGGCCTGATTAGCGCCGCCGTGCAGCGGGCCCCACAAGGCGCAGATGCCCGCCGAGATCGAGGCGAACAGGTTCGCATTGCTCGAGCCGACCATCCGCACCGTCGAGGTGCTGCAGTTCTGTTCGTGGTCGGCATGGACGATCAGCAGCAGATTCAAAGCATCGACGAAGTCGGGATCAACGTCGTAAGGTTCGCTTGGCACGGCGAACATCATCTGCAGAAAGTTCTCGCAGTACGACAGATCGTTCCGCGGATAGATGAACGGCTGGCCGATCGACTTCTTGTAGCTGAAGGCGGCGATCGTCGGCAGCTTGGCCATCAGCCGGAAGATGGAAATCTCGACCTGTTCTGGATTATGCGGATCGAGCGAATCTTGATAAAAGGTCGACAGCGCCCCGACCACCGAGCCGAGGATGGCCATCGGATGAGCGTCGCGCGGAAAGCCGTTGTAAAAGGCTTTCATTTCCTCATGCAGCATGGTGTGCCGCCGCAAGGAGGTGCGGAAATTTTCCAGCTCTTGCGCCGTGGGCAGCTCGCCGTAAATCAATAGATAGCTGATCTCGAGAAAGTCGCAACGTTGGGCCAACGTTTCGATCGGATAGCCGCGGTAGCGCAGCACGCCCTGCTCGCCGTCGAGAAACGTGATGGCGCTGGTGGTCGAACCGGTGTTGACATAACCTTCATCCAAGGTGATGTAACCGGTCTGAGCGCGAAGTTGGGAGATATCGACGGCCTTCTCCCCTTCGGTCCCCGTGGTGATCGGCAGATCGATTTCTCGGTCGCCGAGCCGAAGTTTCCCCACTTCGCTCATCCAGGCGTTCCTTTCTACGGCCGCACGTTCGCGCGGCGCCATCGTTCTGCCCCTTCGCCGCAGGTGTGAAAACCGCAGTTTAGCCGCGGTTCGCTTGCTCCACAAGTAACAGGTCGCTGTAAGAGGCGGCGACGAGATGATGCGGTTGAATCTCGAATTCGCGGCTCAAGCGGGCCAATGCGGCATGACCGTCGGCATCGTCATGGCGGGCGTCGAGCACGGCCTCGAATTCAAGAAAATCGCCCAGACCGGCGACCTCGTCGAGGTGCATGCGCACATTGTGGTGCAGGTAAATCTCGCGCCGCTTCTCCACCACTGTCAAGACGCCGTACGCCGCAGTCAACCCTTGCTTGAGTCCCTCGGCATCGGCGACGGCGACCAACCGATAGTCGCTGGCCTTGGCGTGCACGCCGTCGGGCCGGGCGTACCAGACTAATTGAGCGGGATGATCCTGCCGTTGCCGCAGCTTGAGCCGTCCACGCGCGCCGGCAAAGTAAGTGTCGGTCTGCAACTCCACGCCGAGCGTTTCCGTCGCCAGCCGCCGGGCGATGCCGCGCGCCAAAGCGAGCGAATCAATCCGGGCCTTGAGTTCGATATTGCGGCGCAGTTGCTGCTGCTCGGCGGAGTTCATGAACCCATTATGGCAAATGCCACGGCAGCCAGGCCAGGACTGTCCGCGATTAGCGCCGGGTTTGCCCCGCCGGCGTCCGACCTGCCGTGGCGCTGTCTTGTTTGGCAGCGCCCATTTTTTCGTCAAACATCGTCCAGATCGTCGGCTTCAGCTCCTCGATCTTGGACTTGATGAACTCGCTCTTCTTGGCTTTCGTGCGCTCGTCGATGATCAGCTTCTTGATGTCTTTCTGAGCCTCTTCGAAAGGCACCACGCCCGCGTCTTTGCGTTCGATCACGCGCACGATCTGCACGCTGCGGTCGTCCTCCAGGATGATGCTCATGGCGCCGACGGGCAAGACAAACAAGGCTTCATCGAGTTGCTTGAGCTTCAGGCTGCCTTTGGTCGTCCATTCCATCTGTCCGCCGTCGGTGGCCGTGAGGCCTTCGGAGCGGGCCTTAGCGACCGCGGCCCACGGCGCGCCGTTTCTCACCTGATTGCCCATGTCGGCCAGGATTCGGATCGCCTCGTCCCGGCTGCGCCCTTTGAAACGGACGAGCAATTGTTCCCAGCGCACCTTCGCATCGAACTTGTACTCGTCGTAATGAGCCCGGTAATGCGCGTACAACTCGTCGGGGCTGACGTTCTCGTCAATCTTCGTGTGATCGGCGATGTAAGTTTGTACTACCTGCTGCTCCCCAATCGCGTCCATCAACCGCTTCAACGAGCTTCCTTCGGCCTTGAGTTTGGCGTCGAACTCTTCGGGCGAAGCGACCTTCCTCTCCTTCATCAAGATCGGCAGCATGCGCTGATTGAACAGCGTTTCGATCTGTTTCTGAACATCAGGAAGCTTCTCTTCGGGGATATCTCTCTTCGCCGCCGCGGACAGCACTTTGATCGGAATGATCTGCTTGATGTGCTGATAAATCAGCATCTGTCTCAAGGCTTCATGGTCTCTTGGATGATACTTCTTGGATTGTTGGGCAAAGTCCTTTTCCACGTCGGCAATGATATCGCCCAACAAGACGTGCTCGCCGCCAATCCGGGCAACGACCTTGGCGTTTTCCATCACGACCGGCCCGTTTTCGGCAGGCGGATTGCCCTGCTGTCCGGGCGGCGCGGGGGGCGATTGCATCGCAGGCCCCGGAATACGCAACTGAGCGCCGCTGGGCGGGGAACTCGGACGCTGGAACGATCTGCCGGAACCCGGAGGAGCGGCTGTCACTTGATAGCCGCTCGCAGGCGTGTAGTTCGAGACCTGGCGAGCCGGAAACGGCGCTGTCCGGCTCTCTCTCGCGCCGGTACGAGGCGGCTCGGCCGATTGAGCCTGCGCCTGGCGCGCTCCCAGACCGCTGAGCCAATGCACCGGCAGCTCGTGGCGCGTCCAGAGCGCCGCCGCCAGGGCGGCCGTAACGCAAAACAAGATGGGATAGAATAGGCGAGCCACAGTTCTGGGCGGTTTCTTCACTTAACCGACTCCGGCTGTGCCGACCGTCGCCATGGATCGCGAACAGCGACCATCGACCTGGCCTGCCCAGCGGCAAAGAGTCTGCCTTAAGGCGCAATTGATCAAGGAAAGGAAAAGACCGGCGCACCCCCCGGCGCGGCCGGAGTATAGCCAGAGCTTCATGCCGGCTGCAACAGCGATTTTACGATCGCCGCGATCGCATCAGGATCGACAACCCCTTTTTCCATGGGGAGATAGGCGCTTAAACCGTCAACGATTCGCAATCGACCGCGACTTTGTTTGGCCAGCTTTTCGATCTGCTTGCGGTTCGAATAGCGCAGCACGACAAAATCGTCTTCGAGATGAATTGCGCTGATCGCCCAACTTGCCGCAAGAATTGCCAGCTCGGTCCGCAATAAGAGCCGGTCGGCGGGCTCCGGACGAGCGCCGAAGCGATCGACCAGTTCCGCGGAGAAGTCTCGCAGTTCTTCCAGCGTGGCAATGCGAGCCAACCGCCGGTACAGGTCGATCTTCAGCCGCATGTCGGGTACATAGCGCCGCGGCAGGTAGGCCTCGCCGGGCAGGTCGACGTTGACATCCACCGAGACCTTCGGCGGCAACTGCTTCAGCTTGCGGACCGTTTTCTCGAGCAGGTCGCAATACAGTTCGTAGCCGACAGCGGCGATATGCCCGCTTTGCTCGGCGCCAAGGATATTGCCGGCGCCGCGGATTTCCAGGTCGCGCATGGCGATTTTGAAACCGCTGCCGAGGCTGGAATATTGTTTGATGGCGCTGATCCGTTTGCGAACGTCGCTG
>JAICIG010000607.1 GCA_025924495.1 Pirellulales bacterium | reverse complement strand
TAACGCCCGTTCAAGAACGCACCGGCTATTCTCGGGGGGGAAATGTGGTTGGTCCAATTGCACCAACCACTCGCGGACTTTGGGCCGGTTCAGTAATTCTTATTCACGTCGAGCGGGACAAAGTAGATGGTGCAATTGCACCATCTACTCGCGGACTTCGGTGGGCTCAGTAATTTCGGAATTCGGATTGGAGGAGCAAAGAGGGCAGGCAGGAATGTCTGCCCTCCTGAATGCACGGCAGACAGGAATGTCCGCCCTCCTGAAAAAATGGCCGTTCGCCTTGCAGCGGCATAGACCCTTTGATTGGGATTGCGAGGCTAGCGAATCTTCGCAGGCGTGGGCGGAAGAATGGGAGACACCCCGGCTCGACCCGACGAGCGAACTCCGCGGCTGAAAGGCTGAAATCCACACCAAAGAGCGTCGCCGAAGAATCGCGAAACGCGCGGCTGCCTGGCAGATGCGCGTAGGATAGCGCGCGGGCTCGTTTTCGAGCCGCAGCCGCCTTTATCTAGGTGTTGGTGCGCGCTGGGGTTCGCAAGGATCCTGCTTCGTGATTCGGTTGGAACCATGCATGTGCCCCGCGACCGCAGGACATAAGGGGAGCATGCACGGGAGGGAGCTTCGAGCCCTCGTCGCGAGTCGGGCCTCGGCAAAGCGCCCCGCGACCGGACGAGACAAAGTCGTACGAGACAAGGTTGTATGAGACGGGGTCGATCAATCGATCAATCCTCGTTCGTCTCGCAGCGCCCGGCGCGCCGCTCAGCCGCAAGCGCGCGACAAGACCGCAAAGCGCTGACGAGCGCCGCATCTGCGCCAAAGTAGCAGGCACATTCCATGTGCCGTCCGCTGAACTGCTGCCAGACTTCGCGCCGGAAGAACGCGGAGACCGCTGTTGCGCTTCGTACTCCAGCGTGGCACGGCAGACGGAGTCTGCCTGCTAGTTTCGGGCAAAGTAGCACGCCACATTCCATGTGCCGCCCGCTGTGCTGCGCATGCGCTTCGAACGTGGTGGACGCGGGGACCGCTGTTGCGCTTCGTGCTCAAGCATGGCACGGCATACGGAGTATGCCTGCTACTTTTACGGCAGACGGAGTCTGCCTGCTACTTTGGGGCAGACGCCGCGCGTGCGTGATGCTGCTGATGGCGTCGGTAAACGCTGGGAGACTGGCCGAAGTGCTGCTTGAAGGTGGCGCTCAAGTACTCGGAGTGTTCGAAACCGGCGCGCTCGGCAATGGCGGCAATGCTCAACTCGGTTTCCAGCAACAGCTGTTTCACGCGTTCGAGTTTCAGTCGCAAGATTTCGTCGTGGGGAGTCCGCCCCAGGCGAGCGCGAAAGCGGCTCTCGAGCACGCGCCGCGAGAGGGGCACGGCCTTGAGCACGTCGGCCACGTTGATGCGATCGCAGGCGTGCTCGCGAATGAAACGTACGGCGGCGGCCACGTCGCGGTCATCCATCGCCAGCACGTCGCTTGATTGACGAACGGCGATCCCCAGCGGCTCGATCAAATGCGGCTCCGGCGCCACGGGCTTGCCGGCCATCAAGCGGTCGAGCAATGCCGCGGCTTCGTAGCCGGTGCGCACGGCGTTGGGAATCACGCTGGTCAAAGGGGGCGATGAAAGGTCGCACAGCAATTCGTCGTTATCGACGCCAATCACCGCCAGGTCGTCGGGCACGGCCACGTCGATCTCGCGGCAGACGTCGAGCAGTTGCTGAGCGCGGATATCGTAGCAGGCCATCACGCCGACAGGTTTGGGCAGCTTGCGGATCCAGTCGGCCAGGCGGCGCTGCTGCCGACTGCGCGACTCGGGTCTCGCCGTGCCTGGCGAGAAATCGAACACGTGACAGGCAAGGCCGCGGGCTGCGAGAATGCGTACGAAATGGGCGCGGCGCCAGTTCGACCAGTTGAAGGCCGAATCGCCGCAGAAAGCGAGCTGCCGAAAGCCGCGCTCGAGGAAATGATCGACCGCCAGTTGAGCAATCGCCCGGTCGTCGGTCTCGACCCAGGCCACGCCGGGCACGAGCCTTGCCGCGCTGACGTCGACCACCGGCAACCGCGCTTTGGTCACCGCTCGGGCGATATCGGCGTTTTCAATGCGGGCGATGATGCCGTTTCCCCGCCACCGGGCCAGCCAATCGGGCGGAGAGTCGCCGCGTCCCTGTTCCGGCAAGTGGATCGACCAGGGGCGATGCTCGCGGATGTAGGCCACAATGCCCTCGAGCAGCCCGCGAGCATAGGCGTTCGAAGTTTCGATCAAGAGCGCCACACTGGGGCGGGACTTCATGCGACAGGCACGCGGCGGCGAGGACGGAGGCGGTGGTAAAAAGTCTCAGGCATTGTTTGCCTAATATAGACCCAATTCAGCCAAGTATAACCACAGCACACGAATCTGGGCCTGTTTTGCCTGCCGCCGTCGGTAAAAAATCTCAGATTGTTTGCGCAAAACCTCATGGAGCCGGCCCCGCGCTGCGGTATGCTGGATAAATCCAGGCGGAGGGAGGCATTGGCGCCCACGAGTTGGGACCGAGGATTAAATAACCTCCCAAACTGCGGAGAAATCGTCGCTAGATGATTTCCTGCTGGAGCTTCGAGTTGTGTATAGGGGAGTTGGTTGTTCCGTGGTGCGCAAAAGGCCATCGGCAAAGAGATATGACAATGAGCGAGCGGATCTGCATTGGCATGCTTGCCACCAGCTTTAGCTGGTGGTAAGAGAGCCATCATGAACCGTCGTGCAGCCGGCTTTAGCCGGCTTCCACTTGAAGAGGGCGCAGTCCATGTCGAGTCATGTCTTACAATGGCATGCCGATGGCCAGCGCCTGAAGGCTTGCACAAGTCGGCTAAAGCCGACTGAAGACAACAAATGTTCTTGCTCGAATACCACCAGCTAAAGCTGGTGGCAGACAGGAAGAAGCCTGGCCACTGAATTTCGGCGTTCTAGGGATTGGGAAGTTATTTAATTCTCATTGCTTAGGCCTCAACGGGGGACGACATCGTGCGTCTGTCGAAACAGCAGGAGGGCAGACATTCCTGTCTGCCGTATTTATGAAGGCAGACAAGAATGTCCGCCCTCCTCGGGCGTACGGGGCAGACAGGAATGTCCGCCCTCCTGGATGATACCAACAAACCGACATGAGCCGCCCAGCTAAGACACGCAAGGGATTCGTATGAGCGATAAAAAAGTCAACGTAGCCATCATCGGCCTGGGCTTCGGCGCCGAGTTCATTCCGATCTATCAGCGGCATCCCAATGCCCGGATGCACGCCATCTGCCAGCGCTCACCCGACAAGCTGAAGCAGATCGGCGATCAGTTCGGCATCGAAAAGCGATACACGAAGTTCGAAGACGTGTTGGCCGACCGCGAGGTCGATTTCGTGCATATCAACACGCCGATTCCCGATCACGCTCCCCAATCGATCGCGGCGTTAAAGGCCGGCAAGCACGTGATGTGCACGGTGCCGATGGCCACGTCGATCGAAGAGTGCGAGCAGATCGTCAAGCTGGTCAAAGAGACCGGCCTGAAATACATGATGGCCGAGACGGTCGTCTACGCTCGCGAGTTTCTGTTCGTCAAAGAGCTGTACGAAAAGGGAGAGCTGGGCAAGATCCAGTTCCTGCAAGCCAGCCACCAGCAAGACATGGACGGCTGGCCCAATTACTGGCCCGGGCTGCCGCCGATGCACTACGCCACGCACTGCGTCGGCCCCTGCCTGGCGCTGACCAAGGCCGAAGCCGAATACGTTTCG
>JAICIG010000606.1 GCA_025924495.1 Pirellulales bacterium | reverse complement strand
GCGGGCCAAGCGTTTCGGCAGCTGCAAAGGACAAGAGATCGACATAGCATTATCCTCGGAAAACGACTGCGGGCTCCAGCACCAGTACCCGTCGAATGCTCAGCAGGGCCGCCAGCACAATGATCGCCAACACCGCGGCGCCGACGCCCAGCATGGCTTGCCAGTACATATGAATCCCGGCCAGGTGCGTAATCTGCATGGTGTATTCGAAGAACAGCGCGGTGCCGCCGATTCCTAACCCATAGCCGAGCAGACCGACCGAGGCGCTTTGCAGCAGAATCATGCCCACGATCCGCCGGTTGGCGACCCCCATGGCCTTAATCGAGCCGAACTGTTTGAGATTCTCGAGCGTGAACAGGTAAAAAGTTTGCCCGGCGACTGCGGCGCCGACGATGAACCCGAGCCCGATCGTGATTCCGAAATTCACTGGAATGCCGGTCGAACCGAGAAAGTAGCGAATGGTCTTCCAGAAGAAGCCGTCCTTGGTCAGGGCCATCAATCCGGTGGCGCGTTCGATGTCGCGCGCCACCTGGGCAGGATCGGCGCCGTCGGCGCCTTTGGCGAGGATGAAGTTCATCAGGTTTCGCTGCCGCGGCACAAACTGCAGGGCCTCGTTGAACCGCGTGTAGAGCACCGGCAACGTGACAAAGGGGGCCGACGCTTTGCAGACCCCGACCAGCACGGCTCGCCGTTCATTCATCTCGAAAGTGCGTCCCAGCACGACCGGCTCGCCAGGCCACATATATTCGTAGCCCGCCTTGTCGATAATTACGGCGCAGGGGTTTCGCAGGTCGTCGAGTCGGCCGGCAATCATCTCGCCCGGCGCGCCAACCAACGTCGCATCGTCGAGGGCAAGCAGCACGACATTGCGGAAATTGCCGTCGGCCAGCCGTGCTTGCACCTGACCTTTGTAGAATCGCACCGCCCAGGCCACGCCCGGCACGCCGCGCACGCGTTGCAGCTCGCCGGCCTTCAGCCCCGGCGCCTCGTCGATGTAGCGAACCTTGTTGTCCATCACCCAAATGTCGGCATCACGGACATCCAACACCTGGCTGCCGGCTCGCCGCACGATGCCGATAAAGATCGACACCTGTTGCGCCATCAACAGCGTGGCGAAGGTGACGCCGAACACCAGGCCCAAGAATTTGGCCCGGTCGCCAATGAGCATCTTGATTGCGACCCAATTCATAATCGATGAATCCCTTAGCGGCCGGGAAATCTTACGCTTCGTACAAAAATGACGAGTCGTCAATAATGAGGCAAAAAATTTTCAACCGTTCCGTTCCGCCAACTGTCGCGCCTCGGACGACAACACTTCTCTTTGAATGCGAGCTAACGTCGCCTCTTGATCGATCTCGCCGGACAAAGGTCGCCACCCCAGACCATCGAGCAGGGCATTGTAGTTTTGATGCAAGGCGACAATCGGCTCGGCGATGCCTACCTCATGCAATGGAGCGCCGCTGGCCAACATTGTGAAGGCGCCAAATGCCATCGACCAGAGGCCGAACACCACATGTTCCGGCGCGCTGTCTTGGCGGAGTTGCAAATCGCCCGCGGCGATCGCATCTCGGACGATGCCGCCTACGACGCCCATGCAGGTCGCGTCACAGCCGCGCATGATTTGGCGACGTTCGGGCGTGGTTTTTTCCCACACCGAGGAGAGCCGCACGACTTGCTCGACTTGAAAATGATGCGGATAGAGCCGTACGAACGCCTCGTAGGCTTGGCCTACGGCCATCATCCGTTCGCGCGAGCTGCCGCGGAACTCCGCCGCGCGGCGAAACATGGCTACGCGACGTTCCAGCGCCTGGTTCGCCAGCGCCAGCAGAATCTCTTCCTTGCAGGAGAAGTGCTGATAGATCGTCCCTTTCGAATATTCGAGCGACTCCGCAATCCGGTCCATGCTCAGACCGTGATAGCCGTGTTGCAACAACATTTGCTGCGCGAGCTGGAGAATGCGGGCTTCGCGGTCTCGAATTTCGCGTTGTTTGCGACTGAGCGTTGCCATGCGACAATTATCGACTATTTGTCAATAAATGACAAGGTGTCAATCACGATTTCCATCGAGTCGCTGCGGGTCAAGCGGTGCAAATGCTTCCCTTACCAGGAGATAATGCCGCCGGGGCAAGCTAAAGAAAAGACGGCTTTGACCGCATTACGGCGATATACCGGCGTCGCAGCGGGTGATTCCTTCCGGCTTGGGCGGGCTCTTGAGCGCGGCGAGTTCCTTACGGATTTCCGCCTTCAACTCGCCTTTGGCGCGGCGCTCGGCCATTTGATACAGCACTTTGGCCACTTGCGGCTTGCCGCGTGCAGCAGCTTTCTTCGCCTGACGGGCATAGTCGGCCGCTTGCCGTTGTTGAGACTCGACCTCGGCGGCATGCTGCCGTCGCGCATCGGCCACGCTGCCTGGCGGCGGCTGGTCTGCCGAGCTGGACGACCCGGTATAGGCCGCCATTGATCGCGGTGACGATTTGCGACCAGCGGAATTGCGGTTCTTTGCTGCTTGCTCCAGGACTTGCTGATCCATGGCGTTTAAGTCATGGATCCTGGTTCGCACATCGATGCTCGTGGCGCTCGTTTGCCGACCGTAACTGCGAGAACTAGGCCCTAGCGAAGGACCGAAAACCGTTGAGCCGGTGCTCGACCGGCCAACGCCGCCGAGCGATGTCCGTCCTCGATCCGGCGCAGAAACGGTCGTGCTGGCGCCGAATGAAGAAAATGAAGGGAGCTGCACGGTCGAAGGCGCCTGGGCAAAGACCGGAATTACCGCGGAGACGGCAATCACGAAAGCAGTCACGCCAACTTGCATTCTCATGCTGCATGGCTCCCGGCGATGACCGCGCGAACAGAAGGCTTTTCAATCGGGCCGGCGCCGAGTCAGTCGGCGGAACTCCGGCATCTGCGACGACAATCGAATTCTACTCCTCCTCGCGCATTCAGGGCAATCCCGGCGCGACTTGCCAACGAACTTGCCGCCGAAATCACGCGACCTTTGCTATAACTGGCGGCGGCCCGCACGATTTCCTATTCCTGCCATGTTGCTTTTCATGGACCAGAATCTGTTCCGCAATCTGCCGTCGGACGCCACTCGGGAAGTCTTCGAACCGCTGCTGCAAGGTTCGAGCTTCCGCCTGGAGCGGATTATCTCTCGAGGCCAAGCCACGCCTGCGGGGCAATGGTACGACCAGGACAGCGACGAATGGGTGACGCTCTTGGCCGGCAGCGCGGGGCTGCGATTTGAAGACGAAGCTGCGGAGCGGGTGCTAGCGCCGGGCGATTGGCTTCAGATCGCCGCCGGCCGGCGTCATCGCGTGGAATGGACGGCGCCTGATCAAGCGACGATTTGGCTGGCCCTTCATCACCGCCGAGAGTAATGCTTCGTCCTTGAGCGGCAGGTCCTTCGGGTTGAGGACACTTCACACCGCTTTGTCTGACGGCGGCTCGAGAACAGGGCCAGGTTGGGGCGGCGCCTCGCGGCGGAAACCGTAGGGGCAGTGGCGGCAACCGCTTTGGCAGCAATAACCGCGATCGCGGTGGTACTTTTCCGTGAACACCCAACGGCCCTGCTCGTCCAGGTAATAGTCGACCCCGGCGATCAGTGGACGGTCAGGCATGAACTATCGATTTCTCGTCGTCGTTTCGATCCGTGTAATCGCCGGGCGGGGGGGGGGGGGGCGGCGGGCCCCCCCCGCCCCCCCGGGGCGACCCGCCGGGGGAGGTTGGGGGGCGCCGCGCACGCGCG
>JAICIG010000605.1 GCA_025924495.1 Pirellulales bacterium | reverse complement strand
GCAGATTTTGGATTGGGACGGGGAAAGGATCTCCTGGGCTTCTGTCGGAAGCATGACGTGCCCAGTTTCGCGGCCACCAAGAGCAAGATGTGTGCCAGTTCTTCCGCCGCGGGCACCACTTCGCGAAATCCGCCCTCAAGTGCAATTGGGACTGTTCTGGCAGTTCCCAAATGGCCAATTCCGCTCAGTATTCCGTGCGGATTCGCCCGCTTTCACTTAACTATAAAACAGATCAGAGCGCCGACTGCCCGACCGCGAATCATTGCCCGAAGGCAAAGACCGCGCAGCCGGCTGTGGCTTGCGTGGTTTGCGAATGCCCTGCTCGGAAACCTACACTTGCGCTTCTCGTGATTGCGGAGGTTGTGGTTGCGCCCTATAAGTGATTCCAGCCAAGGGGCGTCGTGGTGATGTCCCCTTGGCTTTTTTGAGTTTTCAACAACCTGGAGGATGGAGCAATGATTGGACGGCGTGAATTTGGCGCAGCCGGTTTGTCGGCACTGGCGCTTGCGGCGACAGGTGCTTCAGCTTTCGCTCAAGGAGGTTCAAAGAAGCCGAAGGGCAGCGCTCAGCATGCTGAGCACGACGATATACTTCGATCCTGTGCCGAAGCGTGTTCAGATTGTCAGCGTGAGTGCAATAGTTGTTCCACTCACTGCGCCCACCTGCTCCACGAGGGAAAGCAGGAGCACATGAAGACCTTGGCGACGTGCCAAGATTGTGCGGATGTCTGTGCCGCAGCCTCGCAAGTTGTTGCCAGAGGCGGCCCCTTCGCAGCCCAAATCTGCGGAGCCTGTGCGGAAGTTTGCGATGGCTGCGCCGAGGCGTGCGAAAAGTTTCCCGAGGATGAGCACATGAAAAAGTGCGCCGAGGAATGCCGTAAATGCGAGAAGGCTTGTCGGGACATGGTGAAGCATGTCGGCCACGGCTCACATGGCGATGACAGGAAGTAGTTGTTGGTTATGTATCGCCATCCGTAGTTTTGCGGCGCGACGCGCCATCTCTTGACAAACTTTGGTTTGCACGTGGTCTTGTTGCCCGGCAGGCTATGGCTGCCGGGCTTTTTTGTCGTGACCTAAAGCGAATCATCGACTGCTGCAAGCGATTTTTCGTCGGCGAGGACGATGAGCGCATGGTCGCCGCGTATGCGCGTGAAGGTCTCTTTTCGGTTCCCGCTGGCGGCGCAATGCAACATCTTCTCGACCATTGAGTCACTCAAAATACCATTCATTGCTGGCAGGAGCCGCCGGACAGCTTCTAAGATCTTGTGCGTCGTCATCCTTGTTGAAGTAACCCGGCGCTCCGTCCTCTAGGCCTCAAATAAGCGTACGTAGTTTCGCATTTTGGCGTTTCGGCGGGTGATTTGGCTGGCGCAGCGCCGAACGCTCGGCGTGGGCGGCCGGGATTCTTGCGTCGGTGGTTCGTGCTGCATCGAGTGGCTTCCTTTCGGGGCGAGGCGCGGCGGCGGACCGGAGCGTCCAGACTCCGGCTTCACGAATGTCGCCTTCAGCAGCGCAGCGGTCGGCAAAGCTGTTCGACCAAGCGGAAGAACACGCCTTGCCGGCGATTCCAGGCCAGCAACCGATAAACCAGCTTGCGGCTGGTGCGAATGATCTGGCAAGGCAATCGGATCATGCCGGCCACGAACGTGCGGAACTCCATCTTGAGGAGTTGCTCGTTCTCGGCACGTCGCTGCTCGTGGCGACGACCGGGCGACGGCATGGTCCACAGCGCCAGCCAGGCCTTCAAGTTCCAAGCCAAGGCGGTCATCAGCATGTAGGCCCAGTTGCTCTGCAGATTGTCTACCGGCGCGTGCAACGCCCGCAGGCCGTGCAACTGCGCCAACACGTTTTCCTGCTGGCAGCGATCGTTGGCTGAGAACACGATCTCCTCGGGCGTGCTCTCCCAATCGTTGGTCAAATACAGGAAGTAGCGATAGTCGGCGAAGAATTCCAACTGATCGCGATCGCGAACCTCCAGCCGCTTGCGGACGATCACCAGCCGATAACTGTTTCGGCACGCTGCAGGCCGATAGGTCGTTTCGGCCACTTCTTCGCAGCACAGCCGGACGTCCTTGTAACCCTGAGCGTCGACGACCTGCTGCTTGACTCATATGCGCCGTCTTCGCGGCTTCGTGCGGACCTCGTAACGCGGCCGCCGCCGGAGCGGTTTCCAGGCCGTTTTCGGCAAGTCGTCGGCGCTAATGTGATGCGCAGGCGTAAGGTCCAGGCCGAACACGAACCGCACGCAGCCCAGCTTGTGCCAGCGATCGAGATGCGTCGTTTGTGAGAAATCGGTGTCGCCGCGCAGGACGATCTTCTGAAAGCCCGCCTGGCGGCACAAGGCAATCGCCTGATCGAGCTGCTCCGCCGCCCCTTCGTGCGATGGCCGGTTGCCGGGCCGGTTCACCAGCCGCAGCACTTCGCCCGTGTTGGCCAAGGTCACGAGCAGCGGATGATAACCCCAGACGCCCCGATACGACAAACTCATTCCTTCTTTGCACTCGCCCGTCGTGCCCACCATCGTCCCATCCACGTCGATCATCGCCGCCTGAAAGAATTCCTTCGGCTGCCGCGCCCAGACTTTTCGCCGGACGGCATCGTAGGCTTCCTGCAGGCTTTGCAGATGCCCGGCGTGAAAACGCCGACAGAAGTCGCCCGCGGTCGTCGGGTCGGGAATTCGCTCGGCGCCCAGCGCGTTCAGGTACGCCTCGTCCTGCCGTCGTTGTTCGATGTCTTCCAGTCGGGCGCCGTCGCAGAGGACGTTGTAGGCGAAGTTCAACACGTGATCTGATTCGTGGTACGGCAGGTGGAGCTTCAATACGTGCAACCGGCGGTCAATCTCTTCGGCCAGTCCCAGTTCGCGGACCAAGCGATGCATCAAGCCGATGCCGCCATAGTTCGTGGCCAGCGTCCGATCGGCCAGTTCATAATGAATGTTGGAAGCGCACAGCAGCGGCCCTTCCTCCGCCGGGAAGCGATCCTTGTCCAGTCGGCGTTCGTTGCGCCGCTTGCGGGCGGCGATGCGTTTTTGGATACTGGATGCACTCACTCGAAATCCTCCGTGCGTTCGCAGGTCATGGTCGGTTGACACCCATGAAACCTCGCAAAACGCCGAAGGGTTTCGAGTTTTTCATTCCCCGGCCAGAAAAACCGCTGCCGGGTACGCTTGGTTAAGGACTAGCTGGTGCTGTTGTGCGAGATCGCACCGTTCTTCGCCATGCAGGTTGCTTGGTACGTTGCATAGGCGAGCCCCGATTAGGTTCCAGTCCGCCTAGCCGGGGCTTCTTGTTGCGCATAGCCATCGAATCCCGGCGATCCGTTTTCTGCCGGTGCATTGCATGGAACCGGGATGGCCGACTTCCCAGATTTTGCCCGCCCAATTTTGGAGCGCTCATTCTCTTCTAAGCTGACCATCCGCAACCATTGAAGTGCGGTTATGGATGAGGTCGCAATTCGCCGCGCATGGCGGTGCATTGAGGAAAGCCAGCAGCTCACTGAGAGAAGCAGGCAAGTCGCTGTTGCGACAAGGATCTAGCGTCGCGAACACAGAACGAGATTAAGATGGATCGGTCCCGGAGTGCCGCAAGCAGAAGCCGGCTCCCCAGCTGCCGCATCGTCGGAAGCTTTGCGACAGGTTGCGCCAGAACGTGAAGTCCGAGAGCAGGATGAAAAGCGGGACGAGGAGCCGATAATCCCAATCCTCATGGTTGTTGACTGGCGACCTGCCGAACTTTCGCTCGAGCAGCCTCCGATT
>JAICIG010000604.1 GCA_025924495.1 Pirellulales bacterium | reverse complement strand
TGAATTACGTCTACAGCCCAAATGGCGAGCTTTCGCGCGAAGAGGCGTTCGGCTTGGCCGCGCTATTCAACTCGGCGCTGATTGATCGGTACTTTCGTGCGATTAGCGGCAACACCCAGGTGAATGCCGCGGAGATTCGAGCCATGCCGACGCCCGACCTCGAGACAATTCGGCAAATTGGAAAGGACGTCGTCTCGCGCGGGGATATCACGCCGATGACGGTCGAAAGAATCGTCGGCGAATCGGTTGGCGTTCCGGTGGAGCTGATCGCTGAGCTTTGCGAGATTGCTACGTGAGCAAACGCGACGACGCCCTGGAAGTCCTCAAGAGCCTCGGGCTGCCAACGCAGCAGCAAAACGAGCGCTCGTGTTTGACGCTGCTGGCGCTTGCCGCGCTTGAAGAGACGACGCCCTGGGCGAAGGCCGGGCGCCCGCTGCTGCGCATCTGGGACATCATGGGCTGGATGAAGGACAAGTACGGCAAGGTATATGCGGCCAACAGTCGCGAGACGATCCGCCGGCAGACCGTTCATCAATTCGAGCAAGCGCGCTTGATCGATCGCAACCCCGACGAGCCCACCAGGCCGACGAACAGCGGCGAGACACGTTACCAATTGACCGAAGATGCCGTGGCGGTGCTGCGTGCGTTCGAGCGCCGCAACTTTTCGAAGAAATGCGAGCAGTTCCTTGAGCGCCACGGCAGCCTGACCAAAGCCTATGAGCGGGCGCGCAGCCTTCATAAAGTACGCGTCACGCTTCCCGACGGCTCGAAGGTCGTGCTGTCGCCGGGCGTGCACAACGAGCTTCAGCGGCTGACCATCGAAGAATTTGCCCCACGCTTCGCGCCCGGCGCGGTTGTTGTCTATCTCGGCGACACCGCGAAAAAGCGCCTCTGCGTGATGACCGACGTCCTGGCGGAGCTGGGCATTCCTGAGATGAACCACGATAAACTGCCCGACGTGGTTTTATTCGATCGGCGGCGGAACTGGCTCTTTTTAATCGAAGCAGTCACCACGCACGGGCCGGTTTCGCCCAAGCGGCACGCGGAGCTAGAGGCGATGCTCAAGAATTCGTCGCCGGGTCGCATTTACGTTACCGCGTTCATGGACTTCAAAGGCTTCAACAAATACGCCTCGCAGATCGTTTGGGAGTCGGAAATCTGGATCGCGGACTTTCCCGACCACATGATCCATTTCAACGGCGAAGTTCTGCCATTCTGGGACCATGCGCGAGAAAAGTTCCTGTAAGCTCGCGTGATCGATTTCCTCGTCCCGAAGGATGCCGATCTTCCAGGTCAATGGAAGCGGCTTAACCTGTGTCGTGCAATAGATGCCACGCATGACGTTCAGGATAACTCTCTTCATCCGTTCCCAATCGACGCGGAACGTTGGGTGGTGGCCGATGTACAAATTGTTCGGCGTGAACACCGGTCTCATGGTAATGTCCTGCAAGACCTTCCGAACGCTACCCGGCTGCTTCAATAGCTTTCTTTTCAGCTTACCTGCATAAAGCTTCTGAACCTCCGGGTGTTCTCTGGCGCCGGCTTCTGCGACGAGAGCATCCCTGAAGTATTCGTTGTCCTGCGAGAAGGCGCCATTGCATGATCGATGGGCCTTGCAGGTCTTCATGAATCGCGGCAACGGTCCTTCCCAGAGTCCCTGCGGCACAAAGTGCTCGTCGCTCATCGGGCCGAACGATTTATCCTTACCGCAAAACATGCACAACTTCGATTTGTTCGCCATCGTTCGGCCTCCAAAAACATTATGCCGACCAATCAAGGCAGCGGCAATCTCAGGCAGGTTCAATGCAGTAAAAGGCGTGCGAAGTACCGGCCATGCTGCGTGCATGGCAGTGTTTTTGACGGGCGTTGAGGTGCGGGGAGACTATGTCTATACCCGAGGTAGCGGCAGGGCTTGGGCCCCCTCGGGAAAAAAATGGACGCAGCTCGAATCGCGCAAGAACGCCGAGAATAAGGACCAAGTTTCGGGCGACGTTGCACGATCCGGTGTTGTTTTGGTGGCCGACCACGTGGCCGGAACGAAAACGGCAAAAATGAGGAGTCGGGGGTCGGGGTCAGGGAAGGATTCAGGATTCGGCAATTAGGATTCGGGGCGCCTGCGGCTAGTTATCGCCTGTGGCTCGACGACAGAACACCGAATGCCGACCCCTGAATGAGCGAGTACTGCCGCAGGGGGCGGCGGGCCGACAACACGCGGGGGCGACAAGGCGAGAGGGCGGCACCTTGTTCGACCAACTTAACAAGCGTGACGTGAGAATCCGGCCGGCCGCAGCGTCGTGGCTCGAGGCAGCGAGATGGCTTAAGGCAGTAACTTCGCCTATGGTTGTACTACGCGGCCAACGATGGATGGGAGGTTGAAACGAACGAACTAAAATCGCAATCGTCGGAACTGGCACGCCCGTCGGCGGCGGAGCTGCGCAGTCTGCCCGTTGACGAGCGCATGGCGATTCTACAGGCGCAAGCGGCCATCGCCGAGGAGCTGTATCGCCAAGATCCGGAACTAACGAGTTTCGAGGCGATTGGTGAGGCCCTCGGACGATCGGAACACTAATCAACGCTGATCCACGCTAATCTGAATGCTGAATGATCTAGCACGATCATGGGAATGCGGAACGCCGCAGAGGGCGTTCTCTACAGATATTTGGCTTCCCATGATCGTGCAACGTCATTTAGTTGCCTTCTTCGATCAGCGAAGATTAGCGCGGATTAGTGTTCCCCGAACCACTCGGCTAAGCGCAGGAACATGAAATGAGGGGGCGTGACGGGGCGACGTGACAAGGACGGAGCATCGGCACTCAAGGCGCAATCTCCGCTGCCACTGGCGCGTAGGCGCTGGCGATCGCGGTGTCTTCAGCGGGCAGCTCCGCCAGCAGTTTTTTGAGCGCCGCCAGGTCAACCGGCTTGACCAGGTGATCTTTGAAACCGGCCGCTTTGGTCCGCTGGCGGTCTTCCTCTTGTCCCCAGCCGGTTAACGCCACCAAAGCGCAGCGTTTTGCCTCGGGCATGCCTTGCATGCGCTCGGCCACTTCATAGCCGCTCATCTCAGGCATGCCTAAATCGAGAAGCACCACGGTCGGTTGAAATGTCCGCACCAACTCCAGTGCGGCGGCGCCATGGTATGCCGTCTCGACTTCATGCCCCAGCGTTTTCAAAAGCATTGCTAGACTCCATGCGGCGTCGTGGTTGTCATCGACCACCAGCACGCGGCTGCCCCGAGAGAAATCATCGACGGGCCGATTTCGCGCCGGAGTTGCCAAGCGATGCAGGGCTGGCGGTTCTGACAGCGGCAGGCGGACGATGAACTCGCTGCCGCAGCCCTCGCCTTCGCTACGGGCCTCGATGCCGCCGCCATGCATCTGGACCAAATTTTGGCCAACGCCAGGCCGATTCCCAGACCTCCCGCCGCTCGCTTGTGGTCCCGGTCCGCTTGGGTAAACATCTGGAACAACCGCGGCAGCATGTCGGGCGAGATGCCAATGCCGGTGTCACGCACGGAAATTGCCACATGACGATTGTCTCTCGACGCGGAAAGCCAGATTCTGCCGCCCGGCTCGGTGTATTTGGCGGCGTTGTTCAGCAGATTCGCCACCACCTGGGCAATCCGGACAAAGTCGGCCACGACCGCCAGCTTCTCTTCGGGAAGCGACAGCACCATGCTATGCCCGTAGCTTTCAATGAGCGGCTTGCTCGTTTCCACCGCGCTGAGCAATACCGGGGCAATCTCGACGCGTTCGTG
>JAICIG010000603.1 GCA_025924495.1 Pirellulales bacterium | reverse complement strand
GTCCTGCGCAGGTGAAAGAGTTCGGAGATGCCACGACTGAGCAACACGCAGTTAGCAGCACAACCAAATGCGACACCGGACGCCGGCTCTTAAGTGACTGGCATTTGTAGCATGTACTGATTTGAAGGCACATCCTATCCTCCTTAGAGTGCTGCGATCGCGAACGTCCGTGCATCGTTTATAGCGCTATCCGCTCGCCGAGATAGCGAAGCCCGGTTTTTGGCCTTATTGTCCCAATCTACCACCGATTGTTGATAATCTTCCACTGCCTTCCAATCCGTGTTATCGCCGGGAAAGTAGTCGGGGAGCTTCCACGGACCCGTACCAGGAGGCCACTGTCCCCAGTCGCTAATTCTTGCCGCTAGCTTGAAGTTCATTGGTGGAGCAATGGACCTCCCCGGACCAGTTGGCTCTCCAACGCCTAAGCTGAGATCCTGCTGCTTCGCCGACTGTGGGAGGAGATGGCTCATTGGTTCGCTGCATCTTAGCCGCGGCGGAGGCGAAGCCGCTACAACGCTTCCCGCTTGGGGGCCAGACCGTGGGCGCGGAAAAATGCATGCTGCGACTATAGATTCCCGCGGGCCGCCCTTTGGTGCTTCGCTTTGGCGCGAACGCAGCGCGCGTTTTCGTCACCGGGTAGGCATCGACCTCGGCGCCCAAGGGTTTTTAAGATTGCGCGCTTCTCGGCTAACGCGTAGCGGCGTTGCCCACTGGCCCAATGCGCAACTCGGTCATTTCTCCGCCCCTTAAGCCGTGCTATTGGCCAAGATTTCGTCGAGGCAACAGCGGTTGAGTTTTCCCGCCGCGGTTGCAAATTAATTTCGGCGTGCCCTGGGCGACCTAGGTTACCGCTCTGCCCCTGGCGCCGACCTGTTATCATCTGCTGGAAAGGCCGCAACAACAGGCAGATCGACCAGCTTGGGAGTCGCAAGAATTACGTATTCAAACTGCTCGACCAGATGCTTCACTTCGGGAGCACGGGGCGAATTCGCCGGATCGACGAGGCGATGCGCCGCGACCAACTCGACAAAGAGTGTTTGACCGGGCCGCAACCAGGCGGCGGCTTGCACTTCTCGAGCGGGAGCAACGACATCCTCATCATGCAGTTGGGCGCCCGGGTCCGATCCGACGCGGACCTTCAATTTCAAATGGATCCGACCGTCGTCCCCCACGGTCGGCAAGACTTCGGCGCGCGTGAAGAGGCTGACGGGCTTTGAATCGTCGCGTGCCGCCGGATGCAGCGACGGGTCTTCGCCCACCTGAAACCACGCCTCGCGGCCGCTGACGGTCGCGACACTCGGCTCGGCGATGACTTTGACGGCGTGGCGGCTGCCGAGCAGTTCTAAGACGCGAAAGAACGGCGAGCCGGCGTCGATTACGAGAGGCGCACCGCAGTTACGGTCAGCCTTGAGCTGTACTCTGCGGCGTTCGTCGCGATTCTTGCCTGAAATGTCGATGACGTTGGTCCAATCGAAGCCCAACGTTCGCAGCTCGGTTCGCGAAACCGCCAGGATTTTGAAGTCAATCTGCACCTGCCGTTCGTCGCCGAGGACCTTCCGCAAGGCGTCGACGTCCGCTTGCAGCTTTTTCAATTCTGCCGATTTTTCATCGAACAGCGCTTGCCATTCGGCGCGGCGGCGCGCCGCCAGCAGCCGAACTTTTGTGGCTTCTTCTTGCAAGCCGGCTTCTTGCAGATAAAGCGAGGCTTTCAACAGCGTCGGAATCTGGTCTGCATCCTGGCTTGGCGCCGTTTCAAGTAGCGCCCTGCGCTCGTCGCCATCCAAATTCGGCGGCGATTGGCTGCGATCTTCGTCGGCAACATTGGACGCATATGCCTCCGCCGCTGCCGCCAGACTCGTCATGTCGCGGGGCGGAGCCAGGGCCTCTTCTGCTTGAGCGATGTCGATCGTTCCGAACATTGCGGCCAAAGAAATTATGCACGCCACGCGTCTCATAACGTTCCTCCAGAGAGAGTGAGAGCCGCGGCCAAAGGACGGGCCGCCCAGTGCGGACTCGTGAACAATCTGGCCCTTTCGAGACTCCAGGGCAAGACAAGCTGGGCAATTTGCCGCAGGGTTAGCCAACGTCTGCGCGATCCGCTAACTATAATGCCGGTCGCATAGGTCATGCTTAGCATGATGAGAACTCAAGTCATGCTAGTGCATGGCTTACCAGACTGCTCCAACTTGATTGACACCACACTTCGAACGCTCTATGACGCCCGTGGCCGATGCCCTATCGCTAATCCTGTCCGCTAGCCGACAGCTTACTTGTGGAGTAATTACCCTCGGACTGACATTGACGCTCGAATGCCAGCCGTTGCCTGCGAGCTGCCTGCCCAAAGGGGCCCCGGGAGGATTGGTAACCTGGATTTATCCGCACCGCAGTCTTGGCTGCCATAAGCGTTGCGGCCTCGGGCACAAGCGCCGGCGGTGAAAAAGTGCATGTTGTAGCTGCGGATTTCCGTGGGCCGTTTAGTGCAATCGCGGCGCGCATTTCGTCAGCGGGAGGCATCGACCCGCGCGGGAAAAATGCACGATCGCCGGCCTGGGTGGGCGAGCGTCAAAACGAGTACAGGAGGGCGCGTCCTGTGCCAGTTAACGGAGACGAGGCCGGAGATTGCGATTCTGGATCAAACACGCCGGATGCGACGCCCGCCCTAGTCTACAGTTTGCCGCACATTATGAGCCTCCTGCTCAGGCCGGGAGCGTGCTTCTTTGCTGCCTGTGACCTCGGCACATTCGGTGCTGCTTGCACTGCTGACGGACCGCGCAGCGTTTGCTACGGAACCCGCCTCGGCCTCACGCCGGCTCGAGCGAAGAATGGTTCGAGCCTGCGAGAGAGTTCGGGCAGATGATGGCTCGGCGTAGACGGGTAAAGATGATGCTCGAGATGGTAGGCCAGCTCGAGGAATAAGGCGGGAATGATTCGCCCGCGTAAGGTGTGCGTCTGACTCAGCGGAGTCGAGCCGTAGTTGCGGTGCGGCAGGTGAACGGTCAAGAGCGGATAGACCCAACTGCCGATGAGAACCAGCAGGGCGTGGGCCAAAACGGCGGCGTTCCACGGCAAATCAAGCAGCCGCCCAGCAAGATGATGAAGAGAGCCCAGCCCGCCTCGGCCAAAAGCCAGCGGCGCTCCGCGCGGTTGTGGCGCTGCCTCATAAACGCCCAGCACCATAACCACAGCAGGAAGATCGGTCCGTAAAGCACGGCTCGCCAGAACGACATGCGGGCCGGGTCCCCTTCGGGATCGTTGGGGCCGGGAAACACCGCATGATGCTGCAAGTGGGTCGCTCGGTTGGCGTGTCCGCTTTCGAGCAACACCGCGCCGAGCCAGAACAAGGCCCAATCGGTTTGTCGCCGCGAGAGCCCCAGCGAGCCGTGAACAACGTCGTGCGTGACGGTCACGACCGAGACGAAAATCAAAAACACCAGGAATGGCGTCGCAATCCAAAAGCCTGCCCGCGCCGCCAACGCGTAGGCGAATAAGGCTATCAATGGTCTCGCCAGCGCCAACCGTCGCTGATAGGGCGTCGTCGTCAACAGATCGTCCCCCAGGCTCGCCTGGGAGGGACAGCCGCATTCATGAAGCTGCGCAGGTTGCATGTTCGGCCTCGAGTGTTTGAGGTCGCTCGTTGCCGGCGGTGGCATGCGCACGAGGCAATCGCCGGCGCCGGGTGAAGACTCCTTCGGCGACGATCCGGCTGCCGAGAACGCAGGCGACGGTGCCCAGGCCGGGCCAGGTGGTATCGCCGG
>JAICIG010000602.1 GCA_025924495.1 Pirellulales bacterium | reverse complement strand
TCTGCGACGAGCTGCTGCCTGCCATTTCGAAAGACTACAACATTTCTTCGGATCCCGAACAGCGGGGCATCGGCGGCGCTAGCTCGGGCGCCATCGCGGCGTTTTCCGTCGCCTGGGAGCGCCCCGACCAGTTCCGCAAGGTGCTCAGTATTGTGGGCAGCTTTGTCAATCTGCGGGGCGGCGACGTTTATACCGAACGCGTGCTCGCCAGCGACACAAAGCCCATCCGCATCTTCCTGCAGGACGGCCGCAACGACAACCGCGGCATGGGTCGAGACGGCAAATACGATCCGCGCCGCGATTGGTTCCTGCAAAACGTTCGGCTGACCGAGGCCTTGACCAAACAGCATTACGACGTGAACTACGTCTGGGGAATCGGCCGCCACAGCGTCAAGCATGGCGGGGCGATCTTTCCCGACATGATGCGCTGGCTGTGGCGAGATCATCCCGCGTCGGCCGACGTCAACGATCAGGTCGAGCGGTCGTTCAACGACCCGGCTGCATCATCCGACGAGGCCGCAAAAAAAGAAGGTCGATAGAACGTCGGTTCGCCCTACCGCGGCTGAGCGTTTGCCCGGCTCTGCGCGCCCGGGCGTCCGTGGGATGGGGCGCCCGCTCGACCAGGCCGCGCCGCTCCAGCAAGATCCGCATCGCACGGACGTTGCCGGGGTCCGACGGCATCCGTCGGGCCAGTTCGCGCTGGGTGAGAGCTTCGCCGCGCCTTTCCTGATTTCAGACTGCGGTCGACGCTGACGCCGCCCAGCCGGCCGCGCGTAAGGCGGGAGGCCGGACAATCGAAGACTCCCGGCCTGCCGCCCCTTCAAAACTCCTATATTTTCAGGGTTGAGGCAATACAATCGCGGCCTCTTCGGCGTTTTACAGATTGTTGTTAACTCCGGATCGCGGTACGATTCGCCGCTCGTGAAGGCGCGATTCTGATTTGAAAAGGGGTCCCCAATGAACAAAACGCTGATTGCCGCCATTGCGGCACTCGTCTGCGACGCAATGCTCTGCGCGGCCTTTGCCTTTGAGCTGCCTAAGCCTCAAAAAGCGAAATCCATTGAGCCGAATGGCAACGCCGACGGCAAGGTGCTGGCGGCTCGCCGAGCAAAGGTTGCCGCATGCGCACTCCTCAACGAAGGCATTCCTCTATTGGAAGCCGGACAATATGACGTCGCGATCGAATTGTTTTCGCAAGCAATCGCCGGATATCCAAAATTATCGAAAGCTTATCGCTGTCGCGGACTCGCCTTCTATAAAAAGGACGAGCTTGAAAAGGCGTTGGCCGATCTAAATGGCGCGATCGAATTCGATCCGAGCGAGCTAACTAACTACGACGTGCGCGGATGCGTGTTCGTCAGCAAGGGAGACTATGCCCGTGCTGTCGCAGATTTCGACGTCCTGGTCGAGTGCGCACCGGAATCCGCTCTTGCATTTTGGCGCCGAGGATGGTGCCGTCTCCGCCTCGGCGAACTTTCCAAGGCGCTTAGCGATCTGAATGAGGCGATCCGCCTCGACCCGCAGCTAGCTCAAGCTTACCGCGACCGAGGGCAAGTATTCGAAGCAAAAGGCGAGTACGCGCACGCGACGGCCGATTTTACTCGCGTGATCGAACTTGGCGACGCCGACGCGTGGCCCTTTCTTAGCCGAGCGTGCTCGTACTATTGCCATGGCGATTACGACAAGTGCATCGCCGACTGTAATGAGGCGATTCGACTCGATCCAAAAAATAGTTGCGGCTATCTAAACCGCGGGGCGGCCCTCCTAATGAAAGAGAGCTTCAGCGAGTCAATCATCGACTCAACGAAAGCCATCGAGCTAGCCTCGGTTGCAATTGCGTCGCCGTACATCAACCGCGCACTGGCTTTGGCGGCAAACGGCAAACATGAAGGAGCAATTCAAGACCTCGAAGCCGCGCTGGACTTGGCGCCCGCAAGTCATAATGCGAACGTCTTGCTTGCTTGCCAATTCGCCGCCTGCGAGGACGAGCGGTGGCGCGACGCCGGCAGAGCCATGAAAATCGCGATGCAGGCATGCAAATCGGACGGCTGGAAAAATGCGAGGTCGCTCGATGTGCTGGGCATGGCCTACGCCGAAGCATCCGAATTCGACGAGGCCATTGAGTACACGGACAAAGCGCTCTCGATCGCGGCAACCTTCCGCGACTCGTCAATGCTGCAGCAACGACTTCGAGAACGCATCGAACACTATCGCTCTGGAAAGGCGTATCGCGCCAAGCTGCCAAATTGGGTGAAAGAACACTTCGTCCACAATGACTTTCGCACTTTCTTTACGCCCGAAACGCTTACGAACGCGCTTAACACGCCACGCAGATGACCTGGACGATCACTTCTTATTAGGGGCATAAAGGTGTCAAGAGTGCTGTGTAGAGGCGCATGCTAACACTCGTCTGCTAGCTGAAACTGCAAGGAAGGCAGACGAGCAGTGCCAGCAAGTCTCCGCAGCGCGTCATTAAGACGGCCTATCTGATCAGTGATCTCGCGATTCCGCTTTATGGTCGTCGTTCAAGCGGAGCAGTTCCGACACCGGGGTGTCGCTAACGAACGGCCCCCGGCGGCGGTTAGTTATGTAGGCGAGCAGGCTGACATCGCCGTCGGATCGCGCAAAACTAGCCGTCGCCCAATTCATCGTCCTTTGCCGCCAGGCTTTGGAAGACCGCGTCGTGAGCCGCCGCGATTGTGCCGCCGTTGCTAGAGATTCCATTGGTCAGCGGATTGCCGTCGCTCTTCTCCCAGTGCGGAGCGATTAACTGGATTGCCGTCTTCTCGACGGAACCGTCGGAGAGCGTCAACACGATCTCGTAGCCGCCCGGCGGCAGTCCGGCGGTTTGCCAATTGAACGTGAATGTCCGGCCATCGATCCGCAGCCCGCGTCCATCGGAACTCGTCGGATTGAACGGCGCGCCGAGCGAGCCGTCGGAATTGATTTTGGCGACCTGCAGCGAAGCGACGGCGCCGAGATTGGTGACCGGCGCGCCATGCAGGTCGGTCAACTTGAACTTGATCGGGATGGTCTGTCCGACATGCAAACTTTGTCGATCATCCAGCGGAGGCAAGAAACCGCTGAAGTGGTACTGCGCCCGAGGCAACACGTCGATCGAGACCGTGGCCGTCGCGGCGTTGTAATCGTTCGTGGCGGCTGCGGTGACCGACAAGACCTGGCCGTTGCCGGCGGCAAGCACCGTTCCTGCCGACGGCGTATAGGTCAACGCGCCGGCCGGCGCGGGCCCAACGACCGATACGGCCGCGTCGAGCTGCGCAGCGCCAAGAGGCGTGCCGGCCACGATCGCCGCTGGCGTGTTCCAGGTGATGACCTGGTCCGCTTTGGTGATGGTCAACGTGCCGTCCACAAACGTAATTGCATAATTGCTCGATGTCAGGCCCGAGGGGGTAACCGGATACGAACCGACATCGCTGGCCGCGGTCGCCGCTGTGGCGAACGCCAGGCTGCCGCCCAGCGCAGCGGACGTGTCGCCGTTCACGAAACCTTGGTAGCTGGCGGTGAACGCCGGGTTCGCCGAACCGTACACTTTCGAAGCATCGTTCGTCGTAACGGTCAGCGCCGCAGGGGTGACGGTCAGCGTCCCGTCCTTAAACGTGATCGTGTAGTTGCTCGAGGTCAGCCCCGAGGGCGTGACCGGATACGAGCCGACATCGCTGGCCGCGGTCGCCGATGTGGCGAACGCCAGGCTGCCGCCCAGCGCAGCGGACGTGTCGCCGTTCACGAAACCTTGGTAGCTGGCGGTGA
>JAICIG010000601.1 GCA_025924495.1 Pirellulales bacterium | reverse complement strand
TAGCGCGGCCGGCTTCACGCCTCCGAGCTCTCGAACAGGTACATCTGGACGTCTTCGTCCCTCGGCGCGAGGATGCGCCTGTCAGCGGCGCAGGCGCGGCCTTCGGGGGTCGCGAAGGCCTGGCGAAGCGCGTCGAGGCTGTCGAAGTGCAGGATCGCGACGAGATAGGGCTCGGGATCGCCGGCGGGCGTGGCGATAGGCCGCTTGCTTACCTCGTAGCGGCGCAGGCCTGTCAGCTTGTGCGCGAGAGGGATGTGGGTCTCGAAGTAGTGCTTGTCGAACGCGGCCGGGTCCGCGGGCGTTTGGTAGATGACGACCATGCGGCCTGTGGATGTCATGCGATTGACTCGGGGATTCTGTGGGTGGGAACTGATGGCCGCTCGATCTGAGCGCTACGCAAACAAGCGCGGGTGCGACCGAGCAGCTATCCGGCGCTTGCTCGTATCGAGTCGCCGGTCAGCCGAGGCGTTCGACGATCGCTTCCACGTGCAGGGCTGTCGTGTCAAGCACCGGGATGCCCGCAATCTCGAGCGCGCGCAGCAGCAACGGGAGCTCCGTGCCGCCGAGGATCACGCCGTCGATGTGCTCATCGCCACGCAAGTCGCCGATTAATGCCACGAATCGATTACGCGTATCGTCGCGGAAATCGCCTTTGAGAAGCTCCTGCGTGTAGGCGGCGTGGACCCACGTTCGCGACTCTGCTTCTGGCGTGACCACATCGATGCCGTACTTCGCGAACGTCACCGGGTAGAACGGGGCTTCCATGGTGAAGCGCGTTCCCAGAAGCGCGAGGCGACGAAGGCGCTGCTTGTGGGCCGCGCTGGCGCAGGCTTCGACAATGCTTATGAGCGGGATTGGAGATTGGCCGGCGAGATCATCGAAGACGATGTGCGGCGTGTTGGCCGTCATTGCGGCGAAATCGACACCGGCGACAGCGAGGCGCCGCAGCGACTCGAGGAGGTATTTGACGAGGCCGGGCCGGTCCGTCTCGACGAGGCGGAGGGCGCGCTGGACGTCGAGGCTATCGATGACGAGCGATGGCGCCGAGCCAGGATGGCGTTGCTGCCAAGCGGCGATGATCCGCTGGTAATAGTCGATTGTCGATTCGGGGCCGAGGCCGCCGACGAGGCCTGCTGTTGGCACTAGTTGAGATGATGGGGTCAGGCGCCGGGGAGAAGCCGGTCCGGCCTCGCCGTGTCACGATTCGATAGTGTGCGCGAGACCGACGCCCATACCCGGGGTGACTCGATAACGCCCGACTGCTTCAACGTTCGTTAGACAGCCAGAGTTGGGATCACCAAGCCGACGGTTTGGTGAAAGTGCCAGTCGAATCGCTCAATACAACCGGGAACTGACTGGTACCCAGCACACCGGGACGGATCTGTTTGAAGAAGGTCGCGGCCTGCTTCAAAACGAACGCGGGGTGCTTTTGAGGGTTGAGAATACCAACCTTTTTTTCCAGGCGGTTCACCACGAGCTTTACCGGCTCGAGCAAGTCGGAGTCGTTCGTAATTAGGACGGCAACGTCGAACCGATTCTCGTAGCCATCGCTGATGAGGTGAGTCGCGATGTTGACGTCGGAGCCCTTCTCCTCCGTCTTTGTCACGCAAACGAACTTCGAGCCCGTCGCGGGTGGATGCGCGAGCGGCATGTAGACATCATGGGCCAGATAATGCCCGAAGAACACCTGCACGTCGGGCAACGTGGCTAACGCTCTCAAGTAAAGCTGCTGACGTGTCGGTTGATCCGGATTATCGGGGCGCGACCCAACGCGAGCAGTGAAGTACTTGATGCATTGGACGTCGTTGCTCGGCAGCAGAAGCTTGCACAGCTGACTCAAGTTCAGCCATCGGTACGGCGTCTTCTTCAGGCAGCCGTAATAGAGGTTGAACGCGTCGACGTAGACGAAAGTGCGCATCGGAGGGGCTGTAAAAGCAGAGGCCGCCTTTCGGCGGCCTCGCACCCTGCGCCGAAGCGACAGGGGGGATGTACAGCAAATACGAGTATAGCGTACGCGGTGAGAATGTCAACGCAAATGACAGTCCAACCAACGATCCAGTTGGCCGCCTAACGCCCCAGTTAGGCAGCGGGCGCCTCATAGAAGGCGAGCGCAGCGAGCTACCGCAACCGCCCGACTGCTTCAACGTTCGTTAGACGACTGCGCGTGGCGTTTAGAATGCGACGATTTCTGGCTGAACAGTAACGTCGGCGAAGCGCATCAGCGTCTCCCTCCACTCGCTTTGGTATCGCGCCCGAAAGTCGGCCATTTCACCCGCTCTGTACTCCGTCGTGATTCGCTCATACACCTGGATAAGGTCTGCAAAGGTGCCGTTGAAGGCCATGGCGAATTGCTTCAGATAGCGAATTGGCTCAATCGTGGCGCGGCCTGCGTTGACCTTAAAGTGATTGTCTGCAAGGCTTCCGTGAACGAAGTAGGACTGGTACCGATAAATCGAGATGTACTCTGCTTCGCGGCCAAGTGCTCTTGCCATTGCGGCAATCGACCGAACGCCGCCAGGCGTATACCAATTCGGTTCCCTCCGACGCTGCTTGGGCCCGCGTCCGGTCACGGCCTCTTGCTCAAACGCGTCGTCGATGGGCTTGTAGACCGGGGTGCCAAGAAGAGCATCGATTTCTGCGACCTGCGCCTGGGCATTTTGTATTTGGCCCGGCGTGTGGACGGGTGCGTTGGGCAGCGTGGACCAGACAGCCTGATGTGCACTGTGTTCGGCTGTTCCGGGAATCAACTGGCGATACCAACTGCGGCTTTGGCGGAGCGTCGACACATAAAATTGCCTGGCCCAGCGCTGCTTGCCCCGGGAGAGAATCCACTGGATCGCCATACTCGCTTCGAACTCATCCCTGCTATGGAGCATAGCCTGCTGCACGGCTCCAGCGCGCAGGCATATGAGACATCCGTCAGCGGCGACGAGGACTTGTCGAAATGCACTACCGATGACGACCAGATCTTCAAGCGACTCGTGGTGCGTTCGAATCGATCGCAGTAGCAGGTCTGCGCCATATGCCAGGACCGCCTCACCGACTCTGAGCCAGCCGGCGAAGTTCGCCGCGACCTCGGCTTCAGCAAACGCCGGATCCAGCAACGCATGCGTGTTGGCAACTGCGACCGGGGTCACCATCGGCGTATACCAATCATGTTGCTCGTCTAACGCCCCAGTTAAGCTGCAAGGCCCGCAACGTTGTTGCGGTACTCATAATGATGCCCCTACAGGTGAGTCCTTGTCACGCTTTGCCCTGACTCGCCTTTCCGGACAACACGGGCCTTGTCTGCTTCAACGTTCGTTAGCCAGCAGTCGAGATTGACCCGAATTGCTCGGACAACGCCGTGAAATCCGTTGCGATTTGCAGTGCGCACGACTCGTCTAGCGGTACAAAAGGAACCGTGCAGACGCGCCAAGGTGCCCTGCGAGTGTCGAACGCGATCAGTTCTCCGCCGCCGTCTGTGGCGAATCCGATGAACCCCTTCAACGCTTCGGCGATGTTATAACCGGCATTTCGCGCCGCCAATTCCTCGACGGGCCAAAGAGCGATCCATCCAGGTGACACTCCGAGATCTCCCTCGGAGCCGTTTTCCCGCCTGACGAATGCGATGTACGCATCCGGAAGACCGGGAAAGGCGGCGGCGACGGTCATGAGTGCGGCTGACTCGGCCGGCGGCCCCGCGCGCCACAGGCCCCTCGAACTCGCGGAAGTATCCATGGATCTAGAGAGATCGAATCAGCGTGCTGACTGGCTAACGCCCCAGTTAAGCAGCGGG
>JAICIG010000600.1 GCA_025924495.1 Pirellulales bacterium | reverse complement strand
GACCACACACCGACGAACACGCACGGCAACTGCGCCGATCGGCCGACGCCGAGCCTCGGCTTGCCGATCCGCTACGGGAACTGCGCGCCGAGATTGACGCCGTTGAACAGAACTTGAGCGCGCCCCCTTAACCGCTTCGCGAATCTGAATGTGTCGCTTATACAACGTCTGAACAAGGAATCAATTCATGAAATGGGTAAGAATCACTGCTGTCTGCAGCCTCGCAGTTCTGCTAATCATGGCGGGGGTCATCGGCTTATTGCGGGCCCAGCAGCCAAGCGCCGGCCGAGCTTTTGAACATGTCACTGTGGAGAAAACCGGCCAGCCCGGCGCTAAAGTGACTTTTTATGAGCAACCCACCGGCACGTCGGCGGCCGTGCCCGCGCCGCCAACAGGGCCGAGTCCGAATACTCCCTTGCACTATTGGCCAGTCAACGTGTACGGAAGACTGACGGCAACCGGTGCTTCAGAGCCGGAAGACGCCGAGACCACGGCCTTAAAACAATCTGACGCTGCCATGGCGCAGCAATCGGAACAGCTCGTGGCCAGATACGCCGCCACGGAGCAAGCTGAGGAGCGCGGCGCAATCAAGACGCAGTTGACTGAATTGTTGGCCAAGCACTTCGACGTCCAGCAGCAACTCCGCGAACGCGAACTGGGACGCGTCGAGGCGCGTATCAAGAAACTGCGCGAGTTGGCTCAGAAACGCCGCGAGGCGCAGAAGACGATCGTCGACCAGCGGGTCGACCAGTTACTGCGCGACGCGGACGGTTTAGGCTGGACTCCGCCCGCCGGCTCCTTGTCAGCGGAGCCGAAAGGACAGTTTCTGGAGGTCACCGCACAGCCCGGACGCGCAGGGGCCATTCCTGCTGCATCGAACGTCCTTTCGATTGAAACGGCCCCGGGGGCGAAGCCCGGAGCGGTCCTTGTCGTGCCTCCCGCAGCAAAATAGTGGCGGCGCACGAGTCGGAACTTTCCTCTAAAGCTACAGGAGCCTAATTTATGCGGACATTCCTTAAGTCAGGCATCGCTGGATTGACCAGTCTGAGCCTTGCCGCCCTCGCCATGGGGACGATGGCCCGTGGCCAGGACAATGCTGCGCCCATTGCGGGCGCCCCGCCGGCTACCGACACGAAAGAAGCAGCGCCGGTCGGTCTGGCGCCAGCGGCCGCGAACGTAGCGCCGCAGAATTACAATTACACGGCGCCGGCAGGCGCCGCAAACCGGGTCTGGGTCTACGAGACGAGTGATGGGAAACTGCAGCAGGCCGGCGCTCAATTGTCTCGCGAGAGCGAGGAGTTGGTTTCTCGCTACAGTGAAGCGTCGGACGACGAACAACGCCAAAAGATCAAGGCGCAGCTCGCAGAGTTAGTCGCCAAGCAGTTCAATCTTCAACAACAGATCCGCGAAGATGAAATCGCTCAAATCGAAGCCCGCGTCAAGAAGTTAAGGGCGTTGATTGAGAAGCGCAAGGCGGCTCAGCAGTCCATCATTGCCAATCGTCTCGATCAATTGCTCCGCGAAGCCGAAGGGTTGGGTTGGACTCCGCCGGCTGAGCGCGATCAGCAGATTCGGTTCATCAGGCCCAACAAACTTTACTCGGGAGCAGGCGGCGCGCCGCCAGTTGCCGTACCGGCGCCGCCAAGGAGATAAAGTCGCGCCGAGCACAGAGAGTTGACGTCAAAACGCCGCTGGCCCTACTTGCCAGCGGCTCGCAACTCGTCGAGCGCGGCGGCGAACGCGCCGTACGCGCCGGGGCCGAACAGCACGAACCTCGCCAATTCGGGCAAGGCGCGTTCGAGCAGGAACTCGCGGGTTGTCGCGAGCGCCACGCGGCTCGCCTGATCCATCGGGTAACCGTACGCCCCCGTGCTGAGCGCGGGCAGCGCAATGCTGCGACAACCGTGTTCGACCGCCAGTTCCAGCGAACGCCGATAGGCGCCAGCCAATAATTCGGCCTCGCCGCGGTGTCCGCCCTGCCATACCGGTCCGACCGCGTGGATTACGTACTGTGCCGCAAGCTGCCCGCCGCCTGAAATGACTGCTGATCCGGTCGGGCAGCCTTGCGGATAGCGTCGGGCAGTCTCGGCCATGATCTGCGGTCCGCCGCAACGATGGATCGCTCCATCCACGCCCCCGCCGCCCGCCAGGCGCGAATTGGCTGCATTGACGATCGCATCGACTTTTTCAGCCGTAATATCGCCCTGATGCAGCTCAATGCAGCCGTTGTTGATCGCCAGACGCATGGCCGGTCAGCTCCGCCAGTTCGGCTTGGCGCGTGCCGGGAAACAGACGGCAGTTTCGCTCCAAACTCCGAGTTCCGCGCTTCGCACTTTCTTCATGCTACACTTTAAGACCCGTAAAAACGATATCTGCGGAGCGATGCGATGCGCAGCTTGGGACTGGCGATTATGTGTTTTTCATTGGCAACGGTCGATGCCGCCGCCAAAGATCTCTTCGTAGACAATCTTGGCGGCGACGACGTGCACGACGGCGCGGCCGCCAGCACGAGCGATTTTGGCGGCCCGCTGCGGACTTTGCAGCGGGCTTTGCAATTGGCCGCGCCCGGCGACCGGATTGTATTGGCCAAGACCGAGGAGCCGTACCACGAGACGATCAGCTTGTCGACCGCACAGCATTGCGGCAATGGCATCCAGCCATTTGTGATTGACGGCCAAGGCGCGATTCTCGACGGCACGCTGCCGGTCCCTGAGCGAAGCTGGGAATCGGTGCACGGGCCGATCTTTCGCTTTCGTCCCGCGCGTTCGAGCTACCAGCAGTTATTCATGGCCGGCAAGCCGGCCGTGCAGCGCAAGCTGGAGCCTGGAACGCACCGCTTGCCTGAGCTCGAACCGCTGGAGTGGTTTCGCCGCGACGCGTTCATCTATTTCCGCCATGAAGAAATGGCCCTCGGCCCTTCGTTCGCGAAGGTGTTTGAGGCGCTAACTTCCTGATCGCCTGCAGCAACATCACTGAACCGGATCTCCCGCTCTTATTGGAGCGCGGCGTTTACGCCGCTTCATCGGCCGATTGCCTGGGCGCAAACGCCGAAGCGATGACATTCTTTGGTCGGCATATTAGGGCTCGCCCGAAAACAAAAATCCCATGCTTACCCCATATAAGCTCGCTACTACGTGACGCATGTTCCTGAACTCGACGGAAAAGGGAGAGTCAGTTCATGCAAAATCGCATTCAAAACACATTACGATCTAATCCCGGCCAAATCGCAAATGCGCTCGGCTGGTTCAGCATCGGACTCGGCGTCGCCGAAATCCTGGCCCCGCGCGCGCTCTGCAGGATCATCGGCGCGAAACCAAATAGAGGATTAATGCGCCTTTACGGCGCGCGCGAGATTGCCGCCGGTATCGGGCTTTTGACGCAAGCGGATCAACAGGACAAATGGCTCAAAGCTCGGGTTGCGGGTGACGCGTTGGACCTGTTGTCGCTCGGGAGCGCCATGACTTCCGGCAATTCAAGGCGAGGCAAACTCGCGTTTGCCACTGCGGCGGTCGCGGGTGTGACAGCCGTGGATATGCTTTGCGCAGCCCGGATGTCCAGGCGTCCGTTCCGGAAAGGACAGCCAATTGTCGTGCACAAGAGCGTTACGATTAACAAAAGCCCGGAAGAACTCTACCGGTTTTGGCGAGATTTCGAGCAACTGCCTCGTTTCATGAACCATCTCCACTCTGTCACGCAAATGGCCAACAACCGTTCTCACTGGGTGGCCAAAGGGCCGGCCGGCATGAACGTCGAATGGGATGCGCAAGTGACCGAGGACCGG
>JAICIG010000599.1 GCA_025924495.1 Pirellulales bacterium | reverse complement strand
TTGACCGAAATGCACGACGTGAGCTTCGACGAGCTGCAAGTTGCGGCTTACGATACGACGCTCTACTGGCCGCTGACCGAACTGCCCGAATACGCCAAGGCCTTCGAAACGCTCAAAGAGAGCGATCCAGGGCTTGCGGCTCAGGTGCAGCCGTACCTGGAGCACTTGCTCGATTGGGATTGCCGGGTGACGCACGCTTCGACGCAGGCGACCTTGTGCGTGGCCTGGTATGAGCAGTTGTTCGGCAATTCGTATCCGGGCGAAACGCTCAAGGAACGTTTTGTCGATAATCGACCCGAGCAATTCAAGGCCCTGATCAAGGCGGCGGCAATTTTGCGCGCAACCCACGGCGACTGGAAAGTCGCCTGGGGCGACGTGCACCGCATTCAGCGCCAACCGAACGCCGCCGATCTGGTCAAAATCCCCTTCAGCGACAAGGCGCCAAGCCTGCCCTCGGCCGGCGCCCATGGACCGATGGGCATCGTCTTTACGCAGTACTACACGCCGTCAATTCACATTCCTTTCGTGAAGACCGTAGCCAAACAATACGGCGTGATCGGCTACACCTACATGGGCGTCTTCGAGTTCGGCGAACGCGTGCAAGGGGCGACGGTGATTAATTTTGGCGCCAGCGGCGACCCCCAGTCGCCCCATTACGTTGACCAGGCGAAACTCCTCTCCGAGCAGAAGCTCAAACCCGAGTTATTCTATTGGGACGACGTTTACGCCAACGCCAAGAGCGTCTATCAGCCTGGCGAGAAGCCTATTCCCGCCTCCGACGTGAAACACCTCGCCCGGCCGGCCACGCCCGCCGGCAAAGCCATCAAGAAATAAGCCCGCTCTTTAAGAGAGTCGGACGTGTTCCACGCCATGCCGGCGAGTTAAGATGTCGGCATGGCATCGCAGGGATTATCTCCGAGTGGTTCGCTGCGCAACAGACGCGATTTTGCTACGACGCGCTGGAGCCTGGTGCTGGCGGCGAGGCGTCGCTCGACGCCGGGCGCGCGGCAAGCGCTCGCGGCTCTCTGCACCGCATATTGGGGCCCGCTTTACGCCTATGTGCGACGGCGCGGCTTTCAGGTCGATGAAGCGCAAGACCTGACGCAAGAGTTCTTCGCGCGGTTGTTGGAGAAGCAGACGCTCGACCGCGTAGCCCGAGATCAAGGGCGGTTTCGCGCCTTCCTGTTGGCCGCGTTGAAAAACTTTCTCGCGAATTTCCGCCGCGATGCGCGAGCCTTGAAACGCCGGCCGCACGAGTCGGTATTGTCGCTGGATTTCGTCTCGGCGGAAGCGCGCTTCTGCCAGGAGCCGGTCGATCGGCTTACGCCCGAGAAGTTATACGAGCGGCGCTGGGCGCTTTCGCTGCTGGAGCAAACGCTCGCGGCGCTGAAGGCCGAGTACGAACAGGCGGGCAAGATCGCCATCTTCGAACGGCTGAAGCCCTATCTCACGACGAGCGCCGAGACGACCTCCTATGCCGACGCCGCGGCGGAGCTGGACCGGAGTGAAGGCGCCATCAAGGTTGCCGTACACCGCCTGCGCAGCCGCTATCGCCAGTTGCTGCGGCGGGAAGTTGCTCAAACCGTTGCTACGCCCGAAGACATCGAAGATGAATTGCGATCCTTGTTTCGCGCTCTGTCCTGAAGGTTGAGTCCCGAAGGACGAATGGAATAACGAGCGTTTTTTACCGGCGCTTGCCGGGCCCCGCGACCTTCATTCCCCAAAAAAGTCAGTAACCTTTCCCCTTGTTCCGGTTTGATCTTTCTAGAGAACCTCTGACATGTGGAAATCTTCTCTGGAATTCAAATCGATGGAAAACGCTCGCATCTGCCCGCAGTGCCAGGCTGAACTGGCTGCCGACGCCCCCGAAGGCGTCTGTCCCAAATGCTTGTTAGCGACCGGCCTGGCGAGCCGATCGGGGATCGGACCCGAGAGCGCTTCGACCGAGGCGCTCGTTCGCCCGGCCTTTGCGCCGCCGAGCATTGAAGAACTGGCGAAGCATTTTCCGCAGTTGGAGATTCTGGAACTGCTTGGTTGCGGCGGCATGGGAGCGGTCTATAAAGCGCGGCAGCGGCAACTGGGCCGCTTGGTGGCGCTGAAGATTCTGCCGCCCGGCACGGCGAGCGACCCAGCCTTCAACGAGCGATTCACGCGCGAGGCGCGGGCCATGGCTCGGCTGTTTCATCCGCACATCGTGCTCATCTTTGATTTTGGCCAGACCGGCGACGTGCCGTATTTCATCATGGAATATGTCGATGGGGTAAACCTGCGGCAGGCCACGCGCGCCGGTCGCCTGGCGCCCGAACAAGCGCTGGCCATCGTGCCGCAGATTTGCGAGGCCTTGCAATACGCACACGACGCGGGCGTGGTCCATCGCGACATCAAACCCGAAAATATCCTGCTCAACCGCCAGGGACAGGTCAAAATCGCCGATTTCGGTCTGGCCAAGCTGCTCAGCCAGACGCCCGGAGAATTCTCGCTCACCGGCAGCCGGCAGGCGGTTGGCACGCCACACTACATGGCGCCCGAACAGATCGAGAACCCGGAAGTCGTCGATCATCGTGCCGATATTTATGCGCTGGGCGTGGTGTTCTATGAAATGCTGACGGGCGAGTTGCCGATCGGCCGGTTTGCTCCGCCTTCCGCCAAGCGGGATGTCGACGCGCGGCTCGACGACGTCGTTCATAAAACGCTGGAGAAGGAACCCGATCGCCGCTATCAGCACGCCAGCGAGATCAAGACAGACGTCGAGGGAATCAACGCGCCGCAGCCCGATTCTTATGTCTTTCAATGGGCCAATCGCGTATCGCGCAACCGCATTGTGCGGCGCATACTCGTCGAGTGCGCCGCATTGCTCGTATTGATGCAAAAGTTGCTTGCGCGCCTCGCCGGCAGCGCGCGACGCGTCGTAAATTCGGTGCGCGAGAGACTAGTCGCGCGTGCAGCGAACGCCGAGCTCTCTGCGGCGGCGCCCCAGACAGCCGTTGCCGTACCGGGAGGCTGGTCCGTATGGGCCGCGGAGTGGCGGAGTTGGGCCATCCGTACCTTGAAATTGGTTTTGCTGGGCGGCTATTTGTTCTGCCTTTGGAACTTCTTCATGATTGGCGGCACGGAAGGTCCGACGCGAGTCCAAGGCGCCGCCGATTACGTCCATACGATCGGTTCGCCTCAGCCGTGGTTTGTCGTGGAGAATCATCAACCCGCTGGGCTGAATTGCACATTACGACTATTATCGCCTGCCTGGCTTGCGCTCGCGGCGGGCTTATTGAGCTACTACGTCTATTGGCGCATTCGCCGCGCCGAGTTGGCCGGCCGAGGCAAGATCCGGCTCATTGCCGGCCCATTGATGCATGCGGCATTCTGGCTGTTCATTGGCTTTGTGGCGATCGCCAGCGGCACGAGCGCCGAAGGTCACGAGGGCGTCATGCGGCTGCCCTTAGGCCTGAGCATTCTTTGAAGCGACGGGCGAGTCGCCAGTGCTGCACCACTTGTTGAAAGCCACTTAGGTTTTATTTGCCGCACCGCGCTGCGGGCGCGTTAAAGCCTTCGCTTGATGGCTTGGTTTGTATTGGGCTTCATTCAGGCGCCATTGCCAAACGGTGATAAAGCTTCGTATCGCCTGTTTGCCGACACCTTTCCCTCCTGCTCTTGCTTTTTTTGGCCGACTTGACAAGTATCTATACGCGCGTACAGTACATGGAAGAGTGCTAGCAATGCTATCGCGTCAGGAGACCATCGCCGCGTTACAAGCCCGCGTCAGGCGGATGGAAGGCGCGCATCATGCACAAAG
>JAICIG010000598.1 GCA_025924495.1 Pirellulales bacterium | reverse complement strand
GCTCGACGAAATCGTCGTTCACGGCAATCTGCAACTGCACCTTGCGCAGCAGATTGACGGTGAACTCGTGGCCTCGATAGGTCTCGGTGTGGCCCTTTTGGCGGCCGAAGCCTTGCACATCCATCACGGTGAGACGAAAGACCTCGACTTCCGTCAGGGCGGCCTTGACGGCTTCCAGGCGGCTCGGCTGGATGACGGCGACGATCAACTTCATGGAGGTTCTCGCTGGGGCGTGTCTTACCAAATGGTAGGACAAGCGGGCGTTCGCCTCAAGGGTTAGAACGTGAGAATCACGTCGGTCGCCAGAATCTGTTGCAGGTTCTTCGTGCCGTTGTCGTATACTTTCAGGCCTTCCGAATTCAGCGTGCCGTGATACCAATCGGCGCGGAAATTGGGCCGGATGACCAGATTGGGCCGCGGTGTCCAACGCGGGCCGACGGTAATCTGGTAGAAATTGCCCGCGAAGCCGGGGGCCCGCGGCCAGCCGGTCGCGTTCGGGCTGCCGGGCGAGGGCACCGGGGCCGTTACACGGAAGCCTTCTTCGTCGCGAAACCACTCGAAGTTCACGCCCCAGCTCACGATGTCGTTCTTCTTGTAATACAGGTACTGGTTCACGCCGTACCAACGAGCGGTCTTGCCCGTCATCGTCGCCTGACCTTGCACGCCGAAGTCGCTCTGAATGATGTAGGTCAGCTTTTCGCTGATCTTCTTCAGCGGGCGCGTGTAGACCAAGGTTTGAAAGTAGCGTTGCGTGAAGGGCCGGTCGGCGTTCTGTGTGGGTTCATGGCTATAAACCTGGACGAAGGCCAGCGAATCGTCGGCGTTGCCGTTGACCGTCAAAGTGCCCAGGTAGCCGCCCCACTTATTAAAGCTGCTGTCGAAGGCGTCCCAGCCGTGAATCATGCCGGCCCCCACGTTGACTTTCTCGGTCACTTGATAGTTGGCCAGAAAGCCGGTGTGAGTGAAGGGTTCGCCGTATTGGTAGGTGTAAGGAATCGTATTGAAGAAGTTGTTATAAGTACCGACGGTGTAGAAGCCGACCGGTGAGATGAAGTGACCGATTTTGACTTTCAGGTCGTTGTAGGCGACTTCACCATAGAACTGCGGGATGGCGAGCCCGTAAGTTTTTCCAGAGTTGAGATGCGTCTCCAGGCCGGCTTCCGTATCCCAACGGTAGCTGGAGCCGTAAAAGGCATCGGCACGCCAGCCGAGGTCCCAACCGGAGCCCTTGGTATCCGTCGGCTTGACGGCATAAATGTAAGCCTCGTTGAGCTGGTAGGAGTTTGCCTGATCGGTCCATGTTACCGGGCCATTGCGGCGGTCGGCCGGATTATAGGGGTTCCATGTGTAGCTTTGTGCTATCCAGCCGGCCACCAGGACATCATGCTTCTTCAAGCAGAGCAGGTGATCGCCGAGCTTGAACGGCTCACCAAGCTCAACCAGGCAGCAACCGCAGCCCCAGCAGCCCAGCGGGCCCGTGCAACATTGCCGGCAGGGCTTTTCTTCTTCCTTTTCTCCCTTTTCTTCCTTCTCGGCGCAACCGACTTCTTTCTCTTCCTGCTCTTCCTTTTCGGCGCAACCGGCTTCTTCCTCCTCTTTGGCTTCCTCGCAGCAGCCGAGCGTCTCCATCTTTTGGCGAGCATACGAGGCAGCTATGACTCCCGGAACGATAAAATCGCCATTGCGGGGCAGGCCGCTGCGCGGCATCGCCGAGTTGGGGCTTGATTCCGGTCGGGCGGCGGAGGATTTCCCAGGCAGACCGCTCCGAATCTCTCTGGAGGCCACAAGCGCATAGTATTGCGCGGGCGAAAAGATCTCGTCGGCGCGGCATGCTTGCGCGACGCCAGGGCCAGCGGAGAGCAGTCCCGCCAGCGCGGCCGCCACCGCCAGTCGTGAGTTGTCCATGTCCCGATACTCCGTTACGCGAAAGACTGGTTGCCTGCCGCGCGCCCGCCAGGGACAAGCATCCGTCTGCCTGAGCAGACTGCACGCTTGCAGCAACGCAGGAGAGAAAAACCTCTCGCCGAATCCGATCGGCCAAGGGAGCTATCGGTTGCGATTTATGGAGAGTTCGAGAGAATCGGCCAGTTCCGGTTTGAAACTGTTTGCACGGAGATGCACCGTCTGTCACGCTTGCCGACAAGGCCGATTGATCCAGATTGGTTTTTCGCCGTGCTTGTGTCGTCGCCATCCGCTGCCGCCAATAACAGCAATTCTATGCGCCGAAAAAAACGCTCGATCGGAAGTTCGCGATTGTAGGGTGGGCCGAGCGAAGCGAGTCCCGCCATATGCCAGCTAGCCCTGCACGACGGAATTCACCAACGTTCCGATTCCATCGATGGTAATGTTGATGATGTCGCCGGCGCGAAGCCGGAAGTCGTCGTCGGGCACGATGCCGGTGCCCGTCAAAAGAATGGCGCCGTAGCGAAAGGTGTTGTCGCGACCCAGGTGCTCAATCAGGTCGGCGAAAGTACGGTGCATCTGGCCGGCGCTGGTGCGGCCCTCGAAGGCGATAGCGTGTTTGCGAAGTATGGCCAGGTGAATGCCGATATCGTCGCGATCGGGCATGGCGTGGGCCAGCGTAAGGGAGGGGCCCAACGCGCACGATTGGTTATAGACCTTGGCCTGCGGCAAATAGAGCGGGTTTTCGCCCTCGATGTCGCGCGAGCTCATGTCGTTGCCGATCGTGAAGCCGACCAGATTCATGCGCGAGTTGAGTACCAAGGCCAGCTCCGGCTCGGGCACGCTCCACACGGCATCGGCTCGAATGCGCACCGGCTGGTCGGGGCCGACCACACGATACGGCATGGCCTTAAAAAAGAGCTCCGGCCGCTGGGCGTCATACACCTTGTCATAACAAGCGGCGGCGCCGGTCGATTCTTCCATCCGGGCCGTGCGGCTGCGCGTGTAAGTCACCCCCGCCGCCCACACCTCCTGGCGGTCGACCGGCGGCAAGAGAGTTACGCTCGCCAGCGGCACGCGGCCGGCGTCCTGGTCGGTTAACAGCTCGATCACCCCCAGCGGGTCGTCGGCTTCGAGCACGTCGGTGAGCGTCTGATATTGTCCGGCGGTCGACAAGAGCGGCACGATTTCGTCGCCGTCCAGCCGACCCATGCGCTGGCCTTCGCCCGAAAGTGTATATTTGACGAGCTTCATAGTTGCTCCGATGCGTGGTTCGATCTCGATTTGTTCCGCAATACGACGCCGGAGGATGGCCTTCCAGGCCGTCCAGTTCGTTAACGGACGGTCTAGGAAGGCCATCCTCCGATCCGCGTTCGCCGGAACAAATATTTCCCGCGCTAACGATTGTGACCGGCCGGGCGGGGCCTTACAAGGCACGGCAGCGGCACAATTCTTTCAGCACCGCCGTGAGATCGGGCGGAAGCGGAGCGACGATTTCCAGCGGCTTGCCCGTCTCGGGGTGCAGCAATGCCAGCCGCCGCGCGTGCAGCGCCTGCCGATCGAGCAGCACGGCTTCGTCGTCGGAGATTCCGCGCGATTTGTCAGGCATTGGTTCACCACGGTGCAAATCGCCCTGCGTCAAGCGCGATCGGCCGCCGTAGGCCCGATCGCACAGCACCGGGCAACCGATCGCCGCCAGATGTACGCGAATCTGATGCGTGCGTCCGGTCTTTGGCAACACCCGCACGCTGCTGAAACACTTGAACCGCTCAAGCACCTCATAGAAGCTCTGCGCCGGCCGGCTGGCGGGATCATCCGGCCGGATCGCCATCTTTTCACGCTGCTGCGGATGCAAACCGATCGGCAGGTCGATGAGATCCCGGTCGCGATCGGGC
>JAICIG010000597.1 GCA_025924495.1 Pirellulales bacterium | reverse complement strand
CCGGTTAGAAACGCGACGGAGTTCGGGGCGAGAGCAGCCTATTGGCGTCTCAACCGTGCGTTCCTGGGACCGCGCGCTCTGGGCCTTTATTGCCGCCATGGTTCTGTTTCACGCCTGCAACGCGCCTGGCGGAGTTTACCTGGGACTCTTCATGAAGCGCGACCTCGAAGCGCCCGCCGCGATGCTGTCTTACGCCTTCGTGGTCAGCATGGTCGCGTGGATGCTGCTGGCCCGGCCAGCGGGCCGCCTGGCGGATCGCTGGGGACGCCGGCCGCTGCTCATTTTCGCATGGATTGCCATGGCGGCGCGCCTGGCGCTGATCGCCGTCGCGCGATCGCCTTGGGAGATCGTGGCCATCCAAGTGCTCGATGGCGTCGCCAGTGGTCTGTTCTCCATCCTCTGCGCAGCCTGGGTTACCGACCGCCTGGGAGACGAGCGGCGCATGAGCGAAGCGCAAGTGATCGTCGGCACTTCACTGGTACTAGGGTCAGCCCTGGGACCCGCGCTTTCCGGTCCCATCGTGGAAGCCTTCGGTTATCGCGGGCTGTTCGGCCTGCTAGCCGGCGTCGGCGCGCTGGCGACCGCGGTGGTCGTAACCTGTGTGCCGGAGACGCTGAATTCCGATCATGAGATGGCAGTCTGCGATCCCGGCAATGCTCTTCTGGGGTCGAGTGCGGAGCAGTAGCGACTCTGCGAGGGGCATGACTCTACGACGTTTGCAATTGCCGGCGCCTTGATGCTTGCAGGCCCCCGGATAGTAAGTCTTGTAAGGAGAACTTGGACCGTGCCGACCCACGAATCGAATGCGACGCTGGTTTCGATCATCTTCGGCGCGACGTACGCGTCGCTGGCGATCGGCAAAGTCCCCGGCCTGAAGATGGACCGCGCAGGCATCGCCCTGGTGGGCGCCGCCGCGACGCTCGCCTTCGGCGTGCTGAACCTGCACGACGCCGCGAGGGCCGTCGATTACGAAACCATCGTGCTGCTGTTCGCCATGATGATCGTCGTCGCCTATCTCAAGCTGTCCGGATTCTTCGCCTTGGCCACGGAAAAGATCGCTTTCCACTGTTCACGGCCGCGCACCCTGTTGGCCGTCGTAATCATGCTGTCGGGGATTCTCTCGGCGTTTCTTGTCAACGACGTCGTGTGTGTCGCGATGACCCCGTTGGTATTGGGGCTTTGCCGCCGTCTGAAGCGGCCGCCGATTCCCTACCTGGTCGGATTGGCCACGGCTTCGAATGTCGGCTCGGTCGCGACCATCACCGGCAACCCGCAAAACATCATCATTGGCTCGCTTTCTGCCATCCCCTACCTGCGTTTCGCGTCGCGGTTGGCCCCCATAGCGATCGCCGGCCTGCTGCTGAATTTCCTGATCGTGGCGTTCGTCTACCGAAAGACTCTCGATCAGGCAGCGTCGAGTTTCGTCACGTTTCCGATTGCAGCGCGCCCCCGCGTGCACCGGCGCTTGCTGGTCAAAGGCATGGCCGTGACGCTGATCACCGTCGGGTTGTTCTTCGCCGGACAGCCCATCGCGCTCGTCGCGCTTGCGGCGGCCGGCTTCTTGATGCTCGATCGCGTTCGGCCAGACAAGATCTACAGATCGGTCGATTGGCCGTTATTGGTCATGTTCGCGGGGCTGTTCATCGTCGTGCATGCCTTCGAAATCCACGTGGTCCGCACCTGGGGCCTCGATCGCTGGCACGCGCTCCGCGAATCGCCCTTGGTGCTCGTGAGCGCGCTGTCCCTCGCGCTTTCCAACCTCGTATCCAATGTGCCGGCCGTGCTGCTGTTCAAGCCGTTGATGGAAGTCATGGAACAGCCGGAGCAGGCATGGCTCGCACTGGCAATGTCCAGCACATTGGCCGGCAATCTCACCGTCTTAGGGTCGGTCGCCAATTTGATCGTGGTGGAATATGCCCGAAGAAGCGGCGCCGAACTCGGCTTTTTTGAGTATCTCAAAGTCGGCGTGCCATTGACCATCGCTACCACGCTGACGGGCGTCGCGTGGCTGGCCCTGACTCACTATTAAGAGGAGCGACCTCATGGACCATCGTCATGATTCGCCGGTCATATTCGTAGTTCCGGGCGATTTGCACCTGACATCGCGAGGGCTCGAAAACCATCGCGTCGCCCTGTGGATGGCGCGTGAGATACAATAGAAGTTGCCTGCCAACCGCGAATCGGCGGCGGAAGGCGCCCCTCGGTCGGGAAGGTACTGCGTGAGTTTTCGCATACAAACAACGTTGGTCGTGCTGCTTTTCTTGGGGTCTTTGTCGGCTCTGGTCGTAAACGTCTACAACGCCCAGATTTCACCCGAGCGCGAACGCGAGATTCAGCGCCAGTTGCGCGAGGCCAGCCGCGCCATGGCGGGGCAAGCGGCAACGTTGGTATCAACTGAAACCGTCGCCAGCAACGGTCTGGAGCGGCTGAATCAGGATTTGGCCGAGATCACGGCTCGGGCGCTGAATGGTTTGCCGGGAGTCGAAGGCGGATTCTATCTGACCGATCCGCACGACCGTTTTGCCGGCTACGCCTTTCCCGCGCGCGACGACGGTCGCAAACCACCGCACGACAAGAAAAAACGGCCGCCGCCCCGCAACGATCCGCCGCCGCTGGAAATGCCTTACATTCGCCTGCAGGCCCGCGACAGCCTGCGCAGCGCACCGGGCGAGTTCCTGCTGTCGATCCGCGATATCCGCTCTAGTCGCGTGATGATTTTGACCGAACCGGTCGGCGTTCAGCGCCCGGCGCCAATGTCGGTGTGGGTTATGTATCGGCTTGTCGATCCTGAGCAACTCGGCAGCCAGATCAGACGCTACCAGGTTTCCACGGCGATAGCGATTGGCGGGCTGGCGCTGGCGATTCTGCTGACCGCCAATCTGGGCCGCAGCCTCGCTCGCCAGCGGCGCGAACAACAGCGACTGCGCGAGGAATTGCGGCGCAGCGAGCACCTGGCGGCTCTCGGCAAGCTGCTGGCCGGAGTCGCCCACGAGGTGCGCAATCCTCTGGCTGCAATTCGGTCGACCGTGCAGTTATGGCAGCGGCTGCCCGAAAGGTCGCGAACGCCCGAGTCGCTCGAAGCCGTCGTGCATGCGGTCGATCGAATGAACGGCACGGTCAGTCAATTGCTATTCTTTTCGCGCGCCGAACACAGCCAGCGCGATCCGCAGGACGTCAACGCGATCTGGCGCGAAACGCTGGAATTGCTCGCCGCCACGGCCGCCGAGCAAGGAGTCGCTTGCTCATGCGACCTGGCGCCTGACTTGCCGAAGGTCGATGGATCGGGCGGCGCTTTGCGGCAGGCGTTTTTGAATCTGGGAATGAATGCCTTGCAAGCGATGCGCGAAGGAGGACGATTGCACGTGAAAACGGCGTATGACTCGCGAGCGAAGGAGATCGAAGTCGAGGTCAGCGATACCGGGCCGGGGATTCCTGAGGAAGACCAACGGCGGCTGTTCGAGCCGTTTTTTACGACACGACCGGACGGCGTCGGCCTGGGCCTGGCCATCTGCCGCGAGATCGTGGTCCAACACGGCGGGCAAATCGATTATCTGCCGGGAGGAGAAGGAGCGACCTTCCGCCTGCGGCTTCCCGTGGCGACTGGAAGAGGTAAGCAATGACAGTCCATGCGACTTCTCCCGCCACAGTCCTCGTCGCCGACGACGATCCGACGATCCGCGCCAATCTGGCGATGTTGTTGGAAAGCGAAGGGTATCGCGTCATTGAGGCGGCCGATGGGAGGCAAGCGGCCCAGCGTTGGAACGATCGCGATGTTTCCTTGGTGTTGCTCGACCTGAAAATGCCGGGCGCCGGCGGCCT
>JAICIG010000596.1 GCA_025924495.1 Pirellulales bacterium | reverse complement strand
GACGCTCCTGAAAAGATCGTCGGTCAGACCGATCGTGAAGGGAGGTTTCAACTGCCGCTCGTGCCGGAAGGGCGCCTGTTTCTCTTCGCCGAGAAGCCCGGCTATCGTTTCACGGGCATGCTCGTGGACGATGGTACCGAAGCCGCGGTCACGCTGCCGCGAGTTGACGAACCGATCGAACCGCTCAAGACGTTGGCGCCGCTGCAGCAGTATGAGGAAGAGACTGCCTTAGTGCGCGAGATGGTCGAACGGACGATAGAAGCGGCCAAGTCGGGCACGCAAGAACAAAAGCATTGGGCGCTGTTGGCGTCGGCTGAATTGGACCCCGTGGGAACATTCGATCATGCGGAAGCCCTCGATTACCGTGAGCAACCACGACGCCGATTTCTCGACCAGCAATGCGCCAAGTTGTGCGCTGAGGGAAGAGGAAACCTGTCATGGAACGATCTCCGGACGTACATCGAACTCTCTGACGATCACGCTTCAGTTGCACACTATTTGTGCGATGCGACATTTCGCATGGGTGACGGCGAGCGGGCGCGTCGCCTTGAATGGTTGGATGAAGCCCTGCTGCAGGCACGGCACGAGGAAAATGCGACGAGACGTGCATGGGCCCTCACTTTGGTGGCGGCAGCTTTTGCCGAGGCCGACATACTTGAGCGCGCCGCCGAGATCGTGTCTGAAGCCGAGAAGGAGGCTGCACGTTTGCCGCGCGAACCAAAGTTTCTTGCGCTCGTAATGCCCCACATTAACCCGCACCGTGCCATCAGGTGGCTTGAGGAATTCAAGGCCCCGACCGATTACCAATACCTACGCGAGGCGGGCGAGCTGGCAGTTCGGCTGCTGCCCGAACACCCCGACTTGGCCGAGGACGTCTGGCGGCGCGCCCACGAGCGCTCGGCCATGCTCAAGCCGCCTGTTTTCGATCTGCACGGTTGGGAGGTCGCCAATATCGCCGACTTCTGTTACCGGCTGGCCACGGTCGACCGAACCCGCGCCGAGCGACTGGCGCGGAGCGAAACTTTTGGCCAGACGCGCATACGTGGTTTGGGCGGCGTGGCGCTGGCCTTGTCGCAGACCGATGTCAACGCCGCGCGCGGTTTACTGACGTCGCTGATTCGCGACGAGTTGCCGCGGCTGCCGTCGGCTGAAGCGGAAATCCCCCGATTAGAGGCGCCGCCGCTAACCGCAGCCTGGCTGCTCTCGATTGCCGAACGCATCGACCCGCAGTTGGCCCGCGAATGTTTTTGGCGGTCGCTGGCGCTGCGCCGACCGAGGCCAGGCCACGACGATTTCGACGACGTCGCCGAAGAGCCCGACTCCGAGCTGGCCAAGATGCTGGCCCGGTACGATCGCGACGTGGCTCGGGCGTTGCTCGAGCCGCTGGCCGCGCGACTACCGCAAATCGCCGCTGCCATTGGCACCTCGATCGATACCCGTCCGGCGATGTTCGTCAGGAGCGACGCAAACCATAAAACACGGTACATTCTGATTGCGGCCGCCATGATTGACGCGCGGTGGGCGGTTGATCTGGTCGCGAGTTTGCCGCCCGGCGCCGATCGGTTTAACAGCCCGGTGTATTATCTGGCGGCGACCCTCGGCCCTACGTACGACGACCGCTGGACCGGCGAGGTCTACGACGCGCGGTGGATCAACTACGGCGCGTTTGGCGCCGGCTATTGGCAACTGCCCGCCGGCGATGCGGCCAAGCGGGCATATCACGCCAAGATTCGCTGAGATGCGCGGTTTCGGTTTTCAGCCGACGTCCTGTGAGATCGACAATGGTGCATCATTGCATTGGCGGAATCAACTCGCCGCCGGCGCGGGTAATCAAGTTACGTAAGGTGCCTTCGTCAAGCGTTTCCGACAGAAAATGCACCGAGCCATCCCCATAACCGGCAATGAAGCCGCCCGGGTGCCAGCCGCCGAACTTCGGCAGCGGCTTGTCGGCGTCGTAATCGATGTCTTCCGGCTTGGTCCACGGAACGGCACGCTTGGCTTCCACGATGGCGATCGTGTTCGAGGTGCCGTCCAAGATCTCGGCGAACGTCGTGCCTCGGGAGCCTTTCTCGCCAAAAAAGGTCGTCGGACCAATCAGGGCGAAGTAGGCAGTGTCTTTGCCGCGTGGATCGCCCGTTGGATCGCGGAAAACCGCCGGCATTTGGTCGAGGACTTTCTTGTTGTTCTCGCTGTCCCAGGGCTCGTCCATCTGGTATTGACGATAGAGAGCGTCCTGTTCGAGATAGGGAAGGATTTCGATCCGCCAACTGTGAGGTGTCTTGCCATTGGGCCCCATCACCAGGGGCGGCGGAAAATGCTTGTTTACATCCATGTAGTTGTGCAGTGCCAACATGATCTGCTTCATGTTGTTCGTGGCCTGCGCCCGGCTTGCCGCGGTGCGGGCGGCCATGATGGCCGGCGCCACCGCCACGATGAACGACTCGGCCGCCAAATCGGCTTGGGTGACATATTCGACCGTCGCGCCGTCGGTTTGCAGCTTGCCATGTTTGAGTACGTCCTCGGCCAGGTCGATCAACATGAGGGCTGCCGCCGCTTGATTGGCCGGGCCGCGGGCCAACTGTCGGTCTGCGTCGTCCAGCCCGTTGCGTGCCAGCGTCAGGGCGGCTTGAATCGTCTCGTGGACGCGCTTGGCGTCTTGCTCGTTGGCGCAGTCGATCTGCGCGTCGACGTTCAACTTATTTCCGACCTGAGCCGAGACGAACAGCCGTTGGCCTTGTTCCCATATCGGTGCAAACAGGGGGCCTGCCGCCGGAGCACGTCGCAATTCACCAATGCGGTTGACCGCCATCAGATCGACCATCGCCGCTGCTTGCCCCGTGGCCGTGTTTTCCCAACGATCCGCCCAATCCGGCCTGCTCTTCCCGGCCGACAAAATCGCCCGCTGAACGTCAATCTCCGGTCCGAAGACGATGGTCCTGTCGTCCGGCGTGTAAAAGGCCGGGCGGATGGCCGCGTCGCCGTGGTCTGAGTGGTAATAGGTCTTGCCTGCGACGGTAGCCTCGACAGGCTGCCCAACCAGCCTTGGGCCAACTTTATTTTTCCAGTCGATGGCTTCCGTATAGCGAAGGATGGTGAGCGGGGAATCCATGAGCCTCTCTTGTCGCCCGGAAGCTGGTTCCGGTAGCCGCGTGATGACGAGTTCAACGTTCGCAACCTTTTCGACCTTCAGGCCGATGTTCTCCTCCAGGCCGCTACCTTCGTTCATCAGTTTGGCCAGCGATTTCATGCCCGGCTGGGCAAGGATCTCCGCCGGGCGCAGCGCCAGCACCGCCACTGCGCGGCTGGGCACATAGCTCAAATCGAAGGGGCGGTTGCCCTCATTGGTCGCGGCAGCTCTCTCCGCGGTGGTGGCTTTGGCAGGCGGTGCGGCTTGCGCCATCGTGGTACCTGCGCCCGGTCCGCGGACGCCGGCGATGGCCAAGCCCGCCACGGCAACTAAGGCCATCAGCACGGCGGCGCGGCGGCGCGAGAGAGAGCCACTTCGCAATGGTTTGTTTTCGCGTAACATTTCGATTCTCCTCAAAAAGGCGCCCCGAGTGGGAAGGAATCCGCGGGCGGCCCAGGCGATTGCGCGATCGTCTTGGCGCAGCGCCATTTGGGCCAGAGTCATCAAATACGTCTCGCGTGAGCCGGTCAGTGCCGCGGCCCAGGCGTCGGCGGCCAACTCTTGTTCCAGACGCAGTCGGCGGGCCAGCCAATGCACCAGCGGATGATAGAAATGCAAGGCCACACTAAGCTGGGCGATGAGCCACGTCGCGTAGTCGCCCCGCGCGATGTGGGCGATTTCGTGGGCGAGCACGACTTGCCGTTCGGTT